>NZ_JAKOEM010000028.1:0-43963 GCF_022321465.1 Ruegeria alba | reverse complement strand
CGGCGTGAAGAGCCGAGCAGGAAGACTTCAGCCGCTATTTTCGCCGCGCTTACACATCGACTTTTTCAACAGCATCCAGCACAAACCTGCCATTGGGCAGCACAGTTCCTTTAGCTGAGATCACCGCTTCGTTTGTTGGCGCAGTCGATCCAGTCAGAGGCGAAGTCAACTAGAGATCGAAAATCGCATACCTTGCATTCGGCACCCCCGAATTTTCCGAAAGAAACAGCGCCGGTCTTTTCGAACGCCTCACCAATTGCCGGAAACAGCCGGTTCATATCATCTGCTACGTCGGGTGTTTCGATCCATGTTCCGTTGGGGCCACCATTCTTGAAGCGCCGCGTCTTGGTCCGCTTGTGTTGTGCAAAGCTCTCGGCTGTGTGAAGGGCTGAGCATCGGTTCCAGCCGACCCCGATCAGCAAGATCTTCATTGCATGGCGATCACGGAGCTTCCCAAGGGGCGTTTTCTCTCCCGTTGCCCACGCGAGGCTGTGCTCTTTGAGAAAGTCATTTGCTTTCTCGCCATTGAGGCAGATCGATACAGCCGGGTGCTCGCTGCGCTGAGTTCCCGGCCAGGTTCTGAAAGTCTCCGCAATGATACCCATGCCAGACGTTGGGGATT
Source organism: Ruegeria alba (assembly GCF_022321465.1). Classification (NCBI taxonomy): domain Bacteria; kingdom Pseudomonadati; phylum Pseudomonadota; class Alphaproteobacteria; order Rhodobacterales; family Roseobacteraceae; genus Ruegeria; species Ruegeria alba. The sequence goes on along the minus strand of NZ_JAKOEM010000028.1, from coordinate 43,341 downwards.
TCGCGACATCGAAACCGGGAACGGCATCTTCTATTTCAGAAATCTGGTCTTGGGTTAAGCGGGACTTATCAATTTCAGCAGGAAAGTAGGCGTCGGAAGAGAACCCCGGCATTCCTACAAGACCTGTTCCACCTACCGCTCTCAGAAGGCTTTCAACAATTGTCCGGGCACCGCCCACGGTAGCGTCTACGGCAGTCATCGAGCCATGTACAAAAAGCCCATCTCCCGCGTGAACACCGAGCGAGAAAAGATCATGGAGAAGGCTTGTCTGAGTATGAAATACGGCAACCATACGCCTGACTATCACCATTTCTGCGGATGCAACATCCGGTAAAGTGGGCTCGAAGCTGCCAGTGCGCTTCGAGCCCTCACACTTTTCACATGCGCCACTTTTTGCAAAGGGCTGGCCGACGGGCCCGTTCGTTCGCCTGACGGTGAACCGGATCAGGTGTTGTCGGCTCCGGCCTTCATGGCCTCGATCGAAATGCGAACCTCGACTTCGTCGCTGACATAAGGTGCAAACATGCCCAGGTTGAAATCGGAGCGCACCACGGTGGTGGTGGCATCGAACCCGGCCCAGGGCTTGTTTGCCATCGGGTGATCGCCCATCTGGTTCAGCACCGCGTCCAGCACCACCGACTTGGTCACGCCGTTCATGGTCAGGTCGCCGGTGATCTTGGCGGTGTTGTCTCCGGTCACTTCGATGCCGGTCGAGACAAAGGTGATCATGTCCCCTTCCTTGGCACCAAAGAAATCACCCGAGAAGAAGTGATCTTCGCGTGCTTCCCAGCCAGTGAACATCGACAGGACCGGCATCGAAACGGTCACCGAAGAGGCGGCCGGGTCTTCCTTGTCGAACAGGATCTCGCCCTCGAAGCCCGAGAACATGCCGGTGGTGGTGGAATAGCCCAGGTGGTTGTAGCTGAACACGACCTGGCTGTGGCTGGCATCCAGCAGGTATGTCTCGGGCGCGGCTGTGGCGGCGCCGGCGAGGCCGGCCAGGATCAGCGCTGCGGCAAGGCGGGTGGTCTTCATTCTGTCGCTCCATGTCTTGTCTTGTGGGTTCAGGCGGACGGTTGTCCTTGCCTTGGCCCAGACATGGGGCAAGCGGGTTGTGCGGGCAATCTGACAGAACTCCACAGAGTCTGTGGAGGAATGAACAGTGGCGGATGTCAGGCCGAAATGGTCACGAATCCGCTCAGCTGGCTGCGCAGGGCCTGGCGGATATCGGCCGAAGGGATCGGCAGGCGCATCAGGATCGACCCGTCCACGTCGCAGATCTCCAGGTAGTGCTCGTTGAACCGGGCCGCGCCCAGGCTGTCATAGCTGCGGCGCAGGATGGTCTGGGGACGGCCGCGATTGTTCTTTTGCAGCACCCGAACCTCGCGCCGGATCGGATCGAAATAGGCGTCGGGCTGGTTGTCCTGATGATGGATCATCAACAGCGCCAGACCGCACAGGAAGAAGAACAGCGACACGCCCAGCTTCATCAGCGCCGCATCCGCGTCAACGCCCGATCCTGGCAGCAGCCACATGGCGGCGGCCCCGATCACCAGCGCGGTACCAACCACCCGAAAGATCACGGTGCGCAGCGGCCAGTTCGGGGCGAAAGTGATCATCAACGGCACCGTCTCTTCGAAAGACGGAAGCGGCATCCGGTTGCGAAGCGTCTGTTGCTGTGCCACATGCATGTCAGGTCGCGCTCCCTGCGCCAAGTTTATCGCCGGGTTGTGTCCGGCAGGGTTAACGATTGATAAACATTGCGACGGGAATGCGGCAGTCTCTGGGTAATTGAGCGGCATGACCCCAGACACAACCCAGAAGTGCGGCGCCGCCAAACCCCTTGCCCCCGGCGCGCAGGCGTGTATATGGGGCCATCCTTTCACAGAATTCGTGAACCGCGCAGTCTCTCGTGGCAGGGCCGTGAAAGGATCAAGGGCCCCGCCTATGAAATGCGCCTAGATAGAAAACAGGAGATCGCATGCCTCTCTACGAGCATGTCATGATTGCGCGTCAGGACCTGTCCAACACGCAAGCCGAAGGCCTCATCGAACATTTCGGTGCCGTACTCAGCGACAATGGCGGCAGCCTGGTCGACCACGAGTACTGGGGCGTCAAGACGATGGCCTACAAGATCAACAAGAACCGCAAGGGCCACTATGCCTTTCTGCGCACCGACGCGCCCGCGTCCGCCGTGCAGGAAATGGAACGCCTGATGCGCCTGCATGACGACGTGATGCGCGTTCTGACCATCAAGGTCGACGAGCACGCCGAAGGACCCTCGGTCCAGATGCAGAAGCGCGACGAGCGCGACAGCCGCCGCGAACGCCGCTAAGCCCGCATTAGGAAAGGACATCAAGTTATGGCCGCTAAACCGTTTTTCCGCCGTCGCAAGGTGTGCCCCTTCTCGGGCGACAACGCACCCAAGATCGACTACAAGGACACCAAGCTGCTGCAGCGCTATATCAGCGAACGCGGCAAGATCGTGCCCTCGCGCATCACCGCCGTCTCGGCCAAGAAGCAGCGCGAACTGGCCCGTGCCATCAAGCGCGCGCGCTTCCTCGCCCTGCTGCCCTACGCCGTGAAGTAAGGAGATAGGCACATGCAAGTTATCCTTCTCGAACGCGTGGCGAAGCTGGGCCAGATGGGCGACGTCGTCGACGTCAAGCCGGGCTACGCTCGCAACTTCCTGCTGCCGCAGAGCAAGGCGCTGGTCGCATCGGATGCGAATATCGCCCAGTTCGAAGCGCAGAAAGCCCAGCTCGAAGCGCGCAACCTGGAGACCAAGCAGGAAGCCGAGGCCCTGGCCGAAAAGCTCGACGGTCAGCAGTTCATCGTGATTCGCTCGGCATCGGATGCCGGCGCGCTCTATGGCTCGGTCACTCCGCGTGACGCCGCAGACGCCGCCACCGAGGCAGGCTTCTCGGTCGACAAGAAACAGATTGCCCTGATCGCTCCGATCAAGGAACTGGGTCTGCACAGCGTCACTGTCCGCCTGCACCCCGAGGTCGAAGTCGCGATCAACCTGAACGTTGCCCGCTCGCCCGAAGAGGCCGAACTGCAGGCATCTGGCAAGTCGATCCAGGAACTGGCCGCCGAGGAAGAGGCCGCCGCTGAATTCGAGATCGCCGAACTGTTCGACGATATCGGCAGCGCCGCCTCGGACGACGACGATCAGGCCCCTGCCGCCAGCGACGAAACCGCCTGACCGGTTTCCCACAGGATACAAGATTGAAAGGCCGCGCCGATGTGCGGCCTTTCTTCTTTTAGACTTCCGGTCCACTGGCCGTAATCCGCCCATCTTGCCACGTTCTTTGAAAAGCCTCTTCGCACGCTGCAAATGTCGGGGTAATTGCGTTAGGCAACTGACGCGACCAAGGAACCCTTGATGCAATTGACCCGCCGCGCCCTGTTGTTGACCGGCTTCGCGCTGCCCGTTGCTGCCTGCGGGCGCACACCGGAAGCTTCCCCTCCTGTCAACCCACCGCTTCACCCCAATGAAACGCCTGAGCTGCGCGCCGCGATCAACCATTGGTCAGATCACTATGAACTACCGCGGAATCTGGTGCACAAGCTGGCAATCCGCGAAAGCAGCCATCGCCCCTGGGCGGTTAACAGGCCCTATTACGGTCTGCTACAGATATTGCCCGCAACCGCCCGAACAATGGGGTTCCGCGGTGCGCCCGAAGATCTTCTGGATGCAGACACTAACCTGCAGTTTGCGGGGAAATACCTTCGCGGCGCCTGGCTTTTGTCGGATGGAGACCAGGATAGGGCGATCCAGCTCTACGCCTCGGGATACTATTATGAGGCGAAACGACGCGGGATGCTTGTCGAAACAGGATTGCGTCCCGCTGCTTGACCCAACGTCATCAGTTTTCAAAAATTGCAATCCGGGCGCCCTGGAAAGGGGCTGTCGCTCTGTTCCAAAGCCCCGTCGATGAAACGTTCACCCGGCACAAATCCTTGTACTTCCAAACGGTTCCCCTAACTCCGACCGGAGCGCTAGCGGCAGAGGATGATCTTGGTCTGTGCCCAGCAAACCGTTGATAGCAAATTATTAGTAGACAGGTACTTGTCGGCAATCAGCCGTTACCTTTCCGCAACCATAACAGGAAAACCGTTGCTTCGATGCCTGCAATGGGGCAATCTGTCGGCGTGATTAGCGAGTGCGTGCACGCGACCAAGTGCCGTAAGCGTTAGTTGCATGCCGGTTTTCGAATACTGGTACTCGTTGAATATACGAATGTAACAGGTGAAGGTATGGATACAGTCGATACCGTGGTCGGGCGCCGGATCCGCGCCAGACGCTCTGCGCTGGGCCTCAGCCAAGCCGAGCTAGGCCGTGCGATCGGAGTGCGGTTTCAACAGGTTCAAAAGTATGAGTCCGGTGCAAACCGGGTGAGCGCGTCGCGCCTCTGGGCAATTGCCGAGGTGCTCGATGTGCATATAAGCCATTTCTTCGAAGGCATTCAGGCCCCGGAATCCGGGATGATCGACGGCAGCGATGCGCCGATCGACCGTCTTATGTTCCTTAAGGATCGGGATTCAGTCGAAATGGTAGAGATCTATAGCAGCTTGCCTCCGGCACAAAAGCGTGCTGTTCTAGCCTTTGTCAGAACAATGGCGGTCGATAGACAGTTATCCGGCGAAAAAGTACCGGGATAACGCGCCCACTGCCTTGCTCTGATCGAACAGGTGCAGCAGATGGATATTGTCGATCTCGGAACTCTGCCCAAGTCGGAAGCCGTCTATTCGGACTTCCTCCTACAAGTGCGCGAAAAGCTCGAGATGGACCACGCCGCTTATGCCGGGCTGAACCCGGCCGCCGGTGCCATTCACGGCTATGTCACCTATAGTGACGAGTGGAAGCTCCATTATCAGGAGCAGGGCTTTCACATGATCGACCCGACGCTGCACATGAGCCAGCGCAGCATCGCCCCGGTCGACTGGAGCCGCCTCGAACGCAGCAGTGATTTCCGTCGTGTCTTTCGCGATGCTCATGACTTTGGCATCGGCGATCAGGGCCTGACCATCCCGGTACGCGGTCCCTATGGCGATGTCGGGCTGCTCAGCGTCACCCGCGAATGCTCGACCGACGAGTGGCACAAGCTTGTACGTCATACACTCGGTGACCTGCAATCGCTGGCTGTGCATATCCACGACACGGTGATGAGTTCGGACATGCTGGGCCGGGTTCTGTATCACCCGTCGCTCTCGACACGCGAGGCCGAGATCCTGCAATGGGTGGCTGCTGGCAAATCGCAACAGGACATCGGTGACATCCTGTCGATCTCGCACCGTACCGTCGAGGTGCATCTGCGCTCGTCCCGCGAGAAACTCTGCGCCTTAACCACTGCTCAGGCTGTCGGGCGGGCCGTGGGCCTCGGGCTGATCTACCCCGGCTGAACCAACCAGTACACTTTTTTCCGCCTCTACGGGAAACCCCCAATAGTCCTCAGCCCCAACTTGGGTAACGATTGGTTCACCGAAATCCACTCGTAGGGGGAAACAAATGATCATCGTGATCGACGCTTTGAACAAGCATCTATTCGATGGAGTTCTGGATGAAATGTTTCGGTTGCGTGCCCGTGTTTTTGGTGATCGTCTGGGATGGGATGTGACAATCGAGGACGGCAAGGAGATTGACAAGTTCGATCACCTGGATCCTGTCTATGTTGTCGGGCTTGACGACGAAGGGAATGTGGTGGCGGCCGTCAGGGCGCTTCAGACCACCGGTCCACATATGCTGGCGGATGTGTTTTCTGACATCCTGTGTGGCGAACCACCGCTCCGCAGCTCCACGATGTGGGAATCCACACGGTTCTGTGTGGACACGCAGCGGCTCAAACGGGGCAAGGACCGCAACTCGGTGTCTTATGCCACTTGCGAACTGATGATCGGCTCGCTGGAATATGCCCGTCGTGCCGGGATCAGTGACATCGTCACCGTGATCGACCCGGTGATGGACCGGGTGCTAAAGCGGTCCGACAATGCCCCTTACGACTATGTGGGCGAGACCGTGCCAATGGGTAAGGTGCCGGCGCTGGCCGCCCTGCTCGATACTGGTGAGGAACGCGTCGAACGGGTTCGCCGCTTTGCCGGAATCCCCCATGACGTGTTCCTGAGCGACGACGACGCGCTGGCGCTCTTCAATCGCCCACGGGCCAGGGCAAAGCCGCTCGCAGCCAACGCCGACGACGTCCCGGCCACGCCGTTGGAACGCTATCTGGCTGAACAGATTCAGTCCGCAACAACCGTAGAGGAACTGAAAGCCGTCCACTCCCTGATCGACGCCTTGGCCGGTTCCCTGACCCCAAGCAGGAGACAGAACCTTCTGGACACCCACAATATGGTCGCGCGCGAAGCCTAAGCCACTCACGAACAAAGCCAGACGCGCGACAAAAAAGAGGAGCCGCCCGAAATCTCGGGCGGCTCCTTTTGTATCCCGTTCCGGGGAGCGCGGATTATTCTGCGTCGAGCGACTCAAGCGCTTTTTGCAGGTCTTCCTTGCTGATTTCTTTCTCGGTCACCTTGGCCTGTGCCACGATGTGGTCGACCACCTTGTCCTCGAAGATCGGTGCGCGCAGCTGCTGCTGCATCTGCGGGTTCTTCTGCACGAATTCAAAGAACTGGCGCTCCTGCCCCGGATACTGACGGGCCTGGCTCAGGATCGCCTGGGTCATCTCGGCATCGGTGACCTCGACCTCGGCCTTCTGGCCCAGTTCGGCCAGCAGCAGGCCCAGACGCACGCGACGCTCGGCCAGTTTGGTGTGCTCTTCGGTCGCTTCGATCTCACCGTGGTTGTGATCGTGAACCTCGGGGTTGTCCTCGTGCCACAGCTGATGCGCGATCTGCTTGGCCTCGGCGTCAACCAGGCTGGGCGGCAGGTCGAACGAGACCTTGGTGTCCAGCGCGTCCAGCAGGCCACGCTTCATCACCGCGCGCGACGCACCGGCATATTCGGCTTCCAGACGCTCGGCGATCTGGGCCTTCAGCGCGGCCAGGTCCTCGGCGCCGAATTTCTTGGCCAGCTCGTCGTTGATCTCGGCGGCAACCGGTTCCTTCACCTCTTTGATGGTGCAGGTGAACACAGCTTCCTTGCCGGCCAGATGCTCGGCACCGTATTCCTCGGGGAAGGTGACGGTGACGTCCTTTTCCTCTTCGGCCTTGACACCCACCAGCTGCTCTTCGAAGCCGGGGATGAAGCTGTTGGAACCCAGCACCAGCGGGTAATCCTCGGCCGAACCGCCTTCAAACGCTTCGCCGTCGACCTTGCCGACGAAATCCATCACGACCTGGTCGCCGTCCTTGGCCTTGGAGCCCTTGCGGCGCGCCTTGAAGTCCTGCGCGGTCTCGGCCAGGTTGCCCAGCGCCTCGTCGATGGCGGCGTCGTCTGCCTTGACCACCAGCTTCTCCAGCGCGATGTCGCTCATGTCGACCTCAGGGATTGCGGGCAGCGCCTCATAGGACATCTCGACATGCACGTCGTCGCCCTCTTTCCAGTCCTCGTTGGTCATCTTGACCTCGGGCTGGAGCGCGGGACGGTCACCGCTGTCCTCGAAATGCTTGTTCATGGCGCCGTCGATGGTTTCCTGCATCGCCTCGCCCAGCAGACGCTGGCCGAACTGCTTTTTCAGCAGCGCCATGGGCACCTTGCCCTTGCGAAAGCCCTTCATCTCGATCTCGGGCTGCGCCTCGACCAGCTTTTCGTTGACCTTGGCGTCCAGCTCAGCCGCGCTTACAACGATGTTGTAGCCGCGTTTCAGACCTTCGTTCAGCGTCTCGGTAACCTGCATATGGTAGTCCCCATAGGATTCGGGGCGCACGCACCGAGGCGCGCGCCATGCACAATTTGTGGCCTTCTATTTGTCCCGAGAGGCCGGTGCAAGGGGGTAGTGCCGCGCTGACCCCGCAATTGGGGGTATGAGACAAAAAACACGCCCCGGACGGGTCGGGGCGTGTCGATGTCAAACGGTCACGAACCGATCAGAAGCGCCAGCGCGCGCCCAGCACGATGGTGCTGAGGTCCTGATAGCTGTTGGCCGCGTCGTCATATTCATAGTCCTGATAGGTGAAATAGACGTCGGTGTTATAGGCCTCGACCCGCTGCGCGATACCCACGCCCCAGCCCTTGGTCTCGGAGCCCGCGACGTTGAAGTCCGACCCGTCATAATAGTGCACACCGACGCCGGTCTTGCCGAACGAGAACCAGTCGGCGTCATAGGCGACCTTGAAATACAGGTAATCGGGATCGCTGGCGCCTGCGGCGTCGTTGTCGCGGGTGCCCCCCGCAAAGGTGAAGCTGAGCCCGTTCTGAAGCAGGACCGAGGCCGAACCCACCACATCCGAACGATCAACGCCATTGTTGTCGCGCACCTGATAGGCCAGGCCCGCGTCCAGCTGCACACCGCCCGCGAACTCGCCCGAATAGCGCACCGCCGCATCGTAGTAATCCGACTGGTCGGCGGTGTTCAGGATGTTTTCGCCGTATGCAGCCGAGAAGGTGAACCCGGCGATCTCGGGGCTGTCATAGCGGATGCGGCCGCGGCGCGAGCCGTCGAACGTGTCGAGCGTATCGCCCACCGCCGGACCGGACAGAACCCCGGCCGTGTCGCGGAACAGGAAGGCCGCGTTGGCATCGGCGAGATACGAATACAGCGCCACGCCCACATAGGACAGGTCGGATTCGGCGATGCCATCGGCCGCCATGCTGCCCTGCCCCAGCGAGACCCGGCCCCAGTCGCCTTCGAGCGAGAAGTCGATATGGCGCAGGTCGTCGCGGGTCCAGCCGCTGAAATTGTCGCCCAGCTGGTTGGTCTCGGTCGAGTTGGGCAGGCCCAGCCCGGCTTCGAACCGGAACCGGAAGGTGTTGTCGCCAAAGGGCTGCGTCAGGCGCAGGCCCAGGCGGCTGCGCGACAGGTCATTGTCGCGGATCTGGGTCTCGGTCTGCTGGCCGTCATCGACCGAGATCAGGGCCGGGTTGAACTGGCCATACAGCCGGACCGAACCGCCGGACTGGTTTTCATAAAGCAGCTGGGCCGATGCGGGCGCGGCCAGTGCCGCCGCCGCCAGGGCCAGAGCCGAAGTGGTTCTGAGTGTGGTGATCATCTTCTTTCCCATCAGATGGATGAAACGCGGTTGCGTGCCCTCTGATGTGGCGGGGATGGGTCTTGGTTCCATATGCGCGCCCCGGCCCGTGGCCCGCGCGTTGCATCGCTGCTACGCGGCACGACTCGAGAAAAAATAAAAATGCTTTTGTTACATATAGATAATGAAGTAACGCGAATGCGAGCAGCACGTGAAATTCAAAAAAGCGCCCTGCAACATGCCAGCTTTCTGCAAATGCGATGTGCGTTTTTGCACCCATCTCACGCAAGAGTGACGCCCGCCCGCCCCTTGACGGGGACGGGCGGGCGCAAACCCATCGACACCGGATCAGAATTTCCAGCGCGCGCCGAACAGGAATGCGTCCACATCCTGATAGGCCGTACCGGGATCGGACAGTTCATGATTGCGGTAGCCCAGATAGACCTGGGTATTGATGCTGTCGAAATTCTGGTTGATGCCCAGCCCAAGGGATTTCGACTCGCGACCGGCCAGCCCGAAATCATTGCCGTTATAGTAATCGACGGCAAACGAGGTCATGCCCACCGACAGGAACTGCGTCTCGTATCCGGCCAGAACATAGGTATAGTCGCCGCTGTTCTCGCGGCTGCCACCGGCCACGGCAAAGTTCAGACCCGACCGGAACTTGACCGCGACCGAGCCAAAGGTGTCGTCGCGGTCGACGCCACCGCTGTCACGACGGGAAAAGCCAATGCCACCCTTGACCTTGGTTCCATCGAACTCGCCCGCATATTTCAGCGCGATGTCGTAATACTTGTCGCTGTTGCCCGGAGTCAGCACGTCGGTACCGGCCGCGACCGAAACGGTAAAGCCATTGAAACTGGGCGTGTCATAGCGCACGCGCCCCTGGCGCCCGCCATCCAGGCTGGGATTGACCGAGCCGATGGTGACGCCCGACAGCGCCCCGGCAGCGGTGCGGAACTGGAAACTACCGGCAAAATCGCCGATGCCGTTATACGTGGTCATGCCATTGTTGTTCAGCGTGATGTCCGCGACGCCGTCGCTGGCCATCGACCCCTGCCCCACATAGATCGTGCCCCAGCTCTCGCTGGCATAGGAAAAGTCGATCTTGCGCAGGTCGGTCCGATCCCAATCGGCCCCCTTGGGCGTGTTGGTCTGGCTCACCCCACCCGACGAACGCAGGCCAAGCGCGGTTTCCAGATTGAACTTGAACGTGCCCTGGTACATGGGCTGCACGACCCACAGGCCGACGCGGGTGTTGGAATGGGCGTTATCGACAAAGGTATCCTTGCTCTGCACCCCGTCATCGACCGACTGCCAGGCGGGCGAGACCTGCCCGTAGATCTGAACATATCCACCCGAAGCGTTGTCCCATTTCAGTTCCGCCGCAGCCGGAACCGCGGTGATCGCGGCCAGCAGCGCAGCACCTGTCGCTGTTTTGATCTGTCTCGTCATATCGTGTCTCCGTTGAGGAGGTTGCTGATTACCCTTCTTCAAATGGTAAAAGGGGCTCCCACTTCCAGAGAACCCGCCGATACGCGCGCCGAGGCTGATATTTTCGCAACACGGAATCGTGAGGGTTCGTGATGATCCGATGGAACCACAAGCGTTTACCGCGCAATGACCCAACGGCGAAATCACGCGCAAAGCGAAAAACCGCCCTGCGGCCATGCACCCCCTGCATGGCACGCCCCGCTTGGCGCAGCACGCGTGCACCTATGAAAAACCGGGGTGCACAATCGCTCGGGGGAAATGGGGTCGGGCCTATATTTTGAAGGGACAAGATGGTGCGGGTGAAGGGACTTGAACCCCCACGCCTTGCGGCGCCAGAACCTAAATCTGGTGCGTCTACCAATTCCGCCACACCCGCAGTCACGATCCGCCGCAGCGGCACCGTGACGCGCTGAATAGCAAAGCTTTCAGCCGAGCGCGAGAGGCAATCTGAATGCTTCCGTCACGATGCCGCAAAGGCACGCTTTCCGGGATTTATCTAAAAACGGCAGCAAATCGCCGCGACAAGTTCACGGTTTTGCCACATTCTGACCAGCAAAAATAACGAGCAGACCAAGGTGATCCATCATGAACGCAAAAGCGGCAGTCCGTGCTGCGGGCAGAGGCTCGCATCCCAGTCCCGACATCACGCCGGTTCCCGAGGCCGGATTCCTGGCCGGCACCGTCCTGCTGACACAGGATGGCGAGATGCCGGTGGAATTCCTGTCCCCCGGTGACCGGATCATTACCCGCGACCGCGGGTTTGTTCCGCTGCGTCATCTCACCCGCGCATGCCAGACCGTGCGCGCGATCCGCTTTGCCGCAGGATCGCTGGGTGATACCCGGCCCGATTGCGACCTGATCCTGCCCGCTGGACAACCCGTGCTGATCCGCGACTGGCGGGCGCGGGCGCTGTTTGGCACAGCGCAAGCCATGGTACGGGCCGATGCGCTGGTGGATGGAGAGTTCGTCTGCGATCTGGGTCCGCGCGACATGCCGCTGTTCCAGCTGCATTTCGATGCCGCCCATGTACTCTATGCCGGTGGTCTGGAAGTGGCGGGCCAATGCCTGCCCGCCTCGGGCCGGCTCGCCGCCTAAAGCCCCAGTTTGCGAAACACTGCCGGCAATTGCTCCGGCAGGTCCTCGGCGATCAGGCCGGGGCCGAATTCAAGCGCGCATTCCACATGCAGCCAGGCGGCGGTTTCTGCCGCCTGCATCGGCGCAAGGGCGCGCGCCAAAAGCCCGGTGATGAAGCCTGCCAATACGTCGCCCGACCCGGCGGTCGCCAGCCAGGGTGCCGAGCGCTCGTAATGGGCCGAGTTCACTGAACAACGCCCATCCGGCGCCGCGATCACCGTATCGGGCCCCTTGAACAGCACCACACAGCCCGCGCGCTTGGCGGCCTCACGGGTGGCATCGACCTTGGAATAGGCCGGGCCGCTCTTCGGCTCCTCGCGGAGCCTCTTCGCGATATCGGGAAACAGCCGCGCAAATTCGCCGCCATGCGGGGTCAGAACGCAAGCTTCATGCAGTTGGGCAAACAGCTCTGCCGGATCGTCGGCATAGGCCGTCAGCGCATCGGCATCCAGCACCGTGGCGCGCTTTGCGGCCAGCGCCACCGGCACCAGATCGCGCGCCCGTTCGACACCCATGCCAGGCCCCAGGCAGAGCGCACTAAGGCGGGTATCCCCCAGCACTGTCGCTAACCCATCGGCACCGTCGATCCGTGCCAACATCAACGCCGTGATTTGACAGGCAACCTCCTGCTGCGCGCTGGGTGGCACCCCCAGCGTCACCAGCCCTGCCCCGATGCGAAGCGCGCCGCGCGCCGCCAACCGCGCCGCGCCGGTCTTGCCCGAGCCGCCGGAGAGGATCAGGGCATGGCCGTGCGTGTACTTGTGCGACTCCGCCGCCTTGTCCGATAGCCTTGGTTGCGCAAGGCGCACAATTTCGCTGGCAAGCTCCCTTGTGGCAGCGCGACTGGATGGCAAGTCATCCAAGCCGATGCTTTTCACCACTGTTTTTCCGCAAAAAGCCGGCCCATCTGAAATTCGATGCCCGACTTTCTCGCGATGAAAACTCACAGACAGTTCAAATTCCAGCTTCCCACGCCCTATCTGTTCCTGGGTATCAATGAGAGGCTTTCCGCTGTCGGCACATAATCCAGAAGGAAGATCAATCGCCACGCGACGTGCGTTGACCACCTCAGTTGTGAGTACACCGATCTTCTCATGCAGGCACATCTCGCTGCCGAGCGGTCGAACCAACCCAGTGCCAAAAACCGCATCTACTATGAGATCGACCCCTCCAACCTCTCCGATTTGCCAATTCCAGTTCTCTGGCTCAAACTTCGCATAAGCCTGAACCTCCCCCAACACCCGCCACCGCTCATAATTCGCTCGCGCATCCGGCGGCAGCTTCCCGGGATCGCCATAAAGAAACACCTCCACCGCCCAGCCGCGCTCGTGCAGCAGCCGCGCCACCACGAACCCGTCGCCGCCATTGTTGCCAGGCCCGCACAGGACCACCGCGCGCCTCGCCCCTTCCTCTTGCTGCAAATATCCCGGGGGTGCGGGGGCTGGCCCCCGCTCTTCTGCCAGTTCGGGCCATTCCTCGAAAATCGCTTCGACCACGCCGCGCCCGGCGCGCTCCATCAACTCCAGCCCGGTCACCTCACCCGAGGCGATTGCAGCCTGCTCGATGGCCCGCATCTGCGCCGCGGTCAGCAGTTCGGTCATGCCCTGCCCCTTTGCCGATTCACTTCTGCACAATCCTTGTGCATTCTGCACAAATTTTCACCTGTCGCCCAAAATTGCCGCAGTGCGGCCTGGCCGGTTTCGCATTCGCGTTGAGCCTCCAGCTTAGACGTGATCTGAGGCGGGCTGACAAGCTTGCAAGGAGCACCGCGATGAAGAAGATCGAAGCGATCATCAAACCGTTCAAGCTGGACGAGGTCAAAGAGGCGCTGCAGGATATCGGCGTCCAGGGCCTCAGCGTGGTCGAGGTCAAGGGTTTTGGCCGTCAGAAAGGCCATACCGAGCTCTATCGCGGTGCTGAATATGTGGTCGATTTCCTGCCCAAGGTGAAACTCGAAGTGGTGCTGGACGACGACCAGGTCGACGCCGCCATCGAGGCCATCGTGGGCGCCGCCAAGACTGACAAGATCGGCGACGGCAAGATCTTTGTCTCGACCATCGAACAAGCCATCCGCATCCGTACCGGCGAGACCGGTTCGGACGCGCTTTGACCCGAACACACTCTAGCAGAGGACAAGAGAGTATGAGCAAGGACGCAGTTCTTCAGCTGATCAAGGACGAGGGTGCCGAATATGTCGACATCCGCTTCACCGACCCGCGCGGCAAGCTGCAGCACGTGACGATCATCGCCGATCTGGTCGACGAGGACTTCCTGGAAGAAGGCTTCATGTTCGACGGCTCGTCGATTGCCGGCTGGAAGTCGATCGAAGCCTCGGACATGAAACTGATGCCCGACACCGAAAGCGCCTATGTCGATCCGTTCTACGCGGAAAAGACCATCTGCATTCATTGCTCTGTGGTCGAGCCCGACACCGGCGAGGCCTATGACCGCGACCCGCGCGGCACCGCCGTCAAGGCCGAGGCCTATCTGAAGGCATCGGGCATCGGCGATGTTGCCTATATGGGGCCCGAGGCCGAATTCTTCCTGTTCGACGACGTGCGCTATTCGAACACCATCAACAAGGTCTCCTACGAGGTCGACGCAACCGACGCCTCGTGGAACACCGATGCCGAGTTCGAGACCGGCAACATGGGTCACCGCCCCGGTCTGAAGGGCGGCTATTTCCCGGTCAACCCGACCGACGAGGCGCAGGACCTGCGGTCTGAGATGCTCTCGACCATGAAGCGCATGGGCATGAAGGTGGACAAGCACCACCACGAAGTGGCCTCGTGCCAGCACGAACTGGGCCTGATCTTCGGCACGCTGACCAAGCAGGCCGACGAGATCCAGAAATACAAATACGTGATCCACAACGTGGCCCACGCCTATGGCAAGTCGGCGACCTTCATGCCGAAGCCGATCTATGGCGACAACGGCTCGGGCATGCACGTGAACATGTCGATCTGGAAAGACGGCAAGCCGCTGTTTGCCGGTGACAAATATGCCGATCTGAGCCAGGAAGCGCTGTATTTCATCGGTGGCATCCTCAAGCACGCCAAGACGCTGAACGCGTTCACCAACCCGGGCACCAACAGCTACAAGCGCCTGATCCCCGGCTTCGAGGCCCCCGTTCTGCGCGCCTATTCGGCCCGCAACCGCTCGGGCTGCGTGCGTATTCCGTGGACCGAAAGCCCCAAGGCCAAGCGCGTCGAGGCCCGCTTCCCCGATCCGTCGGCAAACCCCTACCTGTGCTTTGCCGCGCTGCTGATGGCCGGTCTTGACGGCATCAAGAACAAGATCGATCCGGGCGAGGCGATGGACAAGAACCTCTACGACCTGCCCGCCGAGGAACTGGCAGACATCCCCACCGTCTGCGGTTCGCTGCGCGAGGCGCTGGAATGCCTGGCTGCCGATCACGACTTCCTGCTGCAGGGCGACGTGTTCACCAAGGACCAGATCGAAGGCTATATCGAGCTGAAGATGGAAGAGGTCCACAAGTACGAACACACCCCGCACCCGGTGGAATTCGGCATGTATTACAGCTGCTGATCGCAGTCTGTACGCAAATCGGGGGGGCGCCTTTCGGGCGCCCCTTCCTTTTTTGGAGGATCGACCGCCTGTGCCGAGCACGATCGCGTCTTTTGACCCTGACCGGTCCGATATTCCCCTTTGAGGTGCGCCCCTGCCCGGCTAGTCTGGCTTCACATTGCTGACAAAGGACTATTCATGCGGCTTCTAGCTTTGACACTGGCGCTCGCCCTGACTACCGGCGCCGTTGCGGCCCAGACGATCGAACGCATTCGCGACACCGGACAGATCAATATCGGTTTCCGCGTCGACGCGGCTCCGCTCTCCTTTGCGGATGCCGAAGGGCGGCCGGCGGGCTATACGCCCCAGTTGTGCGGCCGGCTGGCACAGGCCATGGCCAACCGGCTTGATCTGGGTGAACTGAAGGCCGGTTTTGTCCCGGTCTCTGCCTCGGACCGTTTTGAACGGCTTGCCAAGGGCGACATCGACATGCTCTGCGGCGCGGCCACGGTGACGCTGGAACGCCAGAAGACGGTCGATTTCTCGATCCCGATCTATGTTGACGGGACGTCTGTCATAACCCGCCGCGGTGAAGGTGCTCACCTGTCCGATCTGGCGGGCAAGACCATAGGCTTTCGCGCCGACACAACGACCGAACAAGCCGTGCTGAACTCGTTCGAGGCCGCCGGGCTAGAGGCCCGGTTCGAGCGCTTCGCCGATCACAATGCCGGCTTCAAGGCGCTGAACGACGGTGCGCTTGACGCCTATTTCGCCGATCAATCCATCCTGATCTACAACTATGTCTCCGGCAATATGGGCGAGAAGTTCCAGCTTCTGGACGAGATCCTGACGATCGAGAAACAGGCGCTGGCCCTGCCCCGCGGCGACAGCGATTTCCGGCTTCTCATCGATACGTTGCTGTCTGAGATGTATGCCGACGGCACCATCGACCGCGTTTTCCGTGAAACCCTGCCCGGTGTCGAACCGGGTGCCGCGCTGAAAGCGATGTTCCTTCTTGCACCGACTGTGCCTTGACCCTTTGCAGAGCGATATCATGGTTCCCTATTTCCGCCCGATCCTTCTGACGTTGATGCTCTCGCAGCTTCCCTCGGCGGGCGCTGCCCTGACCTGCGGCAATACCGGCGCCGGGTTCGAGGCCTGGAAGGCCGAGTTCGCCCAAGTGGCCCGCCGACAGGGCGTTGGCAAGCGCGGGCTCGAGGCGCTGGCGCAGGCCCGCTATGCCACCCGCACCATCGCCGCCGACCGAAATCAGAAAAGCTTCAAATACTCGCTCGAAAAGTTCATGCAGGTGCGCGGCGCGGATACGATCGTCGCCCAGGGCCGCAAGCGCAAGGCGCGCAATCCCGAATTCTATGCCGCGCTGGAACGGCAATATGGCGTGCCCGCCGGCATCCTGATCGCGCTGCACGGGATGGAGACCGCCTTTGGCTCGTTCATGGGCGACAGCGCGGTGGTTTCAGCGATCACAACGCTGGCCTATGACTGCCGCCGCTCTGATTTCTTTGTTCCCCATGCGCTGGCAGCCCTGGAACTGGTGGACCGCAACGCCATTTCCGGCGCCACCAAAGGCGCCAAGCATGGCGAGCTGGGTCACACCCAATTCCTGCCCGGAAACGCGCTGGCCTATGGCGTGGATGCAACCGGCGACGGGCGGGTGGATTTCTACGACATGACCGACGCACTCGCCTCTACGGCGAATTTCTTACGCCAGAAAGGCTGGCGACCCGGCCGCGGCTATCAGCCGGGAGAACCAAATTTTGCAGTCATCAAAGCGTGGAATTCAGCATCTGTCTATCAGCAGGCCATCGCCATCATGGCCAAACGAATCGACAGCTAAAAGTTGCATTGCGCCATAACCATGACACAGACCTGACAGGTTGCAGCCACTTTTAAGGGGTTTTTCGAGGTATTTGCAGTTTCCAGACCATAGTCAATCTTGCAAAACTAGACGAATTGCCTCGTGATAACTTGGTTTTGGCCCAAATTTTTGCACCAATTGTCGCTAGTTTGATCCTCAGCACAACTTTGATTGGAGGATGTCGCTGTGGCACAGACAGGCACGTATCACGGTGGACTAGTATTCCTGGGTAACGAAGATGGCGTAATGGACCGGTTCAGCCGGATCGTAACGGCAACACTTGAGGACTATGGTCACGCCGTCGAACGGCAAACGCTGCTGAACGACCACGAAGCACGGATTATGTCCAGCCAGTACCTGGTCAGGCTAGCCCTTGAATCCGAAGGCATGGACACGTCGCGCGTTCGTCGCATGGATGCTGCAGCAGGGTTGAACCAGCGCCTGCACGATAGCAAGGAGCGAGCCCGCAACCGGCTGGTCATTTCGATCACACCGGTTTCACACCTGACCGACGACCGCGACGTGACCGAACTGATGCTGGTGGTGATGCTCTACCGGATGGTGGATCTCTATACCAGCGAACTGATCGAGTGGCTGGACCCCGATGTCCGCCTGACGATCGAACAATTCCTCGGCGCGTTCGCCAATGTATCGCCCCGCAGGGTGCGCGGCCGCCAGCAGCTCCTGAACCCTGATGGCGCGCGTTTTGCCCCTATCGACGATACCGCCCCGGATCTGGCAAACCGCTATGACCGGATCATGGGACAATACGCCCATCAGGGCGAAACGGGTCTTATCGAACTGACCGATCAGGAGGCGCTAGCCCTCGCCTTTCGCAGTGAGCCGCGCCCAGACCAGATGGATGCTCTCAGCCCGGAAGAGCGGGCGCAGACCGATATTCGCCGGCTTGCCAGTTGGGGCATGACGGGTTGCTTGGCCTTTGTCTCGGCCCCGGTCGCCGCCTCGCTTGCCGCGGTGAACCTGATCAAGGGCGAGGATTTCCGCCTCAATACGCAGGTCCTTTCTCTAACTGCGGCGCTTGTTTTCATGCAAAGCTCGGGCGCCATGTCCGGCGTTCTCGCATTGCTGCCGGTCTGAACCAAACAGCATCGCCGCGATACGCCCCGCCCGATACCGGCGGGGCGATGTCGCATCAGCCCGGTACCGGCACGGAACGGCGCGCCAAAACATAGGTATGTATCGAGAATACCACCGCGCGGGTTTCGGGCAGGCGCAGGATGCATTGCCGCTCGCTGCGCAGATACCCCGCATCCGCCGGTACCGGCGCGCTGCGGCGGTCATGGATGCTGCGCGGCTGGTGCAGCTCGGCATCGGCGTACCAGAGCGCGTTGAACCGCCACAGGGGCCGCCCCACCTGCACCCCGTCAAACAGCCGCTGCACCCGCCGCGCGATCCCCGCATCATAGCTGCCCACAGGCTCGTGGATGGCGATCAAGGGGTGCATGAATTTCTCGGCCAGCGTCCAGCTGGCCGGAAAGCACAGGACAGCCCCTGTCAGCACATGTTCGTCGCCGCGCTTTTCGAGGATGCAGAAATCCTCCTGCACCAGCTGTCCCAGGCTGCGCAGAGGATCGGCACGATCAACCGGGACAGTTGCGCCATCGGGCCGGGTGAGCCGATTGCCCGTGCCGGGATAGGCCAGCCCCTGCACCAAGTCGAGCAATTCGACCGCCGCCGGTCGCGCCCCCTCGTCCAGCGCCAGCACCGCGTCCGGCCTCTCGGCCAGCAATGCCGCGCGCCGGGCCATCTGCCCGGCAAAGGCCTCGTCCCGGTGCAACCAGTCCTCCATTTGCAGCGGTGCGATACCCGGCAATGGCCGGGGGCTGTGGATATCATATGGCAGGCGGGTTTGCAGGATCTCGGTCATGTGCCCGGCCTAGCATCGCCTTGGCGACGGAAACAGGCCAAAAACGACACGAACACCCGTCGCGAAAGGATGCGACTCAGCCCCTTGGCCCCGGCCACAGTTGGGATCAGCATGACAAGGGAGGCCCCGATGACCCAGCATTACCGCGATACCCGCAAGATCGACCCCAGTCGGGGCGCCACGCTGGGTGACGGCAGTCCCAATGACAACGACCGGATCGAGATCGGGCCGACCCAGCTGGCCTTTGCCGAATGGGCGCAGGCAGGGCTGGACCTGCCCGACCTGACCCGGATGCGCGAGCATCGCTGGAAACGGCTGACCCGCGCCATTGTCGAGCGGGGCTATGGTGGCCTGTTGATGTTCGACCCGCTCAACATCCGCTATGCGACCGACTCGACCAACATGCAGCTGTGGAACACCCACAACCCGTTCCGCGCGGTGCTGCTCTGTGCCGATGGCTACATGGTGATCTGGGACTACAAGAATTCGCCCTTCCTCAGCACGTTCAACCCGCTGGTGCGCGAACAGCGCTCGGGCGCGGACCTGTTCTATTTCGACCGGGGCGACAAGGTGGATGTGGCGGCGGATGTATTCAGCAACGAGGTGCGGGTGCTGATCGAGGAGCATTCCGGCGGCAACAAACGGCTGGCGGTCGACAAGATCATGCTGCACGGGCTGCGCGCGCTCGAGGCGCAGGGGTTCGAGATCATGGAGGGCGAGGAGGTCACCGAAAAGACCCGCGCCATCAAGGGGCCTGACGAGATCCTTGCCATGCGCTGCGCCCATCACGCCTGTGAAAGCGCCATCGCCGAGATGGAGCGCTTCGCGCGCGCCAATGTCGGCGACGGCAGAACCACCGAGGACGACATCTGGGCGGTGCTGCATGCCGAGAACATCCGGCGCGGTGGCGAATGGATCGAGACGCGGCTGCTGGCCTCGGGGCAGCGCACCAATCCCTGGTTCCAGGAATGCGGGCCGCGCATCACGCAGAAAAACGAGATCATCGCCTTTGATACCGATCTGATCGGGTCCTACGGCATCTGCATCGACATCAGCCGCACCTGGTGGATCGGCGATCGCGCGCCGCGCCCGGACATGATCTATGCCATGCAGCATGCGCATGAACATATCATGACCAATATGGAGATGCTGAAACCCGGCGTCATGATCCCGGAACTGACCGCCAATTGCCACCGGCTGGACGACAGGTATCAGGCGCAGAAATACGGCTGTCTGATGCATGGGGTGGGCCTGTGTGACGAGTGGCCGCTGGTCGCCTATCCCGACAAGGCTGTGGCGGGTGCCTATGACTATCCGCTGGAGCCGGGCATGGTCCTGTGTGTCGAGGCCTGTGTCGGCGAGGTGGGCAGCGACTTCTCGATCAAGCTGGAAGATCAGGTTCTGATCACCGAGGACGGGTATGAGAACCTGACCACCTATCCGTTCGATCCGGCGCTGATGGGCGCCGACTGACAAGGGATTTCGCCGCGCCTGCGGCACGGCGACCGATGCGAGGGGCGCTGCCCCTCGCGCTCCCCGAGGTATTTCTGAACAGAAGAAGAAGCTGGCTGCGCGTCACCTCCGCGTGAGGCGTTTGACATGAGGGTTGTGGCGGGGGGCGGTCCTGCCCACTCTGGGGAGAAACCCATCAGGAGTGACCCCATGCCCACCGAACGGATCACCTTTGCCGGTCATGATGGCAGTCAACTGGCCGCCCGGCTGGACCTGCCGGAGGGGCCGGTGCTGGCCACGGCGCTGTTTGCCCATTGCTTTACCTGTTCCAAGGACATTCCCGCCGCCCGCCGGATCGCGGCGCGGCTGGCGGCGATGGGGATCGCGGTGCTGCGCTTCGACTTTACCGGTCTGGGCCATTCCGAGGGCGAGTTTGCCAACACGACATTCACCTCGAATGTCGATGATCTTGTGGCTGCCGCCACCTATCTGGCCGGGCGCGACATGGCGCCGGCGCTGTTGATCGGGCATTCGCTGGGCGGGGCTGCTGTACTGCGCGCACGGGCGCGGATAGCCACTGTGCGCGCCGTGGTGACCATTGGCGCCCCCGCCGATCCGGGCCATGTGACGCATCATTTCGAAGCCGCCCTGCCCCGGATCCGGGCCGAGGGCGCGGCCGAAGTCTGTCTGGGCGGGCGGCCGTTCCGCATCGGGCGGCAGTTTGTCGAGGATATCGCCGAGAGCGCGCTGCAACCGGCCATTGCTGGGCTGCACGCCGCGCTGCTGGTGCTGCACGCGCCGCGTGACGAGACGGTGAGCATAGACAATGCCGCCCGGATCTTCATGGCCGCGAAACATCCCAAGAGCTTTGTCACGCTGGACGATGCCGATCACCTGATCAGCCGAGCGCAGGATGCCGAGTATGCCGCCGATGTGATCGCCGCCTGGGTCGGCCGCTATGTGAGCCTGTCGCCGCCTGCGCCGCCGCCTGGCGCACCCGAGGGCGTGGTGCGCGTCACCGAAGTCTCGGCGAGCGGGTTCCTGCAGGATGTACAGTCCGGTCCCGATCACCACACCCAGGCGGACGAACCGCTGTCCTATGGCGGCACCAACCGGGGCATGTCGCCCTATGGTTTCGTCTCGGCGGGCCTTGGCGCCTGTACCTCGATGACCATCCGCATGTATGCGCAGCGCAAGGAATGGCCCCTGACCGGGATCAATGTCGATGTCTGCCATGACAAGGTGCATGCCCAGGACGCCGATACCGGTGCCAGCGGCAAGATCGACGCGTTCACCCGGGTTATCACGCTTGAGGGCCCGTTGAGTGAAACGCAACGGGCCAAGCTGCTGGAGATCGCCGACAAATGCCCGGTTCACCGCACCCTCGAAGGCGCGGCACGCATCGTCACACGCCTGACCTCCGGGTCCTGACGCGCCTCACTAAAGGCGGGCGGGCATCGGGCGGGCCACGGGCGGCCGGTGGATCGGCGGTCGTGCCACCGGCGGCCGGGCGATCGGCGGAACCGGTTTTGCCGGTGGGCGCGCGATCGGGTGTTCGGGGCGCGGACGGTCCGGCCGGGGCGGACGCGGATAGCCGTAATAGTAGTCGTTCCACAGCATCGAGTCGTAATAGACCGAGTTGGTGCCGGTCGCGGTCGGATCACACCCCGCAAGGCCCAGAACCGCGACAACGAGACCGGCCGAGAGGGTGAGTTTTGCAAAGCTCATGGCCATCCTCCTAGTTTGCCGCCCGGAACGAGGCGTAGATTGAATTGATATCCTCGACCAGTTCGAGCCGGGCGCCCGTCTCGACCACGGCCAGGGAAATCGCCACGCGGCTGCCGGGCAGATCGACCAGAACCGCGGTGAACGCGACCGCATTTCCGTCGCGTCGCCCGGTGCCGACATAACGCGCCGCCGGCAACCCGCCGATGCGGATGCGGCTTTGTTCCCGCAACTCGGGGTCGCTGACCACCGATTTGCCGATGTTGCGCAGGTAGTCTTCGGCCTGGGCAAAGGTCGATACCCCGTTGGGCGACATGAAACCGACCCAGACGCCCGGCTCGGCTTCGGGCTCGAACCCGATCACGCGGTTGATCAGCCGCGCCTCGTCCGACCCCGGCGGGGTCAGCGCCCGCGGACCGCCGCTGCGGACCTGCCAGAAATCCGGCGCGCTGAGGTGAAACAGCGCCCTGCCGTCAGAAACATAGGTGAGCGGCATGTCAGCTGTGGCTGGCAAGGGCAGCAGGCTTGCTGCCAGCGCCAACGCCAGCGCGCGCAAGGGGGCGAAACTCTTTGGCATGGCAAACATCTTTCCTGATCGCGATGGTTCCAGTGTCCATACCATATCCCGCAAAGGCAACGAAAAAGGCCCGGACAATGTGTCCGGGCCTTTGCAGAAGGTATCGGGCGGGATCAGCCGCGGGCGTTGCCCACCAGTTTCCACAGGCCGGGGATCAGCACGGCGGCCAGCACCAGTTTCAGCGCGTCGCCCACCAGGAACGGGGTCAGGCCCCACTGAAGGATCGGTTTGTCCCAGCCGTAAAGCTGGCCCAGCCACAACAGGCCCGGCACATAGATCAGCACGTTGGCCAGCACCAGCGCCAGCGCCATCTTGCCGAACGACCGATCCCAGCCGCGCGCGGCCAGCGCGCCCAGCATCACCGTGGCCATCAGGTAGCCCACCAGATAGCCGCCGGTGCCGCCCATCATGTAGGTCAGCCCGAATTTCTCGGCCGAGGAGGTGGCGAAGACGTCAAAGCCCAGCGCGCCCACCAGCAGATAACCCAGCATGGTCACCAGACCCAGCCGCGCGCCATAGGCGGTGCCCAGCGTCAGCACGGCAAAGGTGCCCATGGTGATCGGCACCGGCCACATCGGCACCTTGATCTTGGCGGCGACGGCCAGCGCGGCGATGCCCAGCACCACCAGAACCGCTTGCTTTGCCAGACGCGCGGTGCCTTCGCGCGGGCCGATTGCGTCGGCCAGAACAGTCATGCTCATTCGGTTGTCTCCCAGTTCAGACAGGTATTGGCACACAGAAATGCCCTGTCCGCGCGCGCGCCGCAAGACGTTTACGCTATCGCCGCCGAAAATCGGTGACCATCTCGTAATCCTTGCGCGGCCCCTTGACCGTCCAGCGCACCCTCCACAGCGGCCAGCGCGCAAAGTCATAGCCCGCGTCATAACTGTCGGGCGGGCAGTCATGGTGATCTCCCGGCGCCACTTGACCCAAGGTTAAGTGGTGGAAAAACCTGCCGTCTTCGAAGTGGATGGCGATGCCACCCGGACCGGGACGCCAGAGATAGCGGCGGGTGCCGTGAAACGGCGGTTGGCCGGGCATGAACAGCGTCACCTGCTCGTCATAGGTCAGCCCGCCCTCGCTGCGGCGCAGCGTCGCGCCCCCTTCGGCGCGCAGTTTCTGCCCCGTCAAACGGTCGTCGATGACGCGATCCAGCAGCCAGTCGCCCTCGAATTCTGCAATATCCCGCGGCAGGGTCATTGGGCATAGGCCCCGTCGGTGATATCGCCCCCCTGCCCGACAAAGCGGACCCTCTCGCCGTCGCTGGCCACCGTGTAGCAGGCCCAGCGGTCCGAGGGCGGCCAGAGCGAGCAGAAAAGATCGCCTCGCAGGCTCCATCGGCCCTGGCTGGGCCGGTCGGTCACATAGACCGTCCCGCCCGAGGCGTCAAAGCTCTGCCGCGCGCCGCCTTCATAGACCAGCTCCCTGCCTGCCAGCGCGGCGCGGATCTCGTCTCCGGCCAGCGGCATGAACCCATCCGCCATCGCCCAGGTGGGCACAGCCGCCAAAATCAGGGCAAACCGTCTCATCTTTCCGCTCCTGCCTTGTCCCGCGATGCGGCTGGGTCTATGACCCGCGCCAACAGGTCCTGCCAATCACAAAAAGGTGTCGCTGCCAATGATCCCCCGCTACTCCCGCCCCGAGATGGTTGCAATCTGGTCGCCCGAGACCAAGTTCAAGATCTGGTACGAGATCGAGGCGCATGCCTGTGACGCGATGGCCGATCTGGGCGTGATCCCGCGGGAAAACGCCGAGGCCGTGTGGAAAGCCAAGGATGTGGAATTCGACGTCGCCCGCATCGACGAGATCGAGGCGGTCACCAAGCACGACGTCATCGCCTTTCTCACCCATTTGGCCGAACATGTCGGCAGCGAAGAGGCGCGCTTCGTGCATCAGGGCATGACCAGCTCGGACGTGCTGGATACCTGCCTGAACGTGCAGCTGGTCCGCGCCGCCGACCTGCTGCTGGTGGGGATGGACAAGGTGCTCGCCGCGCTCAAGAAACGCGCATATGAGCACAAGGATACCGTCCGTGTGGGCCGCAGCCACGGCATCCATGCCGAACCCACCACCATGGGACTGACCTTCGCCCGCTTCTATGCCGAGATGGATCGCAACAAGAACCGGCTGGAAAAGGCCCGCTGGGAGGTCGCCACCGGGGCCATCTCGGGCGCGGTTGGGACATTCGCCAATATCGACCCGGCGGTCGAAGAGCATGTCTGCGCCAAGCTGGGCCTGCGACCCGAGCCGATCAGCACCCAGGTCATCCCGCGCGACCGCCACGCGATGTTCTTTGCCACGCTGGGCGTTATTGCGTCCTCGATCGAGAATATCGCCATCGAGATCCGCCACATGCAGCGCACCGAGGTGCTGGAAGGCGCCGAATTCTTCTCGATGGGTCAGAAAGGCTCGTCGGCGATGCCGCACAAGAAGAACCCGGTGCTGACCGAGAACCTGACCGGTCTGGCGCGTCTGGTCCGCATGGCGGTGATCCCGGCGATGGAAAACGTGGCGCTCTGGCATGAACGCGACATCTCGCATTCCTCGGTCGAACGCGGCATCGGCCCCGACGCCACCGTGACGCTGGATTTCGCCCTGCACCGTCTGGCCGGTGTGGTCGACAAGATGCTGATCTTTCCCGACAACATGCTGGAAAACATGAACAAGTTCCCCGGTCTGGTGATGTCCCAGCGGGTGCTGCTGGCCCTCACCCAGGCCGGTGTCAGCCGCGAGGACGCCTATACGATGGTGCAGCGCAATGCGCTCAAGGTCTGGGAAGAGCGGGTCGATTTCCGCGAGCAATTGCTCGCCGATGCCGATGTTGTCGCCGCGCTGGGCGAGGACGCCATCAACGAGAAGTTCGACATGGGCTATCACACCAAGCATGTGGACACGATCTTTGCCCGTGTCTTTGGCGACTGACCGCCCGTTCTGACACAACAAACCTGACACAACGGCGTGAGCCCCCTTTGCCCAAGGGGGTCTCTGCGCTACACTCCTGTTCAGTCTGAACGGGAGGAGAGATCATGACCCTCAGGACGATGTGCTGCGCGGTCGCGCTGGCCCTGGTACCGGTGGCTTCGCTGGCGATGGGCTGTTCCAGCCGTGGCCATGAACAGACCCAATCCTGCGCCCCGGGCATGCAATGGGACGCCGCCTCGCAAACCTGTGTCGAGGTGATCAACAGCTGAGGCCGCGCCCATCTGGCCGGTTTTCCGGGTGTCGATGGCGGCGCCCGAGACGATTTTGCGACCTTCCGATTTACCTGACACCGGAGTTTCCCTCATGCGATTGCCGTCTTTTCTTGCCCTGGGTCTGACCCTGCCGCTTGGCGCCTTTGCCGCTGGCGGCGACAGTACCGGTGGCAGCACCTGGACCAACCCGCCCAAGGAGACCCAGACCACCAAGGAATGCAAAGGGGTCAAGGTCTGGGACGACAAGAAAAAACGCTGCGTCGCGCCCAAGAATTCCGGCCTGGATGCCGATACGCTGTACCAAGCGGTGCGCGAACTGGCCTATGCCGGGCGTCCCGCCGATGCGCAGGGCGTGCTGGCGGCAATGCCCGACCAGAGCGACGACCGCGTGCTGACCTATTGGGGGTTCACCCACCGCAAGCTGGGCGATCTGGATCGTGCGGCCTTCTATTATCAGGCGGCAATCGCGGCCAATCCCGACAATATCCTGGCGCGCAGCTATATGGGGCAAGGGTTTGTCGAGGCGGGCAAGACCGATCTGGCGATCGCCCAGTGGCGCGAGATCACCGCGCGCGGCGGCGAAGGCAGCTGGGCCGAGGTGTCGCTGCGCGAGGCCATCCGCACGGGCTTGACCTACAGCTACTGAGTTCAGCCTTTCTTTACCGCCCGCCCCCTATTCTGCCTGCGACTCTGATGACGGATGACGCAGGCAGATGCAGGACGACAATGCGCTGATGCCCCTTGACGCCGAGATGTTCGATTTCGACGACACTCCGGCGGTGACAAGGATGGGTGGCCCGCCGGTGGCCGACGCGCCCCGGCGCGTGCCCCGGCAATTGAGCAATCTGGAAAAGGCCGCCGTGGTGGTGCGGCTGCTGCTGAATGCGGGGGCGGAAATCCCGCTCGAGGAACTGCCCGAGGAGTTGCAGGCCCGCCTGACCAAGCAGATGGGGCAGATGGGGCTGGTCGACCGGATCACGCTGGATGCCGTGGCCGAGGAATTCGCCGAGGCGCTGGACGGGATCGGGCTCAGCTTTCCGCACGGGCTGGCCGGGGCGCTCAGCGCCATGGACGGCAAGATCGCCGCCACCACCGCCGCGCGTCTGCGGCGTGAGGCCGGTGTTCGCCAGATGGGCGATCCATGGCAGCGGCTGCGCGCCCTGCCGCCCGAGGAACTGGCCGAGATCGCCCAGGCCGAAAGCACCGAGGTGGCCGCCGTGCTGCTGTCGAAACTCGACACATCCAAGGCGGCGGCGCTGCTTGGGCAATTGCCGGGTCCGGTGGCGCGGCGCATCACCTATGCCATCTCGCAGACCGGCCGGGTGACGCCCGAGGCAGTGGACCGGATCGGCTGGTCGCTGGCCGCGCAGCTGGATGCGCGGCCGATCCTGGCCTTTGCCGACCGGCCCGAGAAACGGGTGGGCAATATCCTGAACCAGTCCGCGCCCGCCACGCGCGACCAGATGATGTCGGCGCTGGACGAAGAGGATGCGACCTTTGCCTCCTCGGTGCGCAAGGTGCTGTTCACCTTTACCGACATCCCTGCCCGCCTGTCGCCACGCGACGTGCCCGCCGTGGTGCGCGTGGCCGATCAGGACCAGCTGATCCTGGCCCTGGCCGCCGCCACCGAGGGGGACGAGGCCAAGGTGGCCGAGTTCCTGCTTGGCAACATGTCCTCGCGGATGGCCGACAACCTGCGCGACGAGATCCGCGACAAGGGCAAGGTCAAGCGCAGCGAAGGCGAAGCGGCAATGACAACCGTCGTGGGCGTTATCCGTAGCCTTGAGGACGAAGGCGCCCTTCAGCTCATCGATCCCGAGGAGGATCGTGACGCCTGATCTCGGCAGGCCGTTTTCCGGCACGGAAAACGGGTCGGAAAGCGAACGCTTTCCGGGCCGGAATTTTTTCAAAATTCCGGCACCAGGCCGCTGGGTGATGGACAGAACCGAACCCGGGCGCTATCAGCTTCACATGTTCAACATCCTACTCCAGTCGCGGGCCCGAGCGTAATGGCCTCAACGGCGCGTCGGGCCATCGGGTTCATGGTTCTCGCAATCCTGTGTTTTTCGCTGATGGACGCGACGGTCAAGGGACTGGCCCCGCGCATCGGCGTGATCCCCGCGCTCTGGGCGCGCTATGCGGGACAGATGCTGCTGGTCCTGCTTCTTGTGCTGCCGCGCCTGCACAGGGTCATCCGAACCGCCTATCCGCGCCTGCAACTCTTGCGTTCGCTGATGCTGATGTGCGCGACCGGCTTCTTCTTTCTCGGCATCAGCCGCATCCCTTTGACAGATGCCACCGCGCTGATGTCTGTTAATCCGGTCTTCATTACCCTGGGCGCTGCCCTGTTCCTGGGCGAGCGTCTGGGGCCCCGTCGCCTGCTGGGCATCGCGCTCGCCCTGACCGGCGCGCTGATCGTGCTGCGTCCGGGCTCGGACCTTTTCCAGCCCGCCGCGCTCTTCCCGCTCGGTGCTGCCGCCTGCTATTCGACCTATGCCCTGCTGACCCGCCGCGTCGGACCGGACGAGGATGTCTGGACCTCGCTATTTTACACCGGCCTTGTCGGCACGCTGTTGCTGAGCCTGATCGTCCCCGGCCACTGGCAGCCGCCCGGCCCGGCAGGTTGGGGGATGATCGCGCTGGTCGTCCTTTTCGGCACGCTGGGCCAGCTTTGCCTGATCCGCGCCTTTTCACAAGGAGAGGCGGCGATGCTGGCGCCCTATGCCTATTGCGGCCTTGGCTTTGCCGCGGTCTGGAGCGCGGTCTTTTTTGGCGAATTCCCGGATGGCTGGACCATCCTGGGCGCGCTTGTGATCGCGGGGGCGGGTCTGTATGTGTGGCATCGCGAGATGCACAGCCGCTAAGAGACCCCGATGCCCGTTGAAAAATCCGAACTCGGCCGAGGCGCACGCGCCTCATATTACGCGCAATATCTGCTGCTGCGCGGGCTAATCGGAGGGATGCGGCTGCTGCCTTATGATCGCCGGATCGCGGCGATGGGCCGGGTGATGAGCGCGATTGGCCCGCTGGTGGGGTTCAGCAAGCGCATTCGCGCCAATCTGGCCTTGACCTGCCCCGACCTGCCCGAGGCCGAGATCGCGCGCCTGTGCCGCGCGGTGCCTGACAATGCAGGCCGCGCCATCATGGAACATTTCTCGCCCGACGAATTCACCCGTCGGCAACAGGGGGCACGGGTCAGCGGGCCGGGCGCGGCCGCCTTTGACGCGGCTATTGCCGAGGGCAAGCCGGTGATGCTGATCACCGCCCATTTCGGCCATTACCTAGCCACCCGCGCCGCATTGCAGGCCCGAGGCGGCACGCCGATCGGCTGTCTCTACCGCCGCATGGCCAACCCCTATTTCAACGAGATCTATGTCGACGCCTTTCTGCGCACCGGCAAACCGATGTTCGAACAAGGCCGGCGCGGCATGATGGAGATGGTCCGCAGCCTGAAACAGGGGGGCATCATCGCCATCGTCTCGGACCTGCACGCCCATGGCGGTGCCGAGCTGAGTTTCTTCGGCAAGCCTGCGGTGACCTCGGTGCTGAACGCGGAACTGGCGCTGAAATATGATGCGGTGATGATCCCCTGCTATTCGGTAAGGCAGGATAACGGGCTGGATTTCGAGATCGTGATGCACGATCCGGTCGCCCATACTGATCCGATCACCATGACCCAGTTCCTGAACGACGATCTGGAAAAGATGGTGCGCCAGCATATGGGGCAATGGTTCTGGATCCACCGGCGCTGGAAACCCTGGCTCGACCTCGGTGAGCAGCCCGAGGACACGCCGGGCTGATCACTCGACGCGGGCCGCCGCCAGGATCGGCCCCGGCCCGGCCTGCTGGACCAGCACAACCGCCGGCAGCTCGCCCTCGGTGGTGACACTCAAGCGTTTCTCGCTCTGTCCATCCCATTGCCCGACCACCTGCCAGCTGTCGACCACATTGGCATAATCCAGTTCATGACCGGCAAGCTCGCCACGCTGGATCGAGGCATGGCGCAGCGGCGTGTAACGCACCAGTTGCACCGCATAGAACCCCGCCTGCGCGCCCGCGCCGGGTGTCAGTGTAATGGTGATGTCATCGCCCACACGGGACGCGGCCAGCCCCATCGGTGCGGGACGCGCCTTGTGGGCCTCTATCAGTGCGAGCACCTGGTCCTCGCGGGCACCCACCACATCCTCGACCCCCTGCACGATCATCTGCGGGGTATAGATCATCGACCGTCCCCCGACACGGGCATAGGCCTGCTGGCGCAGGGTATGGGCCGGATCGGCAAAATCGTCGACCCAACCGATATAGTCCCAATAATCGACATGCAGCGCCAGTCCGATCACATCGTCCCGGCGCGCCAGCCGGTGCATGATCGCATCCGCCGGCGGGCAGGACGAGCACCCCTGCGAAGTATAGAGCTCCACCACCACCGGACCCTCGGCCCGGGCGGCGATGGTCAGCGCCGATGCGGCAAGGGCAAGGCAGAGCGTCAGGGCTTTCATCCGGGTCGGGTCCGTCGCTGGGCAAGGGGATGATCCAGCTTTACCGCCCCGCCGATCACAGCGCCAATCAAGGTTTCTTGAACCTGCGGAAACATATGTATACCATTGCATACCGCATCTTGCGCACCCATGTGTGCAATGGTATACAAAAATTGACGCACCCCCCGTCTTGGTGCTTGAACCCAAGGCGGGCGTGATGCAGATAACCCGCAGCGAATCCCATTTCCACGCTCCAAGAGAGGGAGGCCACGATGCCCATCAAGGTTGGACAGGACACCGCCAAGACGCGCCGCACGCTCAGCGTCAATGGCAAATCCATTTCCTATTACTCGATCCCCGCCGCCACCGAGGCCGGTCTGGGGGATTTCTCGAAACTGCCCGCCGCGCTGAAAGTGGTGCTGGAAAACATGCTGCGGTTCGAGGATGGCGGCTTTTCCGTGTCGGTAGACGACATCAAGGCCTTTGCGGAATGGGGCGCCAAGGGTGGCCAGAACCCGCGCGAGATCGCCTATCGCCCGGCCCGCGTGCTGATGCAGGATTTCACCGGCGTGCCCGCCGTGGTCGACCTGGCCGCGATGCGCGACGGCATCAAGGCGCTGGGTGGCGACGCGCAAAAGATCAACCCGCTCAACCCGGTTGACTTGGTCATCGACCACTCGGTCATGATCGACGAATTCGGCAATCCGCGCGCGTTCCAGATGAACGTGGACCGCGAATACGAGCGCAACATGGAGCGGTACCAGTTCCTGAAATGGGGCCAGGGCGCGTTCAACAACTTCCGCGTGGTGCCCCCCGGAACCGGCATCTGCCACCAGGTGAACCTGGAATATCTGGCCCAGACCGTCTGGACCGACACCGATCAGGACGGGGCCGAGGTCGCCTATCCCGACACGCTGGTCGGCACCGACAGCCATACCACCATGGTCAACGGCATGGCCGTTCTGGGCTGGGGCGTTGGCGGGATCGAGGCCGAGGCCGCGATGCTGGGCCAGCCGATCTCGATGCTGATCCCCGAGGTGATCGGTTTCGAACTGACCGGCCAGATGGTCGAGGGCACCACCGGCACCGACCTGGTTCTGAAGGTCGTCGAGATGCTGCGTGCCAAGGGCGTGGTGGGCAAATTCGTCGAATTCTACGGCGAAGGTCTGGACCGTCTGCCGCTGGCCGACCGCGCAACCATCGCCAACATGGCGCCGGAATACGGCGCCACCTGCGGCTTCTTCCCGATCGACGGCGAGACCCTGCGCTATCTGCGCAATACCGGCCGCGACGAGGACCGGATCGCGCTGGTCGAAGCCTATGCCAAGGAAAACGGCTTCTGGCGCGATGCGGATTACGCCCCGGTCTATACCGACACGCTGAGCCTGGACATGGGCACCATCGTGCCCGCCATTTCCGGCCCCAAGCGCCCGCAGGACTATGTGGCACTGACCGATGCCAAGGCCGCGTTCACCCGCGAGATGGCCGAGACCTTCAAGCGCCCGATGGGCAAGGAAGTCGCGGTCAAGGGCGAAGACTATACCATGGAATCGGGCAAGGTCGTGATCGCCTCGATCACGTCCTGCACCAATACCTCGAACCCCTATGTGATGATCGGCGCCGGTCTGGTGGCCCGCAAGGCCGCAGCACTGGGCCTGAACCGCAAGCCCTGGGTCAAGACCTCGCTGGCGCCGGGAAGCCAGGTTGTCAGCGCCTATCTGGAGGCCGCCGGCCTGCAGGAGGATCTGGACAAGGTCGGCTTCAACCTCGTCGGCTATGGCTGCACCACCTGTATCGGCAACTCGGGCCCGATCCAGAAGGAAATCAGCGAGGCGATTGCCGAGGGCGATCTGGTGGCCACCTCGGTGCTGTCAGGCAACCGCAACTTCGAAGGGCGCATCTCGCCCGACGTGCGCGCCAACTACCTGGCCTCGCCGCCGCTGGTGGTGGTCTATGCGCTGGCCGGCACGCTGGATATCGACCTGACCTCCGAGCCGATCGGAACAGACAAGGATGGCAACGATGTCTATATGAAAGACATCTGGCCCAGCACCCAGGAAGTCGCCGAACTGGTCGAGCAGACCGTGACGCGCGAGGCGTTCCAGTCGAAATACGCCGACGTGTTCAAGGGGGACGAGAAATGGCAGGCGGTGGAAACCACCGATGCGGAAACCTATGATTGGCCCGCGACCTCGACCTATATCCAGAACCCGCCCTATTTCCAGGGCATGGGCACCGAGCCGGGCACCATCTCGAACATCTCGGGCGCCAAGGTGCTGGCGATCCTGGGCGATATGGTCACCACCGACCACATCTCGCCCGCGGGCTCCTTTGCCACCACCACGCCTGCCGGCAAGTATCTGACCGAGCGTCAGGTGGCCCCGCGCGAGTTCAACTCCTATGGCTCGCGCCGTGGCAACCACGAGATCATGATGCGCGGCACCTTCGCCAATATCCGCATCAAGAACGAGATGCTGGATGGTGTCGAAGGCGGCTATACCAAAGGACCCGATGGGCAGCAGACCTCGATCTACGAGGCCTCGATGGCCTATCAGGAACAGGGCACTCCGCTGGTGGTGTTCGGCGGCGAACAATATGGCGCCGGTTCCAGCCGTGACTGGGCGGCCAAGGGTACCGCTCTGCTGGGTGTCAAGGCGGTCATCGCCGAAAGCTTCGAGCGTATCCACCGCTCGAACCTGGTCGGCATGGGCGTCATCCCGTTCGAGTTCACCGGCGGCGACAATCGCAAGTCGCTGGGCCTGAAGGGCGACGAAACCGTGGCGATCAGCGGTCTGGACACCATCCAACCGCTGCAAGATGTGCCCTGCACCATCACCTATGGCGACGGGTCCGAAAAGACCATCACGCTGAAGTGCCGGATCGATACCGCACCCGAGATCGAATATATCGAGAACGGCGGCGTGCTGCATTATGTGCTGCGCAACCTGGCAAAAGCCAGCTGATCCGGGCTGAACAGATTAACAAGAGGGCGCCTTGCGGCGCCCTTTTTCTTTTGCGAGGCGCTGCCTCGCGCTCCGGAGTATTTTGGGCGGAATGAAGTTACGGAGCCCCACCCTGAGGATCGGAAACGGGCAGTTCCAGCGACCGTGCAATGATGGGCCCCGCCCTGAAAAGCATGGAACAATCGGAACGCGCGGCGTTGATCCCGGTCGAAGCAGGACCAGTCGTCAACGGCAGCATTGAAGGCAGAGCATGACCTCCAGTTTCTGGATCGAAGGAAATACGTCCCCGCTTGATCTGGTTCGACAACGACTGGACCGTTATCGTGGCGGATCGGCGGATCGATGTGCGTGCGGTTTCAACCGAGCGCACCAGTTTCCGTACCACTATGGGGTGAAAGTTGACAGGGCGCGGTCGGCCTGAACCCTCCTCTATTACCCGTCAAGAAATTGCGATTTCCCCTCTTGCGCCGTCCCACGATTCTCCTTAAAAGCCGCGTCACGCCAACAGTGGCCCGTTCGTCTATCGGTTAGGACGCCAGGTTTTCAACCTGGAAAGAGGGGTTCGATTCCCCTACGGGCTGCCACTTTCCCGAACAGCATGTAGATTTGAGGCTGTGGCGGCACTCCTATCTCCAGATAAAATAACCTTCACATCATATTGAAGAATAAACCAAGAATCACATTCAGCCAAGGTGACTTCAACGTGACCACGATCACCCGAAGTGCCCCCTGTTTGATGCTCATGTCGGTACAAAGTGCAGTCCGTTAGGCACAACTCTCTGGTCATTCCGATTAGAACGAGTTTTCCTGCCCGCACCCCTAGGTTCAAGGAGCAGATCAAGTCGACCGGGACGGAGGCAGTGCTGGCCCGAAAGAAACTTGGATCAGAGCCCGCCTTCGTTTCGCGCCTGCCTACTCGCTAGGCGAAAGACCGTGCTACCCGCGCCCTTTGCGGGGGCGCTTTGTAGTAGCATAGGTCGCAAGGACCCGCCGGCGGGCAAGCACCGCCAGAAGAATGGCTGCCGAGCCCATCAACGCGACTCCGGTCAGGATGTGCCGGTCATCCGTCAAGAAGAGAGTTGTGATAACCGCGCAGGCGGCAACGCCAATCCTTATACGGATACGCCGCCCCCTCTCAAAAGCGCAACTCGCAAGACCCGTTACATCGCTATCGATCCCGTCAACCGCCGATTTCACCAGCTTTTTCCGCGGCCTTTCCCGCAGCAGCACCGCCACCAGGAACGTGGCGTACAGGATACTGGGGAGCGTGAGGTATAATATCGCCGCAAAAAGCGGCCCCCTGCCGAGCGCCAAAGCGAGACCGGCTACCGCCGCGCCGCTGACGCAGCAAAGGACAAGAACGATCGCCGTGCTGGCGAAGAGTCGTACCCTTGGGCGGGCGTTGACCTCTGACCGACAAGGACCGCTCTCACGATCAATGTGAGGCTCCTTGCAGTTCGAGACAACGCGAAGCTCGAATCCGCTCTCCTGCCGGTGGCGGGGCCGGACATCTCGTCGCCTCAACATGGCAGCATCTCCATTGTTTGAATACTGTGCCCACCCAGCGATTGCAGCAGGACCAGCGCTTCGCGCCGATCGACAACATAGCGGGCGGTCGAGCTGCCCATTGTGGCGCAATCACTCTCCAACTCGGGGAATAGGTCGAGAATTTCCGCGCGCGTCTCATCGCAAAGAGCTGACCAGCCCGCCTGACCAGGATGAAAGCTCTCGGTCCAGGCGCGTTCCGAAAGCACCAGTTCGTGCTGGTCGAACAGCATATGGAAATAGTCGACTTGCCCGAACTGCTCCTGAACTATCCCCTCACCGTCGACCAGGAATTTGGCCGGCACCAAAACTTCGGCATGCCCCAGAAAGAACTCCACCATTGGCCCGACCATCAGAACCCGATGATTGGGTGAAACCCTCAGATCACGGTTGTTTTTCAGAACGCCCGCGCGGATTCGGATAGGCGCGATGCCGGGATGCGCATCGCGCACGGTGCTCCCGATCCAGCGGATGCGCTGATAACCCCGGTCTCGGGTAATGACTCGGTCACCAGCGCACAGATCCTCGACCGGGATCTCACCCTCGGCGGTGGCGATCAGCGTGCCCCGGCAGAAACAGGTCACGTTGGTGGTATCGAAAGTCAGCTGGCCGGGATCGACCGGCGCGCCGCCATTGCGCAGCGTCAGACTGTCACTCGCGGTCCATCCCGCGGCGGTGTCGTTGAGCACACCGTCGTCGGCGTGATCTGCGCGCAGCCATTCCAGCGGGTTACGGATCACGCTCGGGTCGATCCGGCCGTTCAGAACGGCGGCGTCATATGTGGCGCGATTGTAGAATGCGCTCAGATTGGCGAAATCGTTGTTGGTCTGGTCGCCATCGTCGACCGGACCGTTGCCAAAGCCGAAATCTCCGATCGTGTTGTGACCCCGCCCGATGAAGAAGAGATCGTTGCCCTCGGAGCCGAACACAAGATCGTCCCCGCCGCCATCGAAGATGCTGTCATTGCCGGCGCCGCCAACCAGGGTATCGGCCTCTCCGCCACCCGCCAGCGTGTCGTCCCCGGCGCCGCCCAGAACCGAATCCCGACCGGCATCGCCAAGCAGCGTGTCGTTTCCGTCATCGCCGAACAGGGTGTCGTCGCCCGTGCCGCCGCGCAGGGAATCGTCGCCGTCATTGCCATCAAGAAGGTCGTTGCCGTCGCCGCCCTCCAGCGTGTCATTCGCGGTGGACAGGCGCGGCGCCACAATCGGATTGGTGTCGAATGACAGTGCATAGACGGCGCCTTCGGCGCTGAAGGCGCTTTTTACCAGTGTCACGTCGATCCGGCTGAGCGGTACCTTGAATGTCAGCGTCAGTTCGGTGTTGGCGGTGACGGCAACATCGTTCGAGGTGCTGACGATCTTGCCCGAGGCGTCGATCACATAGACGCCCGCGCCGTCGAACGTGACCGTCCCCGCAGCGATTGCCGCGTTCAGATCAAGCACGCTTCCATCGACTGAAATCGTCAATGTCTCGGAGATTTCGAGCCGGTTCATCACGATCCGGGCACCTGCCGCCTGTGTCGACGCGACATGCGTATGAGTTTCCTCTGCAAACAGGCCTGACGTGTTGAAGTTATCGCCGACAAAGAACCCGTCGGCGATGGTCCCGACCGAGGTAAAGGCGACATTTCCGGTATCGGACACCGTGGTCACCCCGAAATCCGGCCTGCTGTTCACACCATTCAGGACCTGGTTGACCGAGGTGACCTGTTGATAGACCGGCGACAGAGGGTCGGCGCCGATGCCGCCGTCCAGCGTATCCGCGCCCAGACCGCCCAACAGGCTGTCGGCGCCGACGCCGCCATCAATCGAGTCGTCTCCATCGCCGCCCAGCACCGTGTCGTGGCCACGCCCGGCCTCGACCGTGTCATTCCCGCCCAAGGCGTCGATCAGGTCATCATCGCTCTCTGCCAGTTCTCCGTTGAGGCCCATGGCGTCGAGATTGTCGACCACGTCGCCATCCCGATCACCCAAATACCTGACGTTGATCCGGTCCGCCAAGCCGGTGCCGCTGATCGTTCCGTCCGACAGTAGCCCACTAGGGTCTGGCGCTTCACCGATCACAGGTTCACTGCCATCGGTTGTAACGGCGAATTCCTGTGGAAAGCTCAGATCGGTCAGGTCGGTGTCTGTTTCTTGCTGCAGGCCGGTCACCCGCAGGGTGGATATCGGCCTGACATCGCCCTCGATCGTCTTGAACGTTGCCGCAGGATCCCCCGCCCCTACCACATAGAACAAATCACCGTTCGACATGGACATCAGAGAGCCACCTGCAACGGTTTGAAGGCGACCGTCGGCAAAGGTAACCTGCACGGATGACGAGACGACCCCGGCGACCTCGGTCGATACCTGGGCGCCATTGCGCACTGAATAGCGCAGCGTCAAAGACGCGTCCGTGTCCGCGATTGCCCAGTTTCCCGATATGGCTACATAGCCCTCGGGCTCGAATAGAATGCCGCTCAACCGGCCTGGCACTGTCTGCATTTCCCCATCGGGCGCAGTTGCGCCGAGGAAAAGCCAAATGGAAGTATCCATGGATTAGTCATCCCTACTTGCTTCCAGCGGGTCAGTGCCGATCGAAACACAACACCACCTGCTTGAGGTCGTTGGCCAATCGGAAACATCGGCACTGACATCGCTGGCGCGATCTGAGCCCCCACCCAGTGCGCCCTACAGAGGCTTAGGCGCTCCGCCGCAGCGCAACAGCCCATCCGTCGTGAGCGGTGGTTTCAGCACCTCAGCAAGTCGTGAAAGGACATCGCTCCACCGGTCACGATCATGACCGGCGGTGCGCCATTGCAAGTCAGAAGCAGCGACATGCCCTGCCCTCAAACGAACGTGACTGGCATGTCAACTTGGCGTGATTATATAGGAATTACAGTGACCTAAAGAGCAATCTTCGACGAGGCGCTGAAACCCGAACCCGCCAGGGCGCCACCGCGTCCCGGACAAGATATCTGTGCCACAAAGATGACCTCCACCAGACCGCTGACGCTCCGCTTTCTGAATGGCGATACCGTCTCACTCGACCGCCGCGCGGCGTTGACAATGATGACCGCCCCTATAGCCATGTTCATGATTGTGTTCTCGGCCACTATCGTACGTATCCTTTCCATCTTCATGTTGGATGTGCCGGTCGGCTGGTTAGCGACGGTTGGGCTGGGCCTGGGGCTAGGGGTCGTTCTCTGGGTCTTTCTGTTATTGCTTTGCCTGCTCTTGGTCCGGCTCGGCCAAACGACCCGCCACGGTGTCAACCTGCCCGTACCTCTGATCGGGTTGTCGGGCGTTTTGTGCCACGATATCCCGTTGCTGTGGCTCTATGCTCGGATCTTTGACCTGGACATCTGGACGCCGATGGCGGCGGCAATGATCGTCCTGCTGGCCTTTGCAGTCCATCTTGGGTTCGAACTGCTGTTCGCCGCGGTGATGCTGCCGCTGCTCGCACGCGCAGACAGCCCGCAAATGGCCCCTGCCGGCACCCCGCGCCCCGCCTCTGACCCCAAACTGATGCTGGCCGGAGAGACCATCGCCGCGAAGGACATTACGCTGG
Organism: Ruegeria alba; assembly: GCF_022321465.1. Lineage (NCBI taxonomy): Bacteria > Pseudomonadati > Pseudomonadota > Alphaproteobacteria > Rhodobacterales > Roseobacteraceae > Ruegeria > Ruegeria alba. The sequence continues at coordinate 4,842 of NZ_JAKOEM010000028.1, read as the reverse complement.
TTCAGGCGGACGAGCACTATGTCTTTGTCCATCATGGAGACCGTAAGTCGCATGTGCGTCAAAGTTTCGGGGCACTGGTCAAAGCGCTGGACGATGCTGCCGGAATGCAGGTCCACAAATCCTATTGGGTGGCCTTCGACCATATCCAACAGGTGCAATCAAAACGAGACGGCGGCCTGAAACTGATCCTCAAGGACAAGACCGCAATTCCGGGCGCGCGCAGCCGGGCGCGCGCCTTCCGTGAAGCGTTTCGCAGCCGGACGCAACGGGGCGGTGGACGAGGTGCGGCTGTACTCGAGGATGCGGGCAAAGGCGGATTCTAGAACTGGCATAGAAGACAGGAACGGCATCAGAGTATCCTTCGGACAATGCTCGTCAGGGCGACTGACGCACGCAAACCACCAAGGACGCGAAACATGCTTTGTGTTTGCGGCAGATAGCGGTTGCACAGAATCGAGCTCTCACATTATGCTAACAATGTCCGCATTTTGAGAAACCGATGCAAGAACGACTGATCCGCCTTCTCGAAGCCATCGCAGGCGCCGCCAGCCCGCTAAACGCCACTGAATTGGCGCGGCTGACCGGCGTGCCACGGGCAACCATCTATCGCAACATCTCGTCGCTGATCGACTGCGGCTTTGTCGAGAATACTGACTGTGGCAGCCGCTATATTCTGGGGATGCGCTTTGTCAAAATCGCGCTGACCGGCAAGTCAGACGTGCATGTGATCAACGCGGTCACAGCGATGATGCAGCAGGTGGTGAAAACCTCGGGCGAGACCGGGTTTCTGGCCCGTTACCGCGGCGGACGGGTCGACCTGATCCACATCGAGACGCCGGCCGATCCGTCGCTGTCCTACATCTATCCCGGGCTCGGGCCCCGGCCTGCGCACGCCTGTTCCTCGGCCAAGGCGATCGCCGCCTTTGTGGCGCCCGAACTGCGAGAGGAACTGCTGGACATCCAGCCGATGCGCTATAACCAGAAAACCATCACCGACCCTGACCAGATCCAGCGCGAGCTGAACCAGGTGCGCCGCTATGGCTATGCGATCTGCGACGGTGAGATCGACGAAGGGGTCAGCAGCGTCGCGGTGCCGATCAATGTGGACCGGCTGGGCGCGATCTTTTCCATGGGCGTCGTTGGCCCGTCGAACCGGATCAAGCCGATGGTTCAGAACCGCATCCTGCCGGTGCTGACCGCCGAGGCGGTGCGCGCTGCGGCGGCGATCCAGCATTGTTCGGTAGTCGATGCCGAAACCACCAATGCCGAGGCCATGGCCGACGCAAGAGAAGGTCTGAACAATACGCATTAACGATCCAAACGGGAGGAAAGTCATGAAAAGAAGAGAATTTGGGGCCCTGGCCGCCGGTGCCTTGGCAATGGGGCTGCCGTTTCGCGCATTTGCCGATGAAACTTGTCAATCGCCCTATATGCCCAAGATCACCGGGCAAGAGGAATTTGTCTATGTCTGGACCCTGGGGGTCGAGGGCATGGGCGACGAGCAGGACAAGCTGGTCACCATCGACCTACGCCCCGGTTCGGCTACCCGTGGGCAGGTGATCAACTCGGTTTCGGTCGGCGGCCGCAACGAGGCGCATCATGGCGGGTTCTCGGCCGACCGACGCTATTTCTGGACCGGCGGGCTGGACACCAACCGCATCTTCATCTTCGACGTGCATTCCGACCCGTCGAACCCGAAACTGCACAAGACCATCGACACTTTCGTCAAGGACAGCGGCGGGGTCGTGGGGCCGCACACCTTCTTTGCCCTGCCCGGCAGCATGATGATCACCGGTCTCAGCAACGATGACGACCATGGCGGGCGCACCGCTTTGGTCGAATACAACGATGACGGCGATTACGTGGCGACTTATTGGATGCCCACCACCGCCGACATGCAGGGCGCGGTTGCCGTGGGTGACGCGGTGGCCGATGGTTACGGCTATGACATCCGGGCGCTGATCCGCAAGAACGTCATGCTGACCTCGTCCTTTACCGGCTGGTCCAACTACATGATGGATTTCGGCCAGATGTTGCAGGACGGCGAAGCGATGAAACGCTTCGGCAATACAATCGTGCAATGGGATCTGCACACCCGTCAGCCCAAGAAAGTGTTCAACGTCCCCGGCGCGCCGCTGGAAATCCGGTTCCCCTGGGGGCCGAACGCCAATTACGCCTTCTCGACCACGGCGCTCACCTCGCAGCTCTGGCTGATCTACGAGGATGAGGCGGGCGAGTGGCAGGCCAAGGCGGTGGCAGATATCGGCAACCCGGCGGATATCCCGCTGCCGGTCGATATCTCGATCGCCGCCGACGACCAGACGCTGTGGATCAACAGCTTCATGGATGGCAAGACCCGGCTGTTCGACATTTCGGATCCGCACAAACCGTTCCAGATCTACGAAAAGGTCATCGACCGCCAGGTCAACATGGTCAGCCAGAGCTGGGACGGCAAGCGCGTCTATTTCTCGTCCTCGCTGCTCGCCAACTGGGACAAGAAGGGCGACGACGATGTCCAGTACCTGAAGGCCTATAATTGGGACGGCAAGGAACTGGTCGAGGATTTCGCCGTCGACTTCTATGAACTGGGTCTGGGCCGCGCGCATATCATGCGCTTTGGCAGCTCGGCGCTTTATTCGTCCTGATACCTCCCAGACTTCCGGGGCGGCCCATCGCTGCCCCGGCTTTTCCTTTGACATGGACGGTGGCGGCGGATGCGCAAGAGATACCTCCTTTCCGGGCTGGCAGTCGCGGCGCTGGCGGCGGCAGCCCTCGGGTGGCAGGTCTGGCAGCCCCAGCCCGCGGCCCGGCCCAGCCCGATGGCCTCGGTTTTCGAGGCGAGCGATGCTTACCAGTTCGACCCGCCCGCCCCGGGCAGCTACCGCCTGAACCGCATCAAATCCGCGCCTGATGGGCGGGTGCTGGATATCAACGGACGCGAACACGGCCTGCACGACCTGACGCGGGGCAAGATCTCGCTGGTCAGCTTCGTCTATCTGACCTGCGGCGACGTGAATGGCTGCCCGCTGGCGATGTCTGTCTTTTTCGACGTGCACGATGCCAGCCGCGATCTGCCCGGGTTGAACGAGGATGTGCAGCTGTTGACGATCAGCTTCGACCCCGACCGCGACACGGTCGAGGCGATCGAGGCCTTTGCCTATCCCATCACCTCGGACGAACAAGCGGGTGACAAGCTGGACTGGCATGTGCTGACCACGTCCGGTTCACAGGCGCTGGCCCCTATTCTGGACGGCTATGGCCAGGTCGTGGACCGGTCCGAGGATCAGGAGACGATCAGCCACCTGTTGCGTCTCTATCTGGTCGACCGGCAGGGCGACATCCGCAATGTCTATGGGCTGGGCTTTCTCGACCCGCGCCTGCTGTTGACCGATATCGAAACCCTGCTGATGGAAGAGGCAGGCGCGTGATCCGAACCTTCGCGACCGCGCTGACCTTGCTTGCCCCCGCCGCATTGGCCGGGGAGCATGGCACCGCCCTGCCCGTGCCGATCAGTGCCGAGACCTGTCCGGCGGACCCCGAAAGCTGGACCAAGGCCGCGCTGGAGCGCAGCCTCGTGCCGCAACTGGGCCTGCCCTTGGTGCCGCATCCGGCGGACAATCCGCCGACCGAGGCCAAGATCGCACTGGGGCGCAAACTGTTCTTCGACCGGCGCCTGTCGATCAACCGCACCATGTCCTGCGCCATGTGCCATGTGCCCGAACAGGGGTTTGCCAATTGGGAACTGGCCACCGCCATCGGGGTCGAGGGGCGCAGCGTCAAGCGCAACGCGCCCAGCATGATCAATGTGGGCTTTCTGACCCCGCTCTTTCACGATGGGCGCGATCCGGCGCTGGAAACCCAGTTCGTCGCGCCCCTGGTGGCGCGCAACGAGATGGCCAACCCCTCGATCGGCCATGTGGTGGCCGAGCTGAATCGCCTGCCCGATTACCGGCCCCTCTTTGACGCGGCCTTTGCCGCGCCCGCCTCGCTTGACCGGATCGGCCAGGCGCTTGGCGCCTATCAGCGCAGCCTGACGCTGGGCAACAGCGCCTTTGACCGTTGGTATTTCGGCGGCAACGAGGCCGCGATGGGCGCGGCGGCGCAGCGCGGGTTTGCGCTGTTCACCGGCAAGGCCGATTGCGCCTCGTGCCATCTGATCGACGCGGATCATGCGCTGTTCACCGATCAGGCCTTTCACGACACCGGCTATGGCCGGATGCGCGAAGAACGGCGCCAGAACCCGCCCGCCAGCCACCCGGTCCAGGTGGCGCCCGGCGTGGTGCATCAGCTCGATTTCTCTCGCATCCGTTCGGTCAGCGCCCCGCGCGAGGCCGATCTGGGCCGCTACGAGGTGACCGAGGAACCTGCGGATCGGTGGAAATTCCGTACCCCGGGCCTGCGCAATCTGGCGGTGAGTGCGCCCTATATGCATGACGGCGCGCTGACCACGCTGGGGGAGGTGCTGGAGTTCTACAACACGGGCGGCGCCGGACACCCCGATCAGGATGCGCGCATCCGCCCGCTGGGCCTCAGCCCCGAAGAGCTGGCCGATATCGAGGCCTTTCTGTTGGCGCTCACCTCGGAGGGGCTCGATTGCCTCGTGGCCGAGGCACGCAGCCATCCCCCTGACAATTTCTGACACTACTATTGAACCAAGGAGACGGAACACATGCGGACACGTGCTGCGGTAGCGGTTGAGGCGGGCAAGCCTCTGGAAGTGATGGAGGTGAACCTCGAAGGGCCGAAGGCCGGCGAGGTTCTGGTGGAGATCAAGGCCACCGGCATCTGTCATACCGACGAATTCACCCTCTCGGGCGCCGATCCCGAGGGGCTGTTCCCGGC
>NZ_JAKOEM010000027.1:0-47487 GCF_022321465.1 Ruegeria alba | reverse complement strand
CCACCGCGTTGGCCGGTCGGTGTTTGAGAATGCGATGATGGGTCGGTTTGCGACATGGTCTGTAATCCTCGAACGGCTTGCTGGCATGGCCAGCATCGCCGAAGTAACGGCATTCGGAGACCTTAGCGGCCTCAGTCCCCCGAAAGATAGACGAAAACATTCCTGAATAAGGAGAACACTATGGCACGAGCCCAAGGGGCGCGGGCGCAGATGGCGCTTGCGTTCGAGACCGTCTATGGCACGCCGCCAGTAGGCGGCTTCACGAAGATGCCCTTCGCAAGCACCACGCTCGGTGCCGAGCAGCCGCTCCTGAACTCGGAGCTGCTGGGCTACGGCCGCGACCCGCTGGCGCCGATCAAGGACGCGGTGACGGCCGATGGCGATGTCGTCGTGCCGCTCGACGCCGAGGCCTTCGGCTTCTGGCTGAAGGCCGCCTTCGGCCAGCCTCTCACCACCGGCACCGGCCCATGGACGCACGAGTTCCAGTCGGGTGCATGGACGCTGCCGAGCCTCTCCATCGAGACCGGCATGCCCGAGGTGCCGCGCTTTGCGATGTATTCCGGATGCGTGCTCGACCAGATCACCTGGCAGATGCAGCGGTCCGGGCTGTTGACCGCGACCGCGCGGCTGGTGGCACAGGGCGAAACGGCGGGCACCGCAACCAGCGCCGGGACGCCAGCTGCGCTGGAGCTGAAGCGCTTCGGCCATTTCAACGGACAGGTCACCCGCAACGGCAGCGCTCTCGGCAACGTGGTCTCGGCCGACATTACCTATGCCAACAATCTCGACCGGATAGAGACCATCCGCTCGGACGGCCGCATCGATGGCGCAGACCCGTCCATCGCGGCGCTGACCGGCTCGATCGAGGTGCGTTTTGCCGACAGCACGCTGGTGACGCAGGCGATCAATGGGGATCCCTGCGAGCTCGAGTTCGGCTACAACCTGCCCTCGGGCGAGAGTTTCACCTTCACAGTTCACGCCGTCTACCTGCCGCGCCCGCGCATCGAGATTTCCGGGCCGCAGGGCGTGCAGGCCACATTCGACTGGCAGGCCGCCCGCGACAGCGTGGTCGGACGGATGTGCACCGCAACCCTGATCAACGACATCGAGGTATATTGAGAATGCTGACGCTCGATCTTTCCAACGCGCCCCGCTGGCATGATCTCGCGCCCAGTGTGCGGGTGCAGCTCCGCCCGCTAACCACCGCGCTGATGGTGGCGACTCGCAGCGACCCGGCCGTCGAGGCGGTGCCCGAGGCCGCATCCGACGAGGAGCGCGCGGTTGCCTTTGCCAAGGCGCTGGCCCGCCGGGCGCTGCTCGCCTGGGAGGGCATCGGCGATGCGAACGGCACCCCGATCGATCCGAGCCCGGCGGCCATCGACGCGTTGCTCGACATCTGGCCGATCTTCGAGGCTTTCCAGCTGACCTATGTCTCGAAGGGCCTGCTGCTGGAACAGGAAAAAAACGCCTCCGCGCTCTCGCCGAATGGTCCTTCGGCGGGGGCGACCGATATTGCCAAGCCTGCGCGCAAGCGTGCGAAGACTGCCCAGGCCGCGCAAACCGGCCGCTGACGCATGAAGGCTGGCAGGTCTGGGACCTGGTCGGCCGCCTCGGCGGTCAGTTGCGCGTGCTGCCCGGCGCCGTTGTCGGCTGGGATCTGAGTGCAGCGCTTGCACTTGGTGATGCTCTTGGCGTGCCACCGCTCGCCACTGCCGAACTGCTGCCCGTCATCGAAGCGGTGATGGTCGCCAAGTACAACGAACAGATGGAACCTGCCGATGGCTGAAAAGCGTGTGTCAGTTCGCCTCGCCGCGGTTGGCGGGCGACAGGTCCGTGCCGAACTGGAAGGTGTCGGCGAGGCTGGCGCCCGCGGTTTCGGCCGTCTCAGCCGCGAGATGGAAGCGGCGAACGCTCGGCTCGCGGGCTTTGCCCGGCGTGTTAAGGTGGCCGCCGCTGCCGGCGTCGCTGCTGCCATGGCGGCTGGCGTGGCCATGGTCCGCTCCGGATTGGAAACCGTCGACGCGCAAGCCAAGCTCGCGCAGTCCCTCGGGACCACCGTCGCCTCGATCCAGACGCTGGAGCGTGCCGGCGAGTTGGCGGGCGTGTCGATGTCCGGCATCGAACAGGCGACGAAAGACCTGACGCGGCGGCTGAGCCAGGCCGCGGCCGGCGGTGGTCCGGCCGCTGACGCGCTGGAGCGGCTGGGCCTTTCGGCCAACGACCTGATGAACTTGCCTCTCGACGCGCGCGTAGGCGCGATCAACGCCGCCATCGAGGGTTTCGTTCCGGCGGCCGAGCGAGCCGCCGTTGCGGGCCAGCTCTTCGGCGAGGAAGGCTCGATCGCCATGAGCCGGATCGACACTGCAACGCTGCGCCAGGCGACGGAGGACGTGCGCGCCTTTGGGGTGGTGATCTCGGAAGCCGACGCCGACCAGATCGAGCGCACGAACGATGCGATCTCGCGGCTGGGCCTCATCTGGCGCGGGCTGTCGAACCAGCTGGCCGTCGCCGCGGCACCCGCGCTGGAAGCTGTGGCCAACGCCATGGCGACAATCGCCAACCGCACCGGGCCATTGGGACAAGTCCTCACCGGGCTCTTTGACAACATTGGCCGCCTGGCCACCTATGCCTCGACCTTTGCCGCCTTCCTTGCAGGCCGTTGGGTCGTTGGTCTGACGACGGCAGCCCTCTCCGTGCGTGGCTTGGCCACGGCGCTGGTCGTCCTGCGCGGCGCCCTCATCCGCACCGGCATCGGCGCGCTGATCGTCGGTGCCGGGGAACTCGTACACCAGTTCACGCGCCTCGTCTCGGGTGCGGGCGGGCTCGGCAACGCGATGGCCTTGCTCGGCGATCTCGCCTCCGAAGTCTGGGGCCGGATTGGGCTGGGCGTGGCCAGCGCCGGCGCCGCCTTCGAGGCCGGGTTTGCGGGGTTTGAGGCCGACGCCGCGTCCGCATTGCAGGGCGCCCTTGAAGCGATCGTCGGCTTTACCAATGCCGCCGCGAACAGCTTCGAAGGCGCATTCGAAGCAATCAAGGCGATCTGGGGCCTGCTGCCCGCCGCGATCGGCGATATCGCCTTCCAGGCAGCCAACAGCCTGATCACTGGCGTTGAGGCAATGCTGAACGGTGTTGTTGCCCGCATCAACGGGTTCATCTCCGGTGTGAATGCCGGGCTTCAGGCCCTCGGGGTCGAACGGCGCATCCCGGTCGTGCCCGATCTCGACCTTGGCCAGATCGAGAACCGCTTCGAGGGCGCCGCGTCCAATGCGACATGCGTTGCCCAAGCCGCCTTCGACCGTGCCTTTGCCGACAATCCGCTCACCGTGCCCGATCTTGGGCTGGCAGCTGCTGCGGATGCCGCGCGCGGACGTGCGGATGCCGCGCGGGCCAGATCCCTCGATCTTGCAGGGCAGGCCATGGCTCCGCTGGGTTCTCTCGATGCCCTTCGGGCCGCAGTCTCTGGGTCGGGCGAAAGCGGCGATGCAACCGCCGTCGCTGCCGCAGCAACGGAACAGCTGAATGCTACCCTCGGCGAGACCGAAGCCACACTGGGGCGGGCCGGATCTGCCGCCGGTGGGGCGGGCGCTGCGCTGAAGCAGGCGGCCGAGGCCGGGAGCAAAGCCTGGGACGGGGCAAAGACCGCCATCGAACGCACGAAGGAGCTGGCCAAGGGTCTGGCCGAGGATATCACCGGTCCGCTGAAAGAGGCCCTCAAGTCCGGCGAGCTCAGCTGGCGCAGTTTCGCGCAGGCGGTATCCGGCATTGCGCAAAACCTCACAAACCGCCTGATCGACTCCGCCTTCAAGCCAATCGAGGATGCACTCTTCCGCGCCTTCTCCGGTGGTGGGGCAACCGGTGGCGGCGGCGGCGGTCTCTTTGGCTGGATAACCAAGGCCATCGGCGGCCTCTTCGGCGGCGGCTTTGCCAAGGGCGGTGTCTTTGCGCACTCGGGCGAGATCACGGCCTTTGCTCGCGGTGGGGTTCTGGGGAGCGGCATTGTGGATCGCCCGACCGTGTTTCCTTTTGCCCGGGGCATTGGCCTCATGGGCGAGGCCGGGCCGGAGGCAATCCTGCCCCTGCGCCGCGGCCCCGGTGGTCGGCTGGGGGTGGAAGCCGGAACGGCGGAACCTGCGCCGCAGATCACGCCACGGATCATCAACGTGCTCGATCCCGGGCTGGTGGGAGACTATCTCGCCACGCCGGCCGGCGAACGAGCCATCCTCAACGTGATCCGCCGCAACCGGGGCGCTTTCGATGGCTGATCTCTCCTGGCCCTTTGCCGCGCATGGCCCGGCGACCGAAGTCCTGGACTGGCGCACGGATGTTTTGCAAAGCGAAGCCGGCGAACAGCGCCTGTCTCTCAGAGATACTCCGCGCGAGGTGCTGACCCTTCGCCATCGGCTCGACGGGCCCAAACTCGCCGAGGCCCTCGCGCTGGCCCGCCGGGGTCTGGCGGGCGACTGGATCGTTCCGCTCTGGCACATGGCGGGCCGTGGCGGTGGAGATATCACACTGGGAGATACCAGCCTGAGCATCGCGGCGCGCTACACCGATTACCGCGCGCCGGGCTTTGCCGTTGCCGCCAGCGATGGTGGGGAGGCGCATCTGCTTTCCGTGGTCGCGGTACATCCGGATGGGATTGACCTGACATCTGCAGGCGGGGTCGATCTCACCCACCCGGTGATCGCACCGGCGCGGCGGGCCCGCTTGCTGGCGCCACTGGAGATCGAGCGCCGTCACGCGGATCTCGGCTTTGTCACCGCACGGTTCCTGCTGCAAGAAAGTGCCGATCTCTCCGGGCTTCGGGGCACCGCGCTCTACATTGCCGTCGATACCAGCACGTCGATGTCGGGCACCAAGATCACCGCGGCCATGGCAGCGGTGCGGGCCCTGGTCGATGAACTGGCCGACACTGTGCCCCCCGCCTTGCGCAACGACATCTGCATCCTGCTCTGGCACGAAACGGTTGCCGACATGCAGGTGCGCCGCGACGCCGATCGCCAGGACCTCACGCAGCTGTCGGACTGGCTGGCCCAGCCGCCGGTGCTGCGGGGCGGGACGGATTTTGCCATGGCGCTCAGCGAAGCCCAGGGCTTCTTTGCCGGCGCTGGAGCCAAGCGACGGATCATCCTGTTCCTGACCGACGGGGCGCCCTATCCGTTGGGCTCGGCCACCGCGGCCGTGGCGCTGCTGGAGACGATCGCCGATGTCGAAGTCTACGGGTTCAATATCGGGCTCACCAATACCAGCTGGACCGCGATGCTGGACAATACCCCGGCCGATGGCGTGCCGGTGATTGCGCCGGGCGATACCGACAGCCTGCGCGATACGCTGCTTGGGACGCTCTTCGGCATTCCACGTTACCGCGGCCGGGATGTGCTGATGGACCCGAGTGTCCTGCGCCAGCCCTTGGCCGAGACCCTGTTGCAGAGCTTCGAGGGCGTGGACAGCGGGCTGGGCCCGGTCGTGTTCGAACCCCTGCGCGATCTGGTGGAACATGGCTCTGTCCTGATGCTGAAGGACATCGGCCCCGCAAACACATGGTCGCGGCGGCGCTGGCTGCATCACCTGCGCGGGCGGGCCCGAGCCTTCTGGCTTCCCACCTGGGGGCGGGAGCTTGTTCTGCAGCAGGAGGCACTTGCCGGCGACGATCTCCTGATCGTAGCGCCGCGCCTTGAGCCATCCGACTGGATCGGCCGGCATGTGCTGCTGGACCTGCCGGGACAGCCGGTCTTCCGCGTTATCACCAGTGCCAGCCTCGACCCCCTCGGCCTGCGTCTCGGGATCGATCCGCTCGACCGGGATGTGCCGATCACCACGCCGGGGCATCTCATGACCCTGGTGCGACTCGATACCGACCGGATCGAGATGGAGCATCGGCCTGCGGGCACCGAGCTCAGCGTCCCCGTCCTGGAAACCCCCGATCCGGTCTGACCCCATGACCTATGACGATCTCGAGATCTCGACCGCGGAAGGGCGGCCGCTCTTTCTCTATCGCTTTGCCGAAGGCCCGGAGACCTGGCGCTTTGTCAGCCGGTCCTCGGATTGGGTGGTGCCTGGCGGCACGCTTGCCGATGAGCCGGGCGACACCGCATGGTCTGCCTCCGCGCTCGCCCATGGCAACGTGGTCCAGAGCGGCGATCCGCGCCGGGTCGATCTGAGCCTGACCTTTCCGCTCTCCGATCCCTTCGCCCGCCGCTGGCTCGGGCCGCGGGGATCGTCGGTCACCACGCTCACCATCTTCCGCGGCCATGAGCAGGTGCCGGGCGAGTTGGTGGCCCACTGGAAGGGCCGCATCGTCTCGGCCCGGGTGGAAGGGGTGCGGATCGTTCTGCGGGCCGAGTCGCTCTTTACCGCCATGCGCCGCCAGGGCGTGCGCGCCCGTTACCAGCGGCTCTGCCGCCATGTGCTCTATGCTGGTGGCTGCCGGCTCGATATCGAGAGCTTCCTGGTGCCCGCGACAGCGACCACCCGATCCGGCCAACAGATCACCGTACCCGAGGCGGCCGCGCAGCCCGATGGCTGGTATCGCGGCGGCGTGTTGCGCCACGCGGGCATTCCGGGTTTTATCACCGGACATGCCGGTGCCATCCTGACGCTCTCAGGCCGCATGCCCGCGCTCGAGGCGGAGATCGACGATCCCGGTCTCACCGCCAGCGTTCAGATCGCACCCGGCTGCGATCTGCGCCGCGACACCTGTACGAACCGCTTCGGCAACCTGCTGAACTTCGGCGGGTTCCCGGATATTCCGGGCAGGAACCCTTTCGGGGGGACGAGTATTATTTGAGGGCACATTGGGACCTGAACCGCTTGTCGGCTCACCGCCAGCGGCCACAAACCCCTTCCGCGATCAACACCGTGCCGATGTCGCGTCCATCCTGCAAGGCACAGGTTCCGACGACACGATCATAGGACCGTTTCCCGGACAAGGAACAGGTCAGGGTTTCTGAACGGGCGAGCTCTTTCATCCGTTCGGTGGCCCTGTTTCCGGCCAGAGAACCCTTTTCGGCGCAGTCGAGATTGGCGATGCGGATCGGGGTGCCGGAGACTTCGATCGTGTCACCATCCCGAACATGAGTGACGGGCCCCGTCAGGCTGCGGGCGCCAGAGCCGGACTGCGGCCGGATGCCGGTCCTGGCGTCTCCACCGTTCAGGATCCGGACAGTGTTGCGATCCGCAGATTTGAAGCTGGTGAACGGGTCATCGATATCGACATCGAAAAGGACCAGGGCACCCAAGGACACGAACATCGCAAACACCATGGCGTTTCGGCGGTAGTAGCGATTGTATCGGATGCTTCGGCCCATGACCGATGGCTAGCCCCTGCGCGTGGCAAAATTTTGGCGGGCGCCCGAAGAGGTGGTGGTTTTGGTTCGAGATTACGGAACGCGCTTCAGTGGCCTTGCCTCTCTCGATACCAGGCAGAGCGCAGCCCATCTGTTTCGAAGTATCGAAGCTCGAAAATTCGCGACTCGTGCAGGACTTGTCTCCAACTGCGGCAGCCATATGCCCCGGGCAGCTGGTCGGGATAGTGTTCGGTGACCCACTTATCGGCTTCCTTCACAGGAACCCAACCCTCGACGGCAAGTCCACCGGCAGCTTGCTTCAGCGCACGCACAATGCCTGCATCAGGCCAGTACACCGTGCCATCTGGGTAGATGCCGTTGACGATGAAGTTCCTGAATTCGTCGGACCGGAAGTACTCTGCTGCCTGCTGTTGAAGTCGACCCAGATCATTGCCCCATTCATTCAGCTGTCTCAGGTGATGATCGATCCGGGTCTGGGCATCGACCAGGGCATTGCGCGCGTCATGACAACCGTCCAGCGTTCCAAGGTCATGCTGCTCGATGAAATGGTGAACCAGGGTGTTGCGGAGAACCACCAGATCTTTCAGATCGCTGGTCAATTGCGCGAACTCGGTATCCGTCAGATTCAACGCGATGCCCATACGGAATGAGAATGTGGTCCCGGTTGAAGCGGGGATAGGTTCAGCTGGACTCTCTGTCCCGTTGGTCACGATCCCTGAGCCAAGCAGTTCTCCGACGAGAAGACCCAGTGTCTTGCGGGCAGTGTCGGCTATCCGGGCGTCCCGGTCCGCCACCAGAGTCTCGGCTGACCCCGAAACTGCGTGATGCGCCACGATCGCCTTGATCGCTCGTTCATAGTGCTGAAGCCGCAGCAGACAGCGCCCCAGCAAGCGCTGAACGTCGTCCTGAAGACTTTGAAGTGGCGTGTCAGACATTGCCGTCATGATGGAACTCGGTATCCAATTCCCTCGCGCCAGCCCTGCAATGGTCCAAGGCGCCGCCCGACCTGAGACCTAGCCCGCCCAAATGGCAAGAATGGGGCGAGCGCAGCTGCGCTGGGCCTTAAACATGCACAACACCACTGAGGTTCGGTCGTCCAACGGATCGGCCTGACCCGTCAACCCCTCCCAACCCCCGAAAGCCTCCCCCCCATGGTCTGGAACTTTGTCGTCCAGATTGTCGCCAGCCTTGTGCTGACGGCGATCTCTTATGTGCTGGCGCCGCGGCCGAAGACGGCGCCGCCGAAGGCCGCGGGTCTCGATGAGTTCGACCTGCCGACGGCGGAGGAAGGCCGGCCGATCCCGGTGGTCTTCGGCACGGTGCTGCTCAGGGGGCCCAATGTGGTCTGGGCGGGGGATCTGAAGGTGGACCCGATCCGCAAGTCCGGAGGCAAGAAGTGACGCAAGTGATTGTCCGGGACCTGCGCGCCGCCCGGCTCTGTCTGCAGGGCGCGCGGGACTGGTTTGCCCGCCACGGGCTCGACTGGCAGGCCTTCCTGCGCGAGGGCGTGGACGCGGAGGTGCTGGCCGCCACCGGCGATGCGCTGGCGATGCGGGCGATTGCCGAGGCCGAACGGCGCCTCAGTTCGGAGCAGGAGCAGGAGCAAAGCCATGGGTAGTTCGGTCATCGTCGGCTATCGCTATGCGCTGGGGGCGCACCTGGCGCTCTGCCATGGGCCGGTGGATGTGATCCGCGAGATCCGCGTCGATGACCGCACCGCCTGGTCGCTGGCCGATGGCACTGTCTCGGGCGGCGGAGAAGGCGTTGGCGCGGTGACCACGCTGCTGGCCAATGGCAATGCCGCGGCCTTTCCGGCGGGCGAGCAAGGCAGTACCGCCGCCCTCAACATCTACGGCTCGAATGGTATTCTCGGACTCTCCCTCGGACAGGCGCTCGACCTGACCCTGCCGGGCAGTGGTATCACGCAGCGGATCATCCTGCGCGGCATCGCCTTTGACGAGCGCGAACACCTGACCTGGATGCAGGTCGAACCAAAGACGCTCTCCTTTGCCTTCCAACCCGTGAGCCTCAGCACCGTGCCCGGCAGCGGATCGTCCGGGGACGAGGGAGACATCCCCGCGCCGGGGACCCGCATCCGCATCGACAAGCCCGAGCTCTTCGGGGGCGAGAGCCGCGAGGGTGGCATCGTCGGCGATATCGACATCCTGATGGGGGCACCTGACCAAGGGTCAAACAGCTACCTCGCCGCCCGGGCCGGAACAGACGTGCCCGGGTTCCGTGGACTCTGCAGCCTCGTGCTGCGCCAGGTCTACATGGGGCTCAACCCCTATCTGAAGCCCTGGGCCGTCCGGGTCACCCGGATCCTCACCGCCGAGGATGGCGCGGCGCAATGGTATCCGGAGACGGCCGAGATCGCGGCTATGGATCCGGAGAGCGATCCGACGTCCGACCCGGGCCCGGACATGAACCCGGCCCATATCATCCGCGAATGCCTCACCAACCGGACCTGGGGTCTTGGCTACGGGGTGGCGGATATCGGTCCCAGTTTTACGACTGCGGCGGACCAGCTCCTTGCCGAGGGCTTTGGCCTGTCGCTCCTCTGGCAGAGCGATGCCAGCCTCGAAGAGTTCCTCGGAGACATCCTGCATCACATCGATGCCCAGCTTTACGTCGACCGCCGCACCGGCCGCTGGGAGTTGAAGCTCATCCGTGACGATTACGACCCCGAGGCCGTGCCGGTCTTCGATGCCACCAACGTGGTGGACTGGGGCGAGCTGGGCCGGCGCGAAGCAGTGGACCTCGTCAAAGGTCTCACCGTCACCTTCTCCGACCTGCGCACAGACCAGCCCGGCTCGGTCAGTGTCACCGATACCGCCCGGGTGCAGCTGATGGGACAGGTGATCTCCACCACGGTCGACTATCCCGGTGTCCGGCGCGAGGATCTCGCCGTGCGCCTCGCCGAACGCGACCTGCGGGCCCTTTCTGCACCGCTTCTCTCCGGCGAGATCACCGTGAACCGGCAGGGCGCCGATCTCGATCCCGGTGATGTCATCCGGCTCGTCAATCCCCGGAGGGGTCTCGAGGGGGCGCTGCTGCGCGTGATCGAGATCGATCACGGGGACGGGCGCGACAACCGGGTCCGGCTCCGGCTCGTGGAAGATGCCTTCGCCCTGGGCTCGACCGCCCTTGTTGGTGGCGAGGTTGCATCCCCGCCCACATCCTTCCTGTCCGTCCCACACCCGCTGTCGCGCCGGCTGGTAAGGGAATCCCCGTATTGGCTGCTGGTGCAGGAGCTGGGACATGCGCAGACCGATGCGGAGCTTGCTGCCGATCCGGATGCGGGCCTCCTGATGGCCGTGGGCGAGCGCCCCTCTGCCGATGCGCTCGACGCGCTGGTCTGGGTCGATACCGGACCCGGCTATGCCAGTGACGGCACCACCAGCTTCGCGCCAACCGCGATCCTCGATGCCGATATCACCGATGACCCCGAGGAGGTTCTGCTGCCCCTGCGGGACTGGACCGGTCTCTTGGGTCTCGCCACCGGCACGCTGGCCGCCATCGGCGACGAGTTCGTCCGGGTCGATGGCCTCTCGGCCAATTCGATCACCGTCGGGCGGGGCTGTCTCGACACCGTGCCACGGACCCATCCGGCCGGCACCCCGGTGATCTTCTGGCAGGGCCATGCAGAGACGACGTCCGGGCGCTTTGTCGCCGGTGAGAGCTTTCCGGTCCGGATCCTGCCGCGCACCGGGCTTGGCACCCTGCCGCTGGCACAGGCGCCCACCGATATCGTCACGTTTTCCGCCCGCGCGATCCGCCCCCTGCCACCGGGCAATCTCCGGGGCGACGGAGGCTTCGTGTCCCCTCTGGCCAGTCCCGAGGCCACGCTGACCTGGGCGCACCGGGACCGGCTCTCCCAGACCAGTTCTGTCTTCGACAGTTACCTTGCCGGTGACATCGGTCCGGAACCCGGGGTCACCTACCAGGTCCGCATTCACTGGGTCGATCCCGACACCGGCGAGACCCTGGAACCCGCCGCCGCGGTGATCGAGGCCGGTACCGCCACCAGCTGGACGCTGGCCGAGGCGGATTATCCCGAACCGCCGCCCGGTGTCGAACAGGCCGACCTGCGGGTGCGCGCCGTGCGGGGCGCGTACGAGGACCGGGCCTTCCGCGCCTATCGCGTGACCCTCGGCGGCAAGGTGCAGGTCTCGGCGCAGGATTTGGTGCTGCTCTGTTTCGGCACCGGTATCGACCTTGTCGGACAAGACCTGATCCTCACCTGCAACGGCCCGGGCCTCGACATCGTCGAGCAGCAGCTGGTGCTCGATCTCACACCGCCCGGTCTGGGCGTGATCCAGCAGGAGCTGATCGTCGCGCTCACCCCCTGATCTCCAACCACGGGACTTCTCATCATGACCGATTACCTGATCACCAACAGCGCAGCCCTGCTGGGCGGCGTCGAGGACGCCTCCGTGCCGGGGAGTTACAACCCTTTGTTTGCCTCCCATGCGCTGCGCTTCGAGGCCGAACAGGCGGCCAGCCTCTCCCTGCCGGGTGTGACCGACATCTGGATCCGGGCCGATTGCTATTACGATGACTTCAACCGCACCACCTCCGGAGACGGGTTCTTTGCCTCCGTAGGTCTGCCCACGGTCGATATCGCCCGGATCGATCTCAACAACGGGGCGATGACCTTCGACTATGCCACGCTCAGCAACTCTGCACCCAGCCTGACCGGTGCGCCGGTCACAGGATTCCCCGATGCCACGCTCTTCACCTTCGACATCCATATCGAGACCGGCGCTGCCGTGGCGGGCAATGTCGATGACTACAGGGTCACGGCTTATGTCGACCTGAGCCAGGTCGGGCAGGTCCTGGGCAAGGCGGACAAGGTCAATGGCGAAGGCGCGGTACGGTTCGACTTCGGCGGCACCAATTTCCTCGATGGCACTGGCCGGTTCTTTCTCTCCAATGTGCTCGTCTCCGATCAGGACACCCGCGGCCGGCGCTTCCGTATCCTGCGGCCCACCGGGCCGGGCGCGCTCGCCACTGCCGTGGGCGGACATGCCGAACTGGGCGATGGAGATCCCGCCACCTTTGCCTATGCACGCACGGTTGGGGATGCGGTCACCTCCACCCTCACGCCCGGGGCCACGCCGCCCGGCACCATCGGCCGGGTGATCCTGGCAAGCCACGCCCGCAATGCCTCGGCCAACCCCAATCCGGGCCAGGTCATCAACCGCCTGCGGATCGCCGGCACCAACCACGACGCCGCCGGGCAGGCCCCGACCGGGGCGTCGCTCGAGGCGCTCACCTCCGAATGGGCGGTCAATCCCGACACCGGTCTGCCCTGGACCTGGGCCGATCTCGCGGGGCTCGAGATCGGCTTTGCCGGTGGCAGTTGAGCCGGGCCAAGAGAACGAACATCTGACAAGAAGGACACTGCCCATGTCGCCGCCCCTGCGTGAGACCGGCACCCTGCGCATTCCCGAGGCCGAGTTCCAGGCCATGCTGGCGCGGGCCGCGGAAGAAGGCGCCAGGCGCGCCCTGGCCGATGTCGGGCTCGAGGGCGAGACCGCCGCGCTCGACATTCGCGACCTGCGCTCTTTGCTCGACTGCATCCGCTTCGTGCGCCGCACCGCCGTGCAGACCACCGTGCATCTCATCACCACCGGTCTCATCCTCGCCCTGTTGGCCGGCACCGTGATCAAGCTCCGGCTCTTTGGCGGTGGGCCGTAGGAACGGCCGCGGTCCACCGGTTGCGCTGCCGGCCCCCTGACATTCCGAACCATCACCCATGCATCCGCCGCCCACCGAGGCGGCGGTCCTGTTTCTGGAGACACCCCATGACCAAAACCTTTTATGCCCACTGGCGCGATGTGCCCGAAAGTGCCTGGCGCTGGCCCAACTTCTCGTCGGCGGAAATCGCCTGCCGCGGCACCGGCAAGCTGCTGATCAACGAAGGTGCGCTCGACAAGTTGCAAGCGCTGCGCGACCGGCTGGGCAAGCCGCTGATCGTGCGTTCCGCCTATCGCAGCCCGGAGCATAACAAGGCGGTCGGTGGGGCGACCCGGTCGAAGCACATGGAGGGCGCGGCGTTTGACATCGATATGGCGAACCATGACCCGGTGGCCTTCGAGGCTGCGGCGCGGGCGGTCGGGTTCCTTGGCTTCGGCTTCTATCCACGTTCGGGGTTCATCCATGTCGACCTTGGGGCGGCGCGGCAGTGGGGGGAGCGGTTTCCGGTTCGAGAGACGGCGTTTGCTGTCGAGGCGCCGCCCGCGCGGGAGAGCCTGGCAGAGAGCCGGACGATGAAGGGGGGTGGTGCGGCCGGTGTGGCGACTCTGGGCGCGGCGGGCGTCGAGGTGGCGCAGGAGGTGCTGGCCGAGACGCAGGAGGCAATCCTGCCGCTTGTGCCGTATCTCGACGCGCTGCGCTGGGTGTTCATCGCCGTGGCGCTCGGCGGGATTGCTGTAACCATCTATGCGCGGCTGGATGACTGGCGACGGGGGCGGCGGTGATTGGACGGGTTGTTGCGTGGATTGCGACCAGTGCGGCGGGGCGTGCGGCACTATGCTATGGCGTCACCACGCTGGCGATCCTTCTGTTCCTGCTGGCACTGCGCCGCTCGGGCGAGCGGGTCGGGCGGATGGCGGAAAAGCTTGAGACGATGGAGAAGGCAAATGACATCCAACGACGAATGCTCGAGGCGGCGGCGCGTCGGCCTCGTTCTCGTGGTGAGCTTGCTCAGCGGATGCGCGGTGGGCGGTTTTGATGGGGGTGGGGGCGGGGTGTGTCCACCGGTTGTCGAGTACAGTCGGGAAGAACAGGCGCGGGCGGTTGAGGAACTGGCAGTGTTGCCGGAGGGGGCGGTGATCGTGGAGATGATGGCCGACTATGCCGTGATGCGGTCGCAGGCACGGGGTGCCGGTGACCCTGCAGGCGATCGGCGGCCACATCACGCAACAAAAAGTTTGATTCCCATGCCGGGAGCGCAGCCGAAAGCACCGTATGTTTCGAAGGCGCACCACGCTCGGCCTATGGTTCGAAATCGACAATTCCACAGAGTTGGAGGGAGATACCCTGATAGCAGCGTAGGCCGGGTTCGGTAGAAAAGACTCTCCATAAGTGAGCACAATTTTGCACTTTTCGGTCTTGGCTGATGGCAGCCCTCTTCTTTGACGGGCGCATCTTCGACAACGCCACCTGTATCATCGACCAGCCGTAGCCGCCCCGGTTCAAGGCCAATAGAAATTACGACGAATAAGTCGGTGTGAGAACCTGGACAAAGATTGGCATCAACAGCACTGACTTCAACAATCTAGGGGCGTTCAAAGCCACTACAAAAAACCACTTCGTGGCGTCTGCGGACGGTACATACTTCTTCGACGCGCATCAGTGGACAGCTCGCCCTCAATGGCACGACCGCGATCGGCGTGTCGAGAGACGAGAACAGCGGCGCGCACGTATCGGAGGCGACGGCCTTCTGGCTGCAGGCAATGGTCGCGCTCACTGTCGGCTATAACGTCGAGCTGCAGGGCAGCTTTCGCGTTGCGGATGGCTATTTCGCCGCTGGCCACACGTCCATCTAGGGCATGAAGATCGGATAGCTTGAAGGCGGAAACAGCTGTGCAAGCCTGAAGATCGTGATAAAAGCAGCGATGGTATCCTCGAGATTCTAGAACGCGGCTAATCAAGGTTTGGAGCGCACTTTGGCTATAGACTATCCAAATGTTTTCAAGAATATTTTGGGAAATTCGCAGGCTGCAGGCAAATCCATTTCGCTTCAAGTAGTGTTGTCAGACCCAAGGCTTAGTTCAGTACGGACGGAAACCTCGAAGAAGCATCTTAAGTCCTTCATAAGCCAGAATACTCAGTATATCGGTGTCGTAGAAGGCCTACTTCCAGACGACAGGGTTCTGATCCATATTATTGAAGCGAGAATTGGCGGAAAAATAAATGAAGCCAATGTCGTGAGTGCCAATCGAGAATGTGCCGAAATTGTAAAGTCTGCAGCAAAGCCAGTTCTCAAAACATATGTTCAGGAGACACTGTCGGGAAATCTAAATGGAAACCAGCTAAGGATATCGGTTGCTGATCTGATAGATTTTTTGTTGGATGAATACGAGATATTTTCGCGAGGGGCGGGAAATAGCCTTGTATCCACTGCGGGGCGAATGAATGAGAAACTTTTGATGGAGTGCCTTAAAGGCAAAGGCCTTATTGAAAATCGGGATTTTACGAGAACAGGCACTAAGTCAGATGCAGATATAATCATTCATTCGTCGGCTGGTGCAAAGCCTCGCCTAGGAGTCGAGGTGAAGAGCTACCATGCGCGAGAGCGACTGCTGCGTGGCCTTAAGGATGTGACAGGTCCGAAAGTGGGCGCTGGGTATTTCGTGGACGAAAAAGAATTCAACGAAAGTCACACGCAAGCTCTAATCCAAGCAAATGCGGCTGCTGTGTATCTTCCGCAACAAACCCTGGCAAAAATAGATCAGAAGATACGCGACATGAGAGCCTTTGTTCCTATTGCCGTGAACAGCAGGTTTTACCGCCCGATCGAGAGCTTTGCATCTGACATGAGTGAGTTTTGCGTCAAGGGAAAGCTTCCAACGATATGAAGCTCGCTCAACCAGTTTTTTAGCCCTAATTATTATTTAATTGCAGTCAAGACGTCAGAGAGTTTCCGTTTAGGTCGTGTTAGGTCGGTGCTTTTCACTCGATCATCATTTTAGCACCTTAAACCCGCATTTCTCAGCAAAGCCGCGATCCGACGGTAGCCGTAGCGACCAAACTGGCGAGCCAGCTCGATTGCGTCGGCGACCAGGCGCTTTTCATCAGCCCGACCCCTCGGTAGCTTGCGCTGCGTCGAACGATGCTGGCGCAACACTCGGCAAGCGCGACGGTCAGAGATCCGATAAGGCTTTCCGCAGCCGTTCACAGCCGGATGGCGTAGAAGTAACTGACCTCTTCCAGCCGTTCGTAAATCGCGGGGATGGCATAGGTAGCAGCCGACGTACTCGCAGCTATAGCTAAGCGTCTTGGAATAACATTGATTGCCCCTGGACTTTTCCGCCTGAATCGTGCACGGTCGCGTTGACTGCCACTCCAAATCGAGCATTCAACGAGTCATGAAAAACACGTCGCAAATCCCATTCGCCATGGTGGACCTATTTGCCGGATGTGGCGGATTATCGCTTGGCATGGAGAACGCCGGCTTTACGCCGGTCTTCGTCAACGAACTCAACCCTGATGCGATGGCAACCTATCTTGCCAATCGACACCACCAAGTCGGCGGCAAGCCGTTCGCCGATCAGGACCACCTGCACTGCAATGATGCCAACGAGCTGCAAGGCCCGCGGCTTGAGAAGATGGTGGCTGATCTCTCGGCACTCGGGCTAACGCTCCCCGACTTGGCAGAGGCGGAAAGCGCGAGCAACAAGGGCAACCTCGACCTGCTTGCCGGTGGCCCCCCGTGCCAAGGCTACTCTGGCATCGGCCATCGCCGATCCTACGCTGTTGATAAGAAGGACCTCCCCTCGAACCAACTTTTTGGGCGGATGACGAAGATTATCCGCAGGTTGCGCCCTCGGGTCTTCCTGTTTGAGAATGTTCGGGGGATTTTGACTTCGAAATGGACCCGAGACGGCAATGATATGATTTGGCCCGATGTGTGGGGAGAATTTTGCAAGATCCCCGGGTACCACGTGCGTTACACGCTCGTAAAAGCATCGGACTATGGCGTGCCTCAAAACCGCCCGCGCGTCCTGCTGGTCGGTATTCGGGAAGATATCGTCAAGGCCAGTTCCGTCGTTGACCTTTCTGCCGATGATGAGGATGCAGTTAAGTGTGGCTTCCTGCCAAAAGGTGACCCTTCAGAAGCCCCGGGGATAGAGGAGCTGCTCGGCGACCTCGTCGATCCGGCGATTAAGCTCGCGCTGGCAAAGCAAGATTTCCCGAAGGGAAAGTTCGAAACCCGCAAGTATCCGCGCGCGCCGCATTCCCAAATTCAGGAAAAATTGCGGGCCGCGCCGCCTGCACATGAGGAACGGAGTGGCCAGCTGACGGACCACGAGTACTCGAAACACGCGAAGCGGATCGTCGACAAGTTTTCTTACATGATCAAAAATGGCGGGGAGATTCCCGAGGAAGCGCGGACGAAGAAGTTTGCCCAGAAAGTTCTTCCCAAGACCTGGGGGAACGGACGCCCGACGATTACCGCGACATCGATGCCTGACGACTATGTCCATTATTCCCAACCGCGCATCCTCACGGTTCGCGAGTGGGCAAGGTTGCAACTCTTCCCTGACTGGTACAGATTTATGGGCAAGAGAACAACCGGCGGTATTCGCCGTGCTGGCAACCCAAGAGAAGGCATCTTTGACCGTGAAGTACCTAAGTACACGCAAATTGGTAATGCCGTTCCAGTTGGGTTGGCCGAGAGGGTCGGCGCGCACTTCAAGCACTTGCTCGAGGACGCGCTAGGCGATGCTAGCAAAGGCCGACTTTCCCGCGGAGACGGCGCTGGAGATGCTGACCAGGCACTCTATCGAGGCGGCCTTGTTGGTGCCAACACCGACCGGTCTTGAGAAATCGATCTTTGATGCGACGGATGGCCTGAGAGAGTACCTCGCTGAACGTGGCTATCATGATTACGCGACCCAAGCTCAGGGGCAAGATCACAAGGTCTTGAAACAAGCTTACCTCGTGAGGCCTCATTCTCTGGAACCGACACAGGTTTCGCTTTACCGGCCGGCCACTAAGAATGGCGATCCGAGGATCTGGCTGGGACATCCTGTGCGTTCTTACGCCAGTGCGTTTAACTTGCTTGCTCTGGCCGTGATCGATGGCGCGTTGTACGTTCTGAACATGAGTGATCCCTCTGTGCAGGTGTCCCTCGATGATGCTGGATCGCCATTTCGGAAGTTGGTCGACCGCGCTGATCATGGTGATGTCGTGGCGAGCGAATTGCTCGGCCTTCTGCGACAGATATCATCCAAAGGTTTCTTGCGAACGCTCCGCCCCGGAGACACCGGGATTGGCTTCACGCTTGAGACATTGCTCGGCATCGCCGCCAATTCGAAGCAAGCCCCCGACTACAAGGGGATCGAGATCAAGGCCAAACGCAGCCGGATTGGTGCCGACAAAAGTCGCTCGACGTTGTTTTCAAAGGTTCCGAACTGGAAGTTGAGCCCGGTCGGGAATGCACTCGGCCTTCTCAAGGCCCGTGGCTATGTCGATAGTGACGGACGCCTTTCGCTTTATCACACGCTTTCTGCGCTTGGGCCAAATTCGCTTGGTCTCGCGCTCGACTTCGACGCGGAAAAGGATTGGCTTCGCCAGGTCTACCACAGCCCATCAACGCGCACTGTGATCCATGACGTGACCTGGGAAATCCCTGTTCTGAAAAGTGACTTGGCAGCGAAGCATCGCCAGACGTTCTGGGTTCGGGCGATGTGCCGAGGAGCTGGCCAAGACGAGGAGTTCCACTACGTCGAGGTCCAGCATACGCGTCGACCAATGACTGCAAACTTCGTCGCGCTCGTCGAAGCAGGCGTCATCACGGTCGACTATGCGCTCCACAAGAAGTCCGAGACGCGTGCGCGTGACCACGGCTACCTGTTCAAAATTCACCCCGACAAGCTCGGGGCACTCTTCCCACCACCAGAAGTCCATGCCCTCTCCTGACCATGTTACACCTGGCGAGAAGCGCAAGCTGACTAGGCTAGCAAAGGACCTAAAGCACTGGGCGAAGGTGAATGGCAGGGACTTCCCTTGGCGCTCGAGCGAGGCCAACACATACCAGCAGGTCATCGTTGAGGTCCTCCTCCAGCGCACGACAGCCACGGCTGTGGCAGGGTTTTTCGAAGCCTTCGTTGCAAAGTATCCCAGCTGGAGCCAGCTGGCCTCGGCCAAGGTCGAAGACCTCGAGGGCTTTCTGAGACCTCTTGGATTGTGGCGTCGTCGTGCCCAGTCTCTCCTCGGTATCGCGAAATATGCTGCCGAGAACGAAGGACAGTTCCCATCTGATCCTCGGGAACATCGCCAGATCCCCGCCGTCGGACAATATGTATCCAATGCGATCCTACAATTCCAACATGGGCAGCCTGCGCCTTTGCTGGATGTGAACATGGCCCGTGTGATCGAGCGGTTCGTTCACCCACGGAAGCTCGCTGACATCCGCTATGACCGATGGCTGCAAGATGCAGCCCATTGGCTCGTACGCCAAGACCCGCGAGAGGTGAACTGGGCCGTACTGGATTTCGCGGCACTCATTTGCCGCGCACGCAATCCGCTCTGCACTGCTTGCCCAGTGAGCACCCGATGCAGTTATTTCAATGGGGCCGGAATGCATCGGTAGGATCGCTAGGACTGGAGCTCGAGGCGGAGTTCAAAGGGCCGGGCAAGGTCTGGGGTGTCATGCGCAAGGCGCCGAAGGGGGGCAAGCTGCATCCCCTCGACGCGCGGATCAACCGCATCATCTCCGCGGTGCGAGCCAAGGTCGAACATCCCCTCCGGGTGATCAAGCGTCAGTTCGGTTACGTGAAGACCCGCTACCGGGGCCTCGCCAAGAACCGGGCCCAGCTGTTCACGCTGTTCGCCCTCGGCAACCTGTTCCTGGTGCGACGGAGGCTGTTGGTATGAGGGACGAGTCCGTCCGAAATAGGCTCGAACGCCGAAACGGCATGCCGAAATCCACGAAATCGGCTCCCTAAGCCCCGTCTCGCGCCCTTAAAGTTGATCAGACCGCCATCTCGGCGCGGCTGAGCTCTTTGATCAGAGATTCCTTTATATCCTTGCAGATAAAGTCAAAAAGACTTGGAGCAGCTCAATCACAAGGTTGCATTGCTACCGCGTTTTTTTCCAAGTACTGGTTAAGGTGAAGCCTACTGGTCTCTTGCACAGTGTCTAGCAATTCCACGCCCAATCTAACAGACGATCAGGGAACTCAGGATTTCTTACGGACATGAAACTAATTCCTAGGCAAATCTTAGGTTGCGATTCCGCTGCTGAGAGGAAGGTATTCGGATATTTAGCCGAAGTGGGCTTTAGCTCGTACGATGTCGCTCTCCATTCCCTAAACATCGGCCATCACGAATACAAGCGATGGGGCGAGGCCGATTTCTTTCTGATCGGGAGGCGAGGGATACTCCTTCTAGAAGTCAAGGGTGGTCGAGTTGCTTGTAAAGACGGCATTTGGGAGTTTACCGACCGCAGGAACGAAACAAACCGAAAGAAGGAAGGACCTGCACAGCAGGCCAAGTCGGCTTATTTCTCGCTTGAGAAGAATTACCTCTACCCAAAGTTCTACCGTGAGCTAAACGGGGTGCCACGTGGTTGGGCTGTGGTGTTCACCGATATACCTAGGCTTGCGAGCGATGGTGCAACACTACTGCCTGAACATCCCGACGAGATCACCGCATACGAAGAGGATTGTAAGGGCCACAATTCCTTTAAGAAATTCTTGGCCCGAGCTTACGATCACTGGGCTTCAAAACAACGGAATATGGTTGAACTTTCTCCTGCGTTGGTCAAGGCGATCTCGGATTCGCTGCGCCCCAGTTTCGAGCGTGTACCGTCTCTCAATAATCAGCTGCGCGACTTGGAACAGCGCCTCTACCAATTCACGGATG
The DNA here is from genome assembly GCF_022321465.1 of Ruegeria alba. Lineage (NCBI taxonomy): Bacteria > Pseudomonadati > Pseudomonadota > Alphaproteobacteria > Rhodobacterales > Roseobacteraceae > Ruegeria > Ruegeria alba. Next base: position 26,579 of record NZ_JAKOEM010000027.1, on the reverse strand, counting down.
AGCAATACGAGAAACTTGACGCGATCTCCGAAAACGAACGGATACTCGTCGCAGGTGGAGCAGGAACCGGAAAGACTTTCGTTGCAGCCGCTTGCGCGCGCTACGAGGAAGCCACAGGGCGTTCGGTCCTTCTCCTGACGCGTAGCAGCTACCTGGCAGGCTTCCTTGGCAGTCAGGGGCTGCCAGACGGCGTCACCATTGCGACGATCGATGATGTTCCCAAGTTCGTTGAAGAGGGAAGAACTTGGGAAGTCTTGATCGTCGACGAGGGCCAAGACCTTTGCTCACTTGAATGCATTGACTTGGTCGACCGCGTCTTGGTCGGAGGCTGGGAGAACGGGCGCTGGCGCTGGTTTGGAGATCCTAACTACCAGGTGTCACCGAGCTTTGCGGTAGACCAAGAGTGCCTTCAATACTTGAAGTCCAATGGCGTTGCGACGATCCTCAAGAATAACATCCGCAACGCGGGAAAGATCGTCGAGGCTATCAAGCTCTTCGCGGGCGCCGATGTCGGCAAGCCAAGTAGTAAACCGGATAGCGGTCTGGTCGACCTGCAGCTTGTAGATGCCAAAAGCGAAATACTTTCCCGCGCAGCCGCCGTGGTGCGGAAGTGGTTGAGCGACGATGACCTACTTCCGCGAAACTCGATCGCGATGTTGGTGCCTGGCAGTGATGAAATCGACAAGGCTCTGGAGCTCCTTGGTTCCAAGGGCATCCGCTCCGAGGCAATAAGCACTCGAGCCCTTGGAAGCAAACCACGAGACTGCGTCCTCGTGTCCACGATCGAGGACTTCAAGGGATTGGAGCGACCGCTAGTGTGCGTGGCGGGGCTGGGGCAAGAACACGGGTTGGCCTCAAGTGCCTACAAGGCAATCTCTCGCGCAAACCATGCCTTGACGCTGGTTGCCACGCGCGATTCAGTGACAGAATTGATTGGCAAGCCCGCATCGAACGGCTCGAGTTAAGTAAGGACGCTGAATGCTTGGTAGGGATAAAATCCTCCGCGAAACACGGGATCGGCTAATTGGTCCTGGTCTTGGGGTGCCTGGGCCGAGCGGAACGCACGCGGACGAGGTCATCGAGGGGCGCATGAGCCTAGCCTACATGCAAGGGATGCTCTTCCCGCGCGCCGAGAGAGCTTCACCCGACCTGGGTGGCGATGAGGCCGAGGATGCGTCGGAAGAGGACTCGGATGACCCGCTTAGCATGTCGAGCGCTGTGCTTCCGGCCTCCATGGGAATGTCGCTGTGCATTTCTTCTGGTGGCAAGGTGCAAATAACGGTGCAAGCAGCTATTTACGACGCTATCCAGCCGAACGAAGGGCCCGTAAGTCTTGATGTTGCCAAGCAGGCGACACCAACCGGAGAACGCGACACAGCTTCAGTTGCCACGGTTGAGACGAATGCAGGGAAACGGGGAGGCAGGGCCGCAGAGCGATGGCAACGCCGCGAGTTGGACCCTTCGTCGCAGATTGTTGATGCGACCGGAATGGAAAAGAAGCTCATTCTCGAGGGTCATGCGGCGTTGGAAGTGCTGTCGCGAACCTTGCCGAGCGGCAATATCCTCCTAACCGTAAGCGTGTCCAACGCGCACGAGGCGAAGAACGCGAGATCGAGCGAGTATACGTTATACCAAGTGTCAATTCGCGCGGAGCCCGTCGAGGGTCAAATTTTGAAGTACCCGGCGGCCCGGTACGTGCCGCCAACGGACGAGGAACGCGAACTCCGTGTTATCTACGGGGAGCAACGTCCTTACGCCGTCGGGCACGGAGTCGCGACTGACTGGAGCCTCGAGAACGGCTGCTGCAAATGGGTTAAGACCGATGCCCTTCCCACTGCCCACGTTTGGAGACCGGTTTTCGATAACTTGTCAATCAATAGAGAGGGCGAACAACTTTCCTTCGAGGACGAGGATTTGTTTCGGATCGCTTCCCTGGCCAGTGGAGGCCTTGCTGGTCCTGAACTGGTCAGGCGGCTGACGAAACTCATCGAATTCTACGAGGAATGGATTGCGTCCCAGTCCGCGACACCAGTCGATGCCGAGTTAAAAGACGATGCCGCGAGAATGATCGGTCGCTGTGAGCGAAGTGCTGTTCGCATGAAGGACGGCATTCGTATCCTGGAAAGCAACGAGGAAATCGCGCGTTGCTTCATGCTCGCGAACCGCGCGATGCTCATGTCGATGTCCCATGCTGAACGCGCGACGGGACGTGGACGCGAAGATAGACTTCAGGGGCCGTTCGCGCTCGGAAAGGCCGAGACAGGCACGATCGATTACTTTGCGAATCCCGCCCAGTGGCGTCCGTTCCAGCTCGCGTTCTTTCTCCTAGTGCTTCCGTCCCTCGCGGGAGAGACACTTCCCGATCGTGATTTGGTCGATGTTATCTGGTTCGCAACTGGCGGCGGCAAGACTGAGGCTTACTTGTTCGTGTCCGCCTTCGAGCTCTTCAGAAGGCGGATCGTCGAAGGGAAATCGGGCGGCGGGACTGGGGTAATCAACCGCTACACCTACCGCTTCTTGACTGCCGACCAATTTCAACGCACGGCTGGCGTCATCTGTGCCATGGAAATGATCAGGCGGGAATTGGCCGCTTCCGGCGATTCATCCGTTGGCGAGGAAGAATTCTCGATCGGTCTTTTCGTTGGTGGCGAAGTTAGTCCGAATACATTCGCGGGCAGCCAAGATGGGGCCCTTTCGATGACGCAGGAGTTATTCGATTCTAGCCAGCCTCGCGACGCGAATCCATTCCCCATCGAGAGTTGCCCGTCGTGCGGAACGCTGCTCGTTCCGGAAGAAAAGAAGGTAAGGCCGGATGGCAGTCCTGACGAAGCCTATTACGGCTTCTTGGCGACGGCCAACAGCTTCACCACGAGATGCCCGGAGGAAGATTGTTTTTTCCACTCGGGTCTTCCCGTTTACTTCATCGACGAGCAGCTGCTTCGCGCACCGCCGTCGTTTCTTCTCGGGACCATTGATAAATTTGCGATGATACCTTGGAAAGAGAACGGTGGAGTCCTGCTGGGACGAGGTATGAAGTCGTCGCCACCTTCGCTCGTGATCCAAGATGAGTTGCACTTGATCTCGGGGCCGCTCGGGACACTAGCAGGCATCTACGAGGCAGCGTTCGAGACGCTTATGGCGACAGGGGGAAAGCCCCCGAAGGTGATCGCGTCCACGGCAACCATCAGGAACGCCTCGGTCCAATGTCGCAGGATCTACGGCAAGCCCTCGATGGTATTCCCATCGCCTGGTTTGCGCGCGGAGGACTCTTTCTTCTCGAAGCTCGACACGGGCAACAGGGAGAGGTCCAGGCTCTACGCCGGCGTCATGGCGCAGGGGCTGCGGTCGACGGTAGCTGCCTCGTGGACGATGGCAACTTTGCTCCAGGCGACTTACGAACTCGTGGAAGAAAGCGAACTGACCGCGAACGAAGCGGACTCTTACTGGACTCTTGTCGCCTATCACAACAGCAAGCGCGAACTTGGGCGCATCGTCAACGCAACGAGAGACGAGATTCCGACCCGCATGAAAGTCTACGCGTCGAACGAGACCGTGGAAAGGCCATCGAACTTCCAGGTCCTTGAGCTGAAAGCGCACGCTGAGACACCAGTCCCGAGAGCTAGACAACTGCTGGCGCGGCGCCATAGGCCAGAGCAACCCGCGATAGACGTGGTCCCTTGTACCAACATCATTTCCGTGGGTGTCGATATCGATCGCCTTGGCATGATGATGGTGAACGGTCAACCCAAGCTCAGCGCAGAATATATCCAGGCAACGAGCCGGGTCGGACGCGGCGTAGTTCCCGGCCTCGTCTTGGCTGCCTATTCACCCAGCAAGCCCAGGGACCGCTCGCATTACGAGTCTTTCCGTGACTACCACGAGCGCTTCTACAGCTTCGTTGAGCCGACCAGTGTGACCCCAGGAGCTTTGCCGGCAATTGAAAGGGGACTCCATGCAGCACTGGTAACGGTCATACGCCACGGGACCAAACTTAGAAGAAACTCGGCCGCCAATCTGTTTGATCCCTCTGAGCAGCCTGTTGCCACCATGATCGGGCGTCTCGAAGAGCGCTTGCTAAGGGCCTATGATGGGCCTCGGGAAGCAGAAGAAAGGGATCGCATTTCGGCGAAGTTGGCCGAAAAGGTCTCGGAGTGGGCTGGATGGGCAAACTCCGTAGAGGGGCTCCAGTACACTTTCGCTAGCAATCAGAAACGCGCGCACTTGCTTGTTCGTTACGGCAACAAGAAGATTGACGGGGCAGGTTGGCACACGCTGCAGTCCATGAGGCACGTCGACAAGGAAATCACGCTGGAGGACAAGGCACTTGCCCAAGCTAACAATTCGTAGCGCGCAGCTAATAAGCCCCTTCGGTGTAGGCTCCCTGTGCGAGATCGACGGCCAGTCTTTCTTCGTTCGTGGTACGGGCAGTTGGGCAAAGGGTTACAATCTCGAGAAGATCGAAGTTGGATCGCTTACCGATTGGCTTCGGCCCCGCCAGCTCAGGAAGCCCACGGAATCGGTTGCAATATTGCGCTTTCCACATTGGCACTTCTGCCCGGAGTGTCGGAAAATGACTCGGTGGACGCAGAACAAGGACCGTGAAAACCTCATGGAAGACGGCAGTCTTCCTAGACCGACCTGTGACGGGGGCAAGTGCAAGAATGCCCGCCTGGTCCCCATGAGGTTCGTTGCCGCCTGCGACAACGGACATCTCGACGAGATCGATTGGTATTGGTGGGCCCACCGGCGACACGAGCCCGCGAAACACGGCGCTTGCAGCCGCCAAACGTCAAGGTTGTACTTCGAGGTAACCGGCAAGAGCGGCGGTGATTTTTCGAGTATGGAAATCCGCTGTAGCTGCGGATCGTCTGGGAACTTGGAAGGGATCGCTGACGGCCCGCTACCGCAGAAATGTCGCGGGTATCAACCCGGGGAGCAAGCTTCGACATGCATCGACCCGGAGAACAAGAAGAACCCCGGCGCACCGAAACCACTCTACATGGAGCCTCGCGGGTCAAGCTCGCTCCACTACGCTTCCGTGATCTCCGCACTCGATATCGACGGTGACACGCAGAAAGACAGCTGGGAGAAACTTCGGTCCGATGCGATCTACCAGAACACCTTGCAAACGGCGAGGTTGCTTGCTGGCTTGCAAGGAGGTGACACGTCGCTGGCGATCCAGGCAAGCCGTCCAAGCCTGGAAGCTCGCGCACACGAGGTAGGCATCAGTTTCGAGGACGCCTTGGCTTGTTTCGAAGCCGACCTTGGAGCAAACCCGACTGAAACGGCAGATGTTGCACCTGCGGACGAGATCAGCCAGCAAAGCATTCTCGACCAGGAGTTCCCTGTCCTTGCGAACCCAAAGGGACAGGAAACTCGTTGGCTCATTACTCGCCCGGAGCAGCCGACTGCCCGTTTCGGTCTCGACGAGCTTTTCGAGCGCTTCGTCAGGGTCGAGCGGCTCCGTGAGGTCCGGGCATTTAGGGGTTTCCAGCGTCGGAATGTCTCGGCGAAGCACGCGATGATCTCTCCTTCGCTAGGACGGCAGCAACCTGACTGGTTGCCTGCCATGATGGTGCTAGGCGAGGGAATCTTCTTGGAGTTTTCCAACTCAGCGATAGCCGCTTGGAGAAAAAAGAACGAAGAGGAAATCGAAGAGTTTACTCGTTCACACCTGCTGAGCGCCGAGACTCTCGGATTGCCGGGGCGCATGGGTTTCAACGCCAACCCGACCTTCGTCATGGTCCACAGTTTCGCACACTTACTCCTGAACCAGCTGTCCTTCGACTGTGGCTATTCCTCAACTTCGCTAAGAGAGCGAATCTACTGTGGGACCGACTCCGACCCGTATGCCGGTCTTTTAATCTACACGGCAGACTCTGACGCAGAGGGATCGATGGGAGGCCTGAGCGAGATGGGAGCGCCGGAAAGGCTCGAAGAGGTCATTTACCGGGCGGTATCGCGCAGCCAATGGTGTTCGGGAGACCCGGTTTGTCGCGAACTTGATGCCCAGGGGGTAGACGGTTTGAACCGCGCTGCTTGCCATGCCTGCTCGCTTGTCGCGGAGACGAGCTGCACCGTTTCAAACGTGCTCCTCGATCGTATCCTAGTGTCCGGGGACGGGCGCAAGAATGGTCGCGGTGTAACAGAGCCGGTAGGGTATTTTAACAAGGTCCTGGAGGACTAAAGATGCGGTTCCCCTCCCTAAGTGATCTCGATCGAGAGCAGCGTCGCATTTACGGCGATGCTCCGGCCGACGGGGCAATCCTAGTCTTGGGGCCGCCCGGCACTGGAAAGACAGTCATGGCTTTTCACCGTGCCCAGAAGCTCGGTAAACTTGGGCAAGATCCGCATGTTATAATGTATAACAAGGTTCTGGCTAAGTACACCTCCACCCGATCGAACGTGGCGCCGGATGTCAGCGTGAGCACGATGCACGTCTGGGCTGGAAAATGGTGGAAGCGAGCGACGGGCTATTGGCCGCCTACGGTTGCAGGCGACCGGTGGGCCCACGATTGGAACCAGATTTGCGCTAGGGCTCTCAACGCCTTCCAGAAAGGAGCCAGCCGAAGCTTCATCTGGGGACATCTCATCATTGATGAAGGGCAAGACTTCCCGCCCGAAATGTACATGGCGCTCGGAATGATGCTGAAGCAGTTGGAAGCGCTCGGGACCGCGGCGCATGTAACGGTATTCGCCGACGATAACCAGCGACTTCAGGCTGATCGGAACAGCCGGATTAAGGATATCAAGGACTATCTCTTCTTCGGTGCAACGGCCGATCGGGTCTTCACCCTCAAAAAGAACTTTCGCAACACTCGGCCTATCGCCGAGTTCGCCAAGTACTTCCAGGTCGGCAACGAGAGCGGCATTGCCGAGCTACCCGATGCCGACGGCGAGAAACCGCAAGTGATCTTCGCGGCGAACGACCGCGATATCGCGGACTTCATTGCTCGTAAGGCTAAGATTAATCCGGGAAAGCAAGTCGGTGTTATCGTCTACGGCAGTAAAAAGGACGTCCAGCGCGCCTACAACCAGGTGAAGATGCGAGTCGACGACTTGCCCAAGCCGCCGCGACTGCAAATGTACGTAAGTCGTCACGCCACACATACCGAAGATGCACTAGACTTTGAGAGTAGCAACACGATCACGTTCCTTCACGCCCAGTCCGCAAAGGGCCTGGAGTTTGACATAGTTTTCTTCCTTGGTATGGAAGCGATGAGCGTCGATACCTCTGGTTTTCTCAACGAGCGGATGGCGCTCTACGTCATGAGTTCCCGCGCCCGTTCGGAACTCTACATTGCATTTCGTGATATCGATCCGAAGGCCCATCCGCCGGACTCTATCTGTCTTCTTCCCCGGCCGAGTGAGAAGCTTTGCAGGTACGTCGGGCTAGGACCGCTCGAAAAAAGCATCACGGTGTTTGAGGATGCCATTGAGGCTAACGATGGTTTCAAAGACGTGGAGGCAGCCGAGTGACGGACAACACACGCGAACTCGAGTTCGATCTTGAAACTAATAGCGAAGGCAAGATCGCGCGCTGGGAATTCCTCGTGCCCATACATGCGGACAATTTCGCCCTGGCGTTAGCATCCGGATACGTTGGAGGGTCTTTGAAAGCCGATGCGGCACGAGATCTTCAAGCGCACGTTGGCAACAACCTGCTCGGATTTAGCTGCGAGGTTCCAGCTTGGGCGATTGCAGAAGGTGAACCAGGAGATCGGGTCCTGCTCAGCTTCGAAAGAACAGGAAAAGAAGTTCCGGATGCCGGATGTTTGGAAATGCTCGATGGCCCGTCAAGGATAACTAAACTGCAGTCGGTTTATTTTAAGGACGAGGCTTCCCTTGCGAACTTCAATGCATCCTACGATGCGTTTCCTGACGTTCCCGTCAATGTCGTCGAACTATCCACGAATTGGCCGGTTCGCGAAGTAGACGAGCGCCCGAGAGACCTACAAGAAATGCCAGTCGATCGCACTGAGCAAAGATGCGACCTAGATTTTTTTGGTGGGTTTGCTGCTGGGGTCGTCCAGCTATTGGCGGATAATACCTTAGACGAAGCGATCTACAAATTTCTTCGTGAGCCAGGTACGGGTGTGACAGAAAATGGGCGAAATCTCTTGCTTGCGCTCGAACCTGGCTCCTCCCAAGCCGACGTCGGGATCTGGACCGCGACAATCGGAGCGTTGCGGTCGCGCTTTGGCAAGCGGGGCTTCGATCGGCGTGAGTTCATCGCGGATGTTGAAGAACGCTCGGCAGGTCACGGTCCGGAAGTGGATTCCTGGGTACGTGGATGCCAGAAGGTAATCGACGCCGAGATTGACATTCCTAGCCTAACAGACGGTGAGAAGATTGGCCGCCGAGCGGCGCTTGCTGTTATCCTGTCCCACGATCCTGCGGGATTGGAAGAACTCGAAAACAACCTCGGAGCTGGGCCGCGGGTGCGAGCATTGGTTACCGCAGCCGTTTATGCCTTCGCCGGGCTTTCGCGAATCGATGGCAAACTTAAGTCGCCTGCGTCGAGAATGGATGCTGTACTCGAAATAGGAGAACGAGTTCTAGCCGGCGATCCGGTGCATGTCGAGATTGAGACATCCCGAACAGGCAGTGATTTGACACGCCACCAAACCATCAAGGTAGCTGGCAACATGGTACTCGAACGGCTGGTCGAGCCACCGGCCTACATGGTCATGTTAAAAGCCAGAATTCAGGAGGCCGGCTACAAGGTCGAAGTGAAAAGCGACTCGGGGCAGATCGGAATTCGACCGAGCAGCACAAGGGGCGAGTTCATCGTAGTCGAGGACTGCTCCCAGTCGACAATGCAGGACCCAATCGTCAACCTCGTACTTCCGATCGCAAGGTTGGGCGCTCGCCCCACCGTTGCTTCGCTCAAGAAGCTTATGTCGGCTGCCTGGGTAAACGCCACCACGGTTGCGCTGCGACAAGTTGGTGAGGCCGAGGAAGTTGTCGCGATGGCAAGTTTGCCGCTCGCGACATTGGATCGCGATGAGCTCAATTTCCATGTTGAGCGATTGCTCCAAATATCTTCAGAGCTGGGAGGGAGCAAGCCAAAGGGGCGGCGCTTGAAGGCTTAGGATCGTTGTCCATGACGATCGTGGGAGACCACGGAGGGAATCCCTCACCTTCCGGAGCACGCGTCGTTGCAGATGCTTGACGCAGTTGGGCTCTCCATCATCTCGAGTCAATCGAAGAAGCGACGGCAGAAGTGATATGCGAGTCGATCTCTGAAATTGATGATGTTGTCTTCGACAGTCACTATTTCACAATGATCGGTTCCACCGTTGGCTGGTCCCCGAAGACCGCGGCCCACCATCTGCATGTACAGGACGGGGCTGAAGACCGGTCTTGAGATCAGGACCATGTCGGCCTTTGGGGCATCGAAGCCGGTCGTCAGGACGCTGTGATTGCAGATTACCCGTAGATCGCCGGCGCGGAACCGTCGTGTGAAATGCTGCCGCGCAAGCCGGTCCGTCTGACCGCTGACAGCGGCAGCAGGGCAACCTGCAAGATGTAGTCTCGCCGCAAGGTACTGCGCGTGTGCGACAGAGTTGGCGAACAGGAGGATGGACTCCGCCTTGCTGTTCACGATGGCATCGATGATCAGATCATTCCGGTCGGAATCTTCGCCCATCCGGTCCACGACGCTGTCGGGAAGCTCTCCAAAGGTATCGACGTGCTGCTGTTCGCGCTCGGTCAGTGTAATCGGCCTGTTGTAGCGAAGTGGGCGATAGCTTCGGCCCGCGAGCACGCCCATCTCGGAGAGCTTATCGTGAAGGCCAGCCTGGTCGGACGGAAACCAGCGACGGTCAAAGCGCGCCGCAAGCCGTTCGGACTCGTCCTCATTGTACCCGCGCCATGGCGTAGCACTTAGACCCAGAACGGGCGCTTCACGTTCGCGCGCGCGCTCGCCGCCGACTTGAACATCGAGCCAACGCAAAAGATCCGTGTAGCTCGAGGTTATCGCGTGATGGCACTCATCGATGATGATGATCCCGGATTGGGCGACCCATGCCAGTTCGGAACGACCACTACGGCTGTTCAAGGTCTGGATGCTCGCAATTACTACGGTTGGTTCATCGCCTTCCGGCGGCGAAGGGTTTCGCTGGCCGCCCCATAGCCGCACGATGCGGAGGTCTTCGCCGGGCTCGCCCACATTGACCCAGAGCTGGCGAAAGCACTGGACTGCCTGCTCGCACAGCTCATCGGTCTGAGCTATCCAGAGTGCAGTTCGACGCCCATCGCCCTGCAAGACCAGCCGCACGACAGCCTCAGCAGCGACGCGCGTCTTGCCGCTGCCTGTGGGCAGGCTGACCACAGCTCGGCGGCGACCTGCGCCTGTGTTGAGAAGCGAGCCTATGCTAGTCAGGATGTCTTCCTGGTAATCGTGGAGTGGTGGCAGGTGAATTGGCCCACTGACGGACAGCTCTGCATCTCGGCGGCCTCCGACCGAGGCGGCAAACTCGATCGGAAAGCCAAGCTCTTGCACAAAGACCCGAGCTTGCTCGCCACCCCAACGTTTGGGAGGCGCAAGCCCACGAAGCTCAAGTGCGTCTCTCAGCCTGCTGAGCAACGTCGGTCCGTGGACTGCCAGCGCCAACCGGGCGAGGTCCTCCGGATCGACATGATTCTCCACGGCGTGACGGGTAGCAGGGGTCAGAGTTCCGAGCAGGGTCTCGATGTCACCACCAATCGCTTTTAGCAATCTGAGCTCAAGCGACTTCTCATCTCGAACTGCCGTTCGCGCCTCGTCTGACCTGCGATCCATTATTCGGGAAAGGATTTCTTCCAGATCTGCGCCACCCTGAATGATCCCATGGCGCGCGAGGCAGCGAAGCAATAGTTCGACACCTTCCTTCCAGCCGCGACTGCCAAATTGCTCACGATCGATGAGGAATGCGCCGTCGGCGTCCATTCCGACTGTCACCGCTCGCCTGAAAGGCCCGACACTTTCTTCAAGGCCGCTGACCCAGACGGCCGGGATCGTCCTCAGCATCTCAAAGTCTTCCTGCGCTGCAGCCAACTCCGGGAAAAGATCGAGGAGGTGCGACGGCGCCGATAGACGCTTCTCGAATGACATCGACGGCCCGGTGCCAAGCTCCATCGCGCCGGCTGCCACCCATGCCGAAGCCACATCCTCGAACAACAAGATTATCCTGCCATCGTCGAGATCGTGCCCGACGCTCTCATCGGCGGTCACATAGATTTCCGACAGCGGGAGAGCGCCGTCGGCGCTGGGCAAGGCGGCTGGAATGGCACCGTCAGCATGTGCCATCTCCCACACCGGCCGCAGGGCCTTGAAATCCCGTTTTCTTTCCGAAACTGAATTGAAGACTTGCTCCCAGAAACGCGCGGTTGCCTCGCGCGTGAGTTTGGCCCTGCGCCAGGCGAAGCGAGATCCCAAATCCGTCTCAGCATCTCTGGCGCGGAGAAACCCTTCAACAGCCTTGAACCCCTGGACTTCAGCCTCAGCCAAGATGTCAGCAAGTTCGGGGGGGATGCAATTTAGCGGCACTACGAGGTTGCCGACGAGTATGCGTCCATGCTCCGTCAGCCAGAAATAGGCCGGATGCGGTGCCGTCACCTTCGGGTAGGCGTCCGCACGTGTCGGATGTATGATCGTCACCTTAGACGCATTTTCGGCAAATTGCGCGATCTCACCTAGCAGCATCCGACTCAGCTGTGCGGAACTCGCCGTAGGCAGCACCGGAAGCAGCCGCCACCCTGACGGCATGCGGATCGAGTAGCTCGAGATCTTGGGTAAGTATCGCGGCGTGCTTCCGGAGTGCGCCCTGCAAATCTCATTGAAGCCGGGACTCAATAAGCGGAGGTAGTCCTTGAAAACCGGATCGTCTCGATCCACGGATTCCTCGATACTGGGAAATTCCGACAGCCAGTCCGGTGGGGCCGTGGTTTCGATCTGCCGCCGAAATTGTGGATCCATGACGTGATCCTCGGGAAATCCCGATAGAGTCTCCCGTACGATCAACAGGCTCCGGCTTGTCCACTTCCCGGATACTGCGCGGAACTTGATGCGCTCCAGATCCAGCTCATCGATGTATTCCTGCCTCGCTTCCTGTGGTGCAGAGGCGATGTTGTGCCAGAAGTTCTCCCAGTCTTCCGGCCCATCGGATTCCTTCGCGGTCGTCAGCGAGGCTTCGAGAATGTCGGACCACGATGCAGATGCCAGCTCGGTGACATGCATCTCATTGACCAGGATTTCTCGGGATTCCTCGTCCGAAGCAATTTCCTCAGCAACTGCAAGAAAGCCTGCAGGTGGCTCTGATCCCGAAACGATAACCGCCTCTGAAGGAGTGGCCAGACGTCCATCGGCGGTTGGTATCAGTCGTGCTTCTGGGACGCTGTACAGTCGGCACTCGTATGGCTCCCGCAAGAGGCTGCCAACGAACGCGAGGGCCTGTCTCGCCAAAGCGAGGTCTGTGTTCGCAATACAGTCGAGCCATTTATCGGCGGGCGACTTCGCCAGGACCTGCATGTCCCGGCGCTTTGCTTCCGTGACGAGGGCATTCAACCGCGATAGCCTTGCCTCGGTCGAATAGCAGTCCGGATGCAGGTAACGGTCCCGCGCCTCCGCACTCGCAAGGCCAGCCCACGATCTGCAGATCTCCGTGTCCTCAACAAAATGCCGCAAGAGCTGGCTCGCACCGCGCGGGATGCCATTCACGTTAGGCAAGACTTCAGACGAAACGATCTGGTCCCAGAGGGACCGGATGAGGGGCACGGCGATTTCGTCCTGCCGTTCCGGTTGACGCGGGAACGCACTTACGGCGGCCCCGGAATCCTCGGGTGTGGACAGCGCGGTTAGAGAGCCACTTATCAGATCGGCAGCGGCCTGCATGATCGCTTCGTTCCAGGGTCCTCGGATCAGGTTGGTTCTGTCGCTGTTGAGTTTCCACGGTGCGTTGAGGATGCCCGAGGTGCGGCTTTGCGTCTCGGTGGGGAAGAACGCCCAGAAGCGCCCAGCTTGTTCGCGCCCCCCGACCGGTACCGCCCAGGACAGCGGGACCTGTTCCCTTGCCTGGATGTGAGTTGCATCAGAGCGCGCGGCTGGGCTGTCGACGTGGACTGATGTCTCGAAGACCTTCCACCGGGCCTCGTTCGTTCCGTCGCTGACAACTGCGAGCCCGCCTTCAAGCCGCTTGGTCAGAAGACGGGTTGCAGCACCTTCCACTTCCAGCTCGAGGGAGATTGCCGAGGGCAGGAACAGTAGGAACTCGGCGGGGAAATCTGCTATTTCCTGGCTAAGTCGCTCGAACGCGGCCTCATCTGCGATTTCAGCTGAAACGACGGTCGTTGCCCAGTTCCACCTGCTCGATTTCGATAGCGGGCTACTCTCGGCTGCGGGATCCAGCACCTCGGCAAGCCGCATGCCCGGTGCGGGGGCATCTTTGTCCAACCCTAGATGTTGACGAATCCGCTCACGGCAGGCTTCGGGGTCGAAGCGCAGTCCTACAGATCTGGACGTCAGGTCGACACGACCGCCCAACTTGAGCAGTGACTTAAAACCTATCCCAAATCTGCCGATCTGGTTGCCGCGCTTGGGGGAGCTGCGCGCGTTCAGAAGCGCCACAATTCCTGGTTCGTCCAAGGCGGCTCCAGTATTGGCGGCCTCTAGCCGACTGGAGGAGAGACGGACATGGATCCGCCCTTGGGGCTCCGCGGCCTCCAGGATCGCGTCGGCAGCGTTCTGCACCAGTTCGTACAACTGACGATAGGCGTATCCGCCTGACAGGACTTCGTTCTCGGTCTCGAAATGTTCGGCCGCGTCCCGTGGTTGTGCTTCGTAGGCCTTAAGGCGTTTCTGGCATTCGTCATGAACGAACTCTGCCAGTTGCTCTAAATCCGATTCCTGTTTTCGAACATCCATGCACGCCTCAAATACCTTAATGGAAACATCTGCGTAGGCTGTTCCCGCACTCTCTCACCATTCTTGCGAGACTAGCCGCGAGAGATGGGGGGCGGCAACAGCTTAGGCGAGCGTCGCCTCCCTTGAGTGGCGGGGCAGGTCAAAAGCGCGAAACCGCGCCTAAAGTGGGAATTGCGGATGCCTGGGGGGCATATGTTATCTACAAAACAATAACTTGGGGTGGATCGCGTTGGATTCCAGTCCCACTCCATCCTGATCTCAGAATGTGGCACTGAGGCGGCGTTCGAATTTTAATAAATCAGCCCAATGATTGTCGCAGGTTCTGCGCCACCTCATCCGCCGCCATCCGCACTGGCTCGGCAGCAAGGTGGGCATAACGGGCCGTGGTCTGGACCTGCGTGTGACCAAGTAGCTTGCCGATCATCGGAAGTCCCTGACCCGAGGCTACGGCCGTCGATGCGAAGGTGTGGCGTAGGTCGTGGATGCGCACGTCTTTCACTCCCGCGCGGGCGCGGACGCGTTGCCAGAAGGGCTGTAGATCGCTCAGTCGCTTGCCCGGCAGGGTGCCGGTGATGACCCATGGGTTGCCTTCGATGCGCCGGGCATCGCGGAGCTCTTCGACGGCGGGTAGTCCAAGATGGACGACCTTGGCGCCGGACTTGGAATCCGGCAAGCGCAGGACGCGCTCGGCCAGATCAACGTATGCCCACTTCAACGTCATGATCTCGTTCAGCCGGCAGCCGGTCAGGATTAGCAGCCGGGCGGCGAGAATCGCCGAGGGCAGTTCAATCCCCTCCGCCTCCATCTCGCGCAGCACCTCGCCGATCCGGCGCAGTTCCGCCGCACTGAGAAAGCGCTCGCGCTTCTCTTCCGGGTACTTTCGGATGTGCTTTCGCGGATTGGTGCCGTCTGGACGCAACCCCCACATCTCGGCGAGGCTGAACATTTTCGAGACCACTTCGAGGCAACGGTTCGCCTGATAGGGGATTTGGCGGAGGTCGTGATGGAACTTCGCCACGTCCGCCCGGGTGATGCCCGTGACCGTCAGCTGTCCGAGTGCGGGCAGGATGAAGCGTTCCAGGTTCCGGCGATATTCCTTGGCCGTGCTCGCCTTCACTCGGATCGCGATGTGCTCCTTGTCGAACCGCTTGGCCAACTCCTTTAACGTGATCGCCTTGCGTCCCGCGTCCCGCTCGGCGGCGGGGTCCTCGCCATTGCGTGCGGCGGCAACGATGGCGATGGCGCGGTTGCGCGCCTGCTCGCAGGTCAGGACCGTGCTGGGCCCGAGGCTGATTCGTCGGGATCGGCGTCCGGCGCGATACTGGACGACGTAGCCCTTACGCCCGCTCGGCAGCACGCGCAGCCCGAAGCCAGGGATCTCGCTGTCCCAGAGGAAGTATTCGGCGGGGCGGAGTTCCGCGGCGTCGACGAGGCGTTTGGTGATCTTGGGCATGGTGGTCTTCGGTGTTTTTTCTCCATTCCACAGTGCTGAAGCGCAGGCGACAGTCAACGAGCACATTGAAATCGCGAAGAAAAAGGAAAATTCGAGTGTTCCCGCGTAAGACGCTACGGTGCGCTGGTGCGGGGTGCCGACGTGCCCAGCGAATCAGAAAGCAGGTTCCAGACCCTACGGACCACTGATAGGTTCGGGAAAAAGAAACTGGCGATCCGATGGCTTCCAAGACCACCCTCAATGCCAAGAACCTCGAAGCGCTTGGCGCCGAGCGCTTGGCGCAACTGCTGATCGAGGTCAGTACCGGCAACGCGGCGGCCAAGCGCAAGCTGCGGCTCGCGCTGGCGGGTGCCCAGAGTCCGAAGGAGGCTGCGCGGGAGATCACCAAGCGACTGACCAGCATCGCCCGCGCCCGCAGCTTCATCACTTGGAAGAACCGCAAGGCGCTGGTCACGGATCTCGAAACCCAGCGTCGCGCCATCGTCGAGCAGATCGCGCCCGCCGATCCGGACGAGGCGCTGGCGCTCATGTGGCGGTTCATGGCTCTCGCCACGCCCGTATTCGAGCGCTGCGACGATTCCAGCGGCACCGTCATCGGCATCTTCCACCAAGCCTGCGCCGATCTGGGTCAACTCGCCGCGAAGGTCCGGCCGGATCCGCAGGCGCTCGCCGGCACTGTTCTCGATGCGCTTCAGGACAACGGCTATGGCCAGTATGACGGCCTGATCGGCATCATGACCCCGGCGCTCGGCGACGAGGGGCTGGCGGCCCTGAAATCGCTGGCCGAGGACCTCGGCCGCTCGCCTGTGCAGGTGCCGCCAAAGGATCAATGGAAGGCGGTGGGCTGGGGCCCGGGCGGCACCACCTACGAGCACGAGATGCGGGCGCGCGAACGCGAGAGCACGGTCTCCATGGCGCTCAAGGACATCGCCGATGCGCAGGGCGACGTCGACGGCTTTATCGCTCAGTACGATCCAAAGACCCGCAAGCTGCCGCAGATCGCGGCGGAAATCGCGCAGCGTCTGCTCGCGGCCGGCAGGGCAGGCGAGGCGCTGGGGTTCCTCGAGCGCGCGGAGCTCGGCGATGGCTTGCGGGTTCCACTGGCCTGGCAGGACATTCGCCTGCAGACGCTGGAGGCACTGGGTCGTGGCGAGGAGGCGCAGGCGTTCCGGTGGGACTGCTTCGAGCGCACGCTCTCCGACAGCTACCTGCGGGCCTATCTCAAGCGGCTCCCCGACTTCGACGACATCGAAGCCGAGGAGCGGGCGATGGCGCACGCCACGGCCTGTCCGAGCCTTCTTCACGCCCTGCAGTTCTTCCTCGACTGGCCGGCGCCGGATCGTGCGGCAGACCTCCTTGTGGCCCGGCACGAAGAGATCGACGGGGATCACTACGAGTATCTTGTCCCCGCGGCGGAGGCCCTGTCAGAGTATCATCCGCTGGCCGCGACGCTGGTGCTCCGCGCAATGATCGACTTCACTCTCACCAGATCCCGGGCGAAGCGGTATCGCTATGCCGCCGAGCACCTGGTCTCCTGCGCCCGGCTCGCGCGCGACATCCCAGACTTTGGCGCGTTCGAGACGCATGACGTCTACGTCGCCCGGCTGAAGGAGGAACACGGCAGGAAGTTCGGCTTCTGGTCGCTGACCGCCGCCTGATGGTCGTGCAGAAGCTTCTGGTAAGGTTCGAGGCGCGCGCGGCAAAGAAAGAGGCTTGACCGGGCCCCATGTCTTTGGCGACCTTGCTGCCGTGGTGCCATTGTACTGGAAGTGTGGACGCGGAGCAGAGGAGAAAAAGCTGATGTCCGAAGACTTTGAATTGAAGATCTCGCCGGAGTTTCTTGAGAAGGCGGAGCAAGACATGACGGAGAGCCTTGAAAAATATGGCGATCCGAAGCTGTTCACAGCCTACAATCGTGGTGGTGGCCCTAAGGGCAGCTACGATCGGCATTACGACAAGAGCACCGGCAAGTAAGCTGAGTGCCATTGGGCTCGGAAGAGATCGAAATAGATAGTCTGATCGTTAAGATTGCATCCCGATGCAATCTCGACTGCGACTATTGCTATATCTATCATGGACAGGACCGTTCTTGGGAGAGCATGCCGTTTCGCATGCCGGACGCGGTTGTTGAGGGGCTGATTGACGCAGTTACTTTCCTGTGCGCCCAGCAGGAAGGTGCGCCCCTCGTAGCATTTCACGGCGGCGAGCCATTACTGTTCGGTTTGGCGGCTTTTGACTCCCTGGTCACGAGAATTGAGGAGCAGGCGCCCCGAGCACGCATGACGGTCCAGTCGAACGGGACGATATATAACTCAACTCTTGAAGCAATCCTTAAGAAACACAGGTCTTCGCTGTCGTTCTCTCTATCGGTCGATGGCCTCCAGGAAGAGAACGACCGTCACCGGGTCGATAGACGCGGAGCCAGTAGGTTCCGGAAGATCAGAGAGACAATCGAGCGCGCTCGGGACGCCCAAGTGCTCGATTCGATATTGATGGTCGTCGACCTGAAGAACTCGCCCGACCGCATATTGGAGTTCATGCACTGGGCTGGTGCACCCCAGTATGACCTTCTGCTTCCGGATGGTGATCGTCAGTCTCTTCCACCCATGATGGATAGCTTGGACGCGTGTCAGGCGGCTAAATGGGTGCTCGATTTTTCGGCTCTGTATTGCAGGGATCGTCGTCCTTTCGGAGTAAGGATGCTAGACGACATCATTGAGAGACTGCTTCTTGAGAAACAAGGACTGCCTCGCCCCTCATCTGGCAAAGTTCGTGTAGATCTCACTGTCGACACCAATGGAGAGATCAAGTTGGTTGATACTCTGAGGATCAATCGGAGCGGGGCCGATTTCGCCGGCGGCTTCAAGATCTCTCGCGCTGGGATTGATGCAGCTTTATGCTCTGCAGAGTTGAGGGACTTCCTGCGCACAAGAGATGATGTTGCGCCAGAGTGTGAGAACTGCCGGCATTTTGGCAAGTGCGGTGGCGGCTACATGCAGCACCGATGGGATGGTGAATCGTATCGCAACCCCTCTGTTTATTGCTCAGACTACAAGCAGGTCTTTGGTGTTTTTGAGCGGGCGCTAACATGATTTGTCCATACCTCGTCACTCTGCCCGAACGTGGGGCATTTGGTTCTGCAATGTCTCGGGTTTTTCCGGAACGAGTCTATGAAGGGCTGAGTAGGTCTGTAAGAGAGCTAGATTGGCACGAGGCCCGAAGGGAGTTTTATCGGCAAAGAGAGCGAAACGTTTCTGGCCACCCCGCCTTTGAAAAAATCTTTGATCTCACGGCCCGACAAGAGATGGCAGATGCGGTAGGGGATTTCTTCCGGGCATCGATTTCTGCAGACTTTGATATTGCAGCTCACAAGATGATCGAGGGAGACTATATTGCGGCTCATACAGACGAGAATGATTTTGATGAGGAGTTTCGGCTTACAGTCACGTTGAACGAACACTGGTCGATCGAGCAAGGCGGCATTCTGCTGACTCTGCGGAGTGGCAGCATGCGAGACGTCGAAGGCGCTTGGCTTCCATCGCACAACAACGGTTTCCTATTCGGGATCTCGGAGAGATCCTTTCACGCTGTTACCCCGGTTAAGTCTGAGGCTGCACGGTATAGCCTAATCTTTACCTTCAAGCGTTCTCAAGCACCGTACAAGAATGACGTTTGGCTTCGCTGGTACCCCTTCCCTTTCAAGTCGGACGTCAGTGAAGCCCAATATAACGCTGAGGTGATGGGCTTGGATCTGCGAGCATTCGATGCTCCATACACTCGTCATGCTTTCTCAGGGAAAGAGGAATTCGATGACTTCGTGGGCGGTACGCTTCTGAATGCGCCTCAGGGCTTGTCTTACAGCAGGCCTGGATCACGCAATGTAGATGAGCGCGGGCAGCAGCCGCGAGGATCAGACGCAGAGCGGCTGGCCAAGATTGCGGAGCTGGAAAGAATCCCTCCCATTGCTTTGGTGCGGAAAGTAACAGGGGAGTATGTGCTGGTTAACGGCAGTCATCGGCTTAGCCACGCTGTAGACCGTGGTACGGCTATCGCGGCAACGATCTTCTCCGAGCCGGCGTCAGAGTAGGCCGAGGGCGGCGCCGCTCTTTTGGATTGAACTGCTGCTTCCTGAGAATCTGTTAGTTGCCTGTTGGAAGCATTGTGGAAGCACGAGGCCGAAAAACGCTGCGCAATCCCGACGGATCGTGCGAAGCCGGGCCGCTTTGCCGTGATCGGCAAGTGTTGGAATTTGCGCAAGAATTCGCGGCTCCGAGTGATTGTTCATGGTTCGCTCGACACGACTCATAACCTGAAGGTCGTAGGTTCAAATCCTACTCCTGCAACCAAAATAATACGCGTTATCAAGTACTTACACACCTCCCTCAAGGGTGGCGTTTGCGTTTGCGCGCCAACATCAACGCCACATCAACAACCAGCCAGAAAAACTGCAACAGCAAGGATAAGCGTGCAGCCCAACGCAAAGCGCGGGCCGATTGCGCAAAGCCTAAGTCCGGACATTCGAGCCTGCTGCAGCTAATGGCTCCTTCGAGCCTATCGCGTCACTTGCTGCACTCCGTTTGAACTGGTGCAATGCGCGTTATGCGGACATACCTTAGAAGGTAATCATCCAGATCTCGCGTGTGTTCCCTCCTTCCATTAATGGTCCGCTGCCGGGCACAGTGGAAATGTTCAAAGTCTCAAAGGTACCCGAGACGGCGCAATTGGCAATCCCAACGGGTTTGTGCCGAAAGCGCCCAACTATGTTTCGGACCTGCTGCGCCCCTGAAGATGCGGCACAAAAAAAGCGGCGGGCGAGGATTTCCTTCGCCCGCCGCTCTTCGTTTTTGTGCCTAGTCGGCCTCTATCCGACGGTGCTTCCCAGCCAAAGCGTGATCGCAGGAAACGCGATCAGTATGGCAAGCCGGACGACATCGACCGCGATGAAGGGGATGAGTCCCTTGAAGATCCGCACGACGGGAACGTCTGGAAGAACGGCTTTTAGGACGAAGACATTCATGCCCACTGGCGGTGTGATCAGTGCGATTTCCGTCACGACGATAACGATGATGCCGAACCATACCAGATCGAACCCTTGAGCGACGACGATAGGCGCGAAAAGCGGTACGAAGATCAGGATGATCGCCATCGAGTCCATCACGCAGCCCAGCACAAGGAACACGCACATGATGGCCAGGATCAGCGCCGTGCCCTCCAGGCCAGTAGACTGCACCAGGCTCAAAACACCAGATGCCAGCCCAGAAAGGGTCAGGAGCTTGGACAGCATGAGTGCGCCGAACAGTACGGTGTAGAGCGAGACAGAGGTATAGGCAGTGTCGACGACTATGGCGCGCAACACGGCCCAAGTGAGCTTGCCGTGGAAGGTCGCGATGAGGATTGCCAGCCCGGCGCCCATGCCGGCGGCTTCGGTCGGGGTAAAGAGCTTTGCATAGAGGCCGCCGATGATCAGCCCGAAGAGCAGCAGAAAGGGCCAGACACCGGCAAGCGTCCGGATCTTTTCCGGCCAAGGGGTCTTCTCGCCTTGCGGAGCATGGCTGGGATCGAGGGCCGCCACGAGGCGGATGGCCAGCATGTAGAATGCAAGACCCAGGAGTCCGGGAACGACGCCGGCGATGAACAGGTCCCCGATATTGGTCTGGGTCAGGATGCCGTAGACCACCATGATGATCGAGGGCGGGATCAGGATGCCCAGCGTGCCGCCCGCGGCAATGGTGCCGGAGGCCAGCTCATCGGAATACTTGTACTTCTTCATGCTGGGATAGGCGACCTTGGCCATGGTGGCCGCGGTGGCGTAGCTTGAGCCGCAGACCGCCGAGAACCCCGAACAGGCGACCATGGTCGAGAGCGCCAGCCCGCCACGGACATTTCCGACAAAGGCATAGGCCGCGCGGAACAGATCGTGGGCGATGCCGGTTTTCGAGATCACATTCCCCATCAGGATGAACATCGGCACGACGGCCAGATCGTAGGACAGGACCGCATCGGAAATCGTCAGCGGCAAGAGTTGCAGCGCGATGTTCCAGTTGATGGCAAACCCGATCCCGGCCACAGAGACCGCGAGCAGGGAAAACGCGAGGGGAACCCGCAGAAAGGCCAGAACAATGGCCGCGAGCATTGCAATGGAGCCGACAATCATAGCGCTTCCTCCTCGTGGGTGTCTTCGGGATCGACCATCGGCCCGGTAAATGCGATGGCCAGGGCGGCCAGCGCCGAGAGGGCGCAGCTTGCGGCCATGTAGAAATAGAGCGGGCCACGTGGGACACGGAGAGCCTGGCTGACTTCCGAGATGCGCGACGCGTTCAGTCCGTGCTTGATGAAGAGCCAAGCGACAAGAGCCAGCACCGTGGTCACCATCACGCTGATCAGCACGCGCCACCACGCCATCCAGGGCTTGTTCACAAGCTTGTCGAGCAGGTCGATTGTCAGGTGCGCCCCAGCAGCGGTCACCAAAGGAAGGCCGGCAAAAACAACCAGTGCCATCAGATGCTCTGTGATGTCATTGGCCCCGTAGATCGGCTTGCCGACGATGCGGCGGCCTATGACGTCTGCGAAGGTCAGTGCGACCATTGCCAGAAGGAACAGTGCCATGACTGTTTCAACTCCCCGGCGGATTTTCCATGCCATGGACAGCATGATCCTGTCTCCTCCCAAAAAGACGGGGACCGGCAAACCGGTCCACGTTGCGCGGTTTAGTTCGATGCAGACGCTGCGGATTCGGTTGCAAGCGCCTCATACGTGTCGTTGTAGAAGGTCAGCATGGCCTGCGGGTCGGCAACGCCAGCGGCCTTGGCGGCCTCTACCCAGTCAGCAACCATCGTGTCGTAGATGGTATCCACCGCCGCGATCAGTTCGGGAGAGGCTTCCACGATCTCATGACCGGCCGCGCCCAGCTTTTCGGTGGCGGCGGGGTTCTGCAGATCGAAGTTCTTGCCCCATGCGGCAGAGAGTTCTTCGCCGATGATGCCTTCGATCGCGGCTTTGTCCTGGTCAGCCAACCCATCCCACTTGGCGCCGTTCATGATGACGAAGAAGGTCGCGTCGTAGAAGCCGTTCGGGAAGATGGTGTGATGCTCGAGGCTGTCTTCGAGGCGGAAGTTGACCACCGACTCCATGGTGTGAAGCGACCCGTCGATGACGCCGCTTTCCAGCATCTCGTAAGCCTTGGTAGCCGGTGCGGCCACCGGAACCGCGCCCAGCGAGGTCAACAGTTTTTCCTGGATCGGCCCGCCCATGCGGAACTTGACGTTGGCCACATCCTCGGGCGAGGTCACGGTCTTGGAGCCGTGGTGCAACTGGCCGCCGCCGAACATGCCGACAGCAAGCATCTTCACGCCGGCGAAAGCCGCGTTGTCGGCAAGATAGGCCTCATAGGTCTGCCACAGTGCCCGGCTTTGAGCTTCGGCATTGGTTCCGGCATTCGGGAACTCGGCAAACCACATCGAAACGAAGCGCTCGGGCTCATAGGTGAAGTTGCCCCAGGTGATGTCGGCCACACCGTTGCGGGCCAGTTCCCAATGCTGCGGCGGGCTGGCCAGAGGGGCGGGCAGGATCACGACGTTGACGCGGCCTTCCGTGGCTTCTGCGACCTTCTCGGTGAAGGGCACAAGGAAGTCGGTGTGCACAAAGTGGGTCGGCGGCACCCAGGACGACATGGTGAGCGTCTCGGCGCTGGCCATCGTCGCCGCCATCATTGCGGTTGCGGCGACAGCGCCGGTGAGCATGGACTTGGTGAAGGTGATCATCTGGATCCTCCCTAGGATGATATCTGGTTCAGGTCAGTTGGTGAGAGTTGAGCGTTGCGCTCGTGCGGAGCTTTGCCAGATCGGCAAAGATGGCGGCTCCGACAGGAATGATTTCCGCGTCGAAGACGAATTCCGGGTGGTGAGGGGCATAGCCGCCTTGTCCGATGAAGAAATATGCACCCGGGACAATGGCCGAGAGCTCGGAGAAATCCTCGGACGCCATGAGGCTGCGGGCGTTCTCGGTGACGCGCTCTGACCCGACGACACGCGTTGCCGCAGCCACGGCCGCGGCGACGCAGGCGGGATTGTTCAGCGTGACGGGCACCATGCTGCTCACGTCGATCTCGATGAGAACGCCAAAGAGCAGCTCGGTCGCGCGCACCGCGTCTTGCAGCAAATCGGCCAGCGTATCGCGCACCTCGGTCGCCGTCGTGCGCATGGTCCCTTCGATCCGAACGGTATCGGGCAGGATGTTGCGGGCCGTACCGCCTTTGATCAGACCAAAGGAAATCACCCCGGTATGGCGTGCATCGAAACTCCGAGTGGCGGCCTGCTGAACAGACGAGATCAGATGTGCGGCGGCCGCGATGGCGTCCTGCCCGGTATGCGGCATCGACCCATGCGCACCCTGCGCCCGGATCGTGATATCAATGTTGTCCGCAGAGGACAGCGCCGCTGTCGCCGGCACGCCGACCTGACCGGCGGGAAGGTCCGGCGAGTTGTGCAAGGCGTAGATCTCGTCACAGGGGAACCGCTCGAAGAGGCCATCTGCGATCATCGCGCGTGCACCGGTCAGGAGTTCCTCGGCAGGCTGGAAGATGAAGCGAATTGTGCCGTCGAAGTCGCGATGTGTCGCGAGATAGGCGGCGGCGGTCAGTGCGGTGACCATGTGTCCGTCATGCCCGCAGCCGTGAAACCGGGCGGGAACTTCGGAGGCGTAGCCGACCGTGGCTTTTTCCTGCATCGGAAGGGCATCGAGTTCTGCCCGAAAGGCGATGCAACGTCCGGGTGCAGCAGGTGACGCATCTTGACCATGCATGGTCCCGACGACGCCCGTGCCGCCGATGCCAGTTGCTACACTGTAACCGAGCTCGGTCAGCCGTGCCGCGACAAAGGCCGCCGTCCGCACTTCTTCGAAGCCGATTTCGGGGTGGCGATGCAGGGTCTGCAGCCAGTCTTGCGACGTTTTGCGGTGAGTCTCGTACCAGGCGGGAAACATCTTCGCGGGCTCCAATTTATCTCAGTGTGAGAATATTGCGCGGAGATACTTTTCCGGCAAGATGGTTTCTTGTTAAGACTATTTCGTGTAGAAATCAGGGTAAGACGTGATACTTTTTTGGTATCGACTACAGGAGAAGCGGATCGTGCAGACCGACAAGACTTTCAAGAACGAACGCCTGACGTACAGATTGAACATCGTCGCCCAAGAAGCGATTCAGGCCAATGACGAGATATTCCTGAGAGAGACGGGATGCCGGATACGCGATCTGCGTGTGTTGCGTTTGATCGATGATCGGCCGGGCACAACTTTCGCAGAAATCGCGAAAATAACCGGGTTTGACAGAAGTTTGACCTCGAGAATCATCCAGAATTTGATCGGCGCCGGTCTGATCGAGCGAGAGAATTCAAGCGAAGACGCGCGGGTGTTCCTGCTCTCCACAACGCCAAAGGGCAAGGAGGTTCGCCAAGTGGCGCGCCGTTTGTCTGATCGGCTAGAGGTGATCCTGACGGACCCGCTCTCCGCTCAGGAGATGCGGGCGTTCAACGAAATCCTTGCCCGTCTTGGGGCCTGGGTGACCTCTGAAGACTACCGAGATGCTCTCGCCAAAGAACTGCAAAAAGAAGCAACTTAAAATAGTCTTGACGTGAAACTAAATTCGATTTAGACCTTCTGCAGCCTACCAAGCTGTCACAGGAGAGGCCGATAACTCGGCGCCGAAGGAGCAACCCCCCGGAACCTCTCAGGCAAAAGGACTGTGACAAGCGCGGCGATCTGAAGCGCGCTGTGGAGCCTCCGCATCCCGCGACAGAGGGGATTGGACCTGTCATCCGGCAGGACGAAACCTTGGGTCGCGGGAGGATGCCATGACCAGAATTGCCGTAATCGGCGCCGGAATTACCGGCGTAACTACAGCATCAAGCCTGATGGACAGGGGCTATGATGTCACCTTGTTCGATCACAATCGGTATGCCGCGATGCAGACGTCGTTCGCCAACGGCGGACAGTTGTCGGCATCGAATGCCGAAACCTGGAACCGCTGGTCCACGGTTTTCAAGGGCATGAAATGGATGATGACGCGGGGCGCACCGCTTCTCGTCAACCCCAGGCCGAGCTGGCACAAGTATAGCTGGATGGCCGAGTTCGTGGCGTCGATCCCGCAATACCGGACGAACACTGTCGAGACGACCCGTATGGCGATTGCTGCGCGGGGTCTGCTACGGGAAAAGGCGGAGCGTCATGGATTTGATTTCGACTGTGAAGATCGCGGTATCTTGCACATCTATACAGACAAGGCCGAATTCGACCACGCGACCGAGGTCAACAAGCTGCTGGCTGAGGGTGGGCTGGAGCGCCGCGCGGTGGCGCCCGAGGAAGTCCGCCAGATCGAACCCGCACTGGGCGGCGATTTCTACGGTGGTTACTACACCGAAAGCGATTTCACCGGCGACATTCACCGCTACACGACGGGTCTTGCCAAATCCATCGAACGGGGTGGGGCGGTTTTGCGCTTTGGCACCGATGTCGACGCGCTGAAGGTCGACAAGAACGAAGTCCGCCTGACCTGGAGCCGGAACAACGAAAGTCAGACCGAAACCTTCGATGCCATCGTCGTTTGTGCGGGTGTCGAAAGCCGTGGCCTTGCGGCGCAGCTTGGCGACCGGGTGAACGTCTATCCGGTCAAGGGCTATTCGATCACCGTTCGCCTCGATGACGAGGAAAGCCAGCAGTCTGCGCCCTGGATCAGCTTGCTCGATGACGAGGCGAAGGTCGTGACCAGCCGCCTGGGCAAAGACCGTTTCCGCATCGCTGGCACGGCGGAGTTCAATGGGTATAACCTCGACATTCGGGACGACCGGGTACGCCCGCTGGTGAAGTGGTGCGAACGGTTCTTCCCCGGTGTGAGCACCGAACACGCCATCCCATGGGCAGGACTGCGACCGATGATGCCGAACATGATGCCCAAGGTGGGGCAGGGTGTTCGCGACCGGGTGTTCTACAATACCGGGCACGGGCATCTTGGCTGGACCCTGTCCGCGGTTACCGCCGAAATGGTGGCCGAAAAGGTTGCGGAGTCTCGGACTGTCAACAGTGCTGGTGCCGTGACCTCAGGTGCAACGGTTCCGTTGCAAGCGCAAGGAGCGGTGTGATGTATATCCCGAGTTACGAGGACATGCTTTGTGCGCATGATCGGATCGCGCCGTATATCCGTCGTACGCCGGTGCGGGTGTCGGATTATCT
>NZ_JAKOEM010000026.1:0-48759 GCF_022321465.1 Ruegeria alba | reverse complement strand
GTCGAGAACATCTGAACGCCCTCGCCCGTGGCGGTGTCGGCGCCCGAGGCCTGGCAGCTGGTCGAGAACATCTGAACGCCCTCGCCCGTGGCGGTGTCGGCGCCCGAGGCCTGGCAGCTGGTCGAGAACATCTGAACGCCCTCGCCC
Source organism: Ruegeria alba (assembly GCF_022321465.1). Classification (NCBI taxonomy): domain Bacteria; kingdom Pseudomonadati; phylum Pseudomonadota; class Alphaproteobacteria; order Rhodobacterales; family Roseobacteraceae; genus Ruegeria; species Ruegeria alba. The sequence continues at coordinate 48,612 of NZ_JAKOEM010000026.1, read as the reverse complement.
GTGGCGGTGTCGGCGCCCGAGGCCTGGCAGCTGGTCGAGAACATCTGAACGCCCTCGCCCGTGGCGGTGTCGGCGCCCGAGGCCTGGCAGCTGGTCGAGAACATCTGAACACCCTCGCCCGTGGCGGTGTCGGCGCCCGAGGCCTGGCAGCTGGTCGAGAACATCTGAACGCCCTCGCCCGTGGCGGTGTCGGCGCCCGAGGCCTGGCAGCTGGTCGAGAACATCTGAACGCCCTCGCCCATCATTGCGCGTGCCGAGGTTATCGGCGCGGAGCCGGACGAGAACATTTCCGTTACGTCGCCATCCATCATGCTGGCACCGTCTTTGTTTTCGCCTTGGATTTGGTTGATCTTGAGCATGGCAGTCATTGGTCTGTCCCCCAGAGTTGGTGTTGATGACCCCCTCACGGTTGCAGGACCGACGGCTCTCGAAAAGATATTTTTCAATCATGCGTTGCAAAATAATGAGTTATCCACATTAAGGAAATGAGGCAAAAATAAGTCATTCAACAAAATTGCAGGCCACGGAAATCATTGAAAAATTTTTATCCACAACCCGAAAATTCAGCGAATTGGGGCGAAAGTTCGGCAACTTCACAGCGAATCGGAGGGACGGATTCGCCCGAACTTGCCGATCTGCGGGTTCTTGCATCGCTTGCCCCCGCCGCCGGGATCGGGGATAGATCGGGGCAAAGCCAGCACGGGGGACCCGGACATGAAGATCGCCACGTTCAACATCAACGGGATCAAGGCCCGCGCCGAGGCGCTTCCAAACTGGCTGGACAGCGCCCAACCCGATGTGGTGCTGCTGCAAGAGATCAAGTCGGTGGACGAGGCTTTCCCCCGCGATCTGTTCGAAGAGCGCGGGTATAACGTGGAAACACATGGCCAGAAAGGCTTCAACGGGGTGGCGATCCTGTCGAAGCTTCCGCTCGAGGATGTCTCGCGCGGGCTACCGGGCGACGAGAGCGACGAACAGGCGCGCTGGATCGAGGCCACGGTGGTGGGCAAACAGGCGCTGCGGGTCTGCGGGCTTTACCTGCCCAATGGCAACCCGGTCGAACTGGCCGAGGATGGCAGCCCGGTGCCGGGCGGCAAGTACGACTACAAGCTGCGCTGGATGGAGCGGCTGCGGACCCGCGCGGCAGAGCTGTTGGCGGCAGAGGAACCGGCGCTGATGGCGGGGGATTACAACATCATCCCGCAAGCCGAAGACGCCAAGCGTCCCGAGGCCTGGCGCGAGGACGCGCTGTTCCGGCCCGAAAGCCGCGCCGCCTTTCGCCGTATCCTGAACCTGGGCTTTACCGAGGCGTTCCGAGCACGGGTGCAGGGACCGGGGCATTATTCGTTCTGGGACTATCAGGCCGGCGCCTGGAACCGCAATGACGGTATCCGCATCGACCATTTCCTTCTGACCCCGCAGGCCGCCGACCTGATGCGCGATTGCGGCATCGACAAGGAGGTGCGCGGCAGGCACAAGCCATCCGATCACGTGCCGGTCTGGGTCGAGCTGGATATCTGAGCCGTACGGTTGTTTGGGGGCGCTGCCCCCGCCGCGCAAGCGCGTCTCCCCCGAGGTATTTGGGAACAGAAGAAGAGAGGGCCGTTTACGCGCCCATTGTCACGTCGTGGCGGTAGAGCCAGTCGAACTGGCGCACCATGCGGGCGGGCGCCAGCCTGCCGCCAAGTGACAGGGCCAGATGCGCGGGGCCGCGCAACGGGCTGCGCAGGTGGTATTTCCAGGCATTGCTGTTTGCCGCCGCGATCACCCGGCGGGCGCGGGCCTGACGGCGGGCCTGATAGGCGGCCAGCCCCAGCTCGATCCCCGGCGCCTTGCCCAGTTCATCGGCCAGCACCCAGGCGTCTTCGAGCGCCATATTGGCGCCCTGTGCCATGAAAGGCAGCGTCGGGTGGGCCGCGTCGCCGACCAGAGTGACCCGGCCCCGATGCCAGGTTTCCGCCACCGGGTGGCGGAACAGGCCCCAAAGGCCCGGCGCGCTGACCTGCGCCAGCAGGGCGGCGGGCAGGCCGCCGAAATCTGCAAACGCGGCGCGTAGGTTGGCGGGGTCGTCGGACTGGCTCCAGCTTTCGGCGGTCCAGTCGGCGCGTTCCTGCACCGCGACCAGATTGACCAGGCTTCCACCCCGCAGCGGGTAGCAGACCAGATGCCGCCCGGGGGCCATGAACACGTGCGCCTCGTCCGGTAGGTTCACCATGTTCGGTACGGTGGCGCGCCACGCAACCTGACCGGTGAAGAAGGGTTTGCCCGCCCCGTTGAGCGCGGCACGCGCCCGGGAATGCAGCCCGTCGGCGCCCACCACCAGATCGGCGGTCAGATGGGCCCCGTTACACATATGCAGGACCGGCGGCGATCCGGGGTCGATGCGATCCACCTTTTGCAAGAGCCGGACATTGACGCCGGCCCGGCGCACCGCCTCGGCCAGAAGGTCGATCAGGTCCGCCCGGTGCACGAAGGCATAGCGCTGATCGCCCGCATGACGCATGAGGTCGAGCCGCACCACCTCGCCCGGACGTCGATAGTCCGAGAGCACCACGGCCCGGCCGCGCACCGAGGCCCGCTCGAAATCCGCCCCCAGACCCAGCGCACCCAAGACAGCGGCTCCATTGGGGCTGACCTGGATACCGGCGCCCACCTCTTCGATGGCATTTGCCTGTTCCAGCACGGTGACATCGGCGCCGCGCGCCTTGAGCGCCAGCGCCGCAGCCAACCCGCCGATTCCAGCGCCCACCACGATGATCCTGGTTCCGAACATTCCCATGCGCCCCCTTTAACGCAAAAACGCCGGGGCGAAAGGCCCCGGCGTTTCCGCTGATTGTCGCAGGTCGCGACATCAATCGTCGCGATGCACTTTCTCGCGGCGCTCATGGCGTTCCTGCGCCTCGAGCGTCATGGTCGCGATCGGGCGTGCATCCAAACGTTTGAGCGAAATCGGATCGCCGGTGACCTGGCAGTAGCCGTATTCACCTTCGTCGATGCGACGCAGCGCGGCATCGATCTTGGCAACCAGCTTGCGCTGACGGTCACGGGTTCTGAGTTCCAGCGCTCGGTCCGTTTCTTCGCTGGCGCGGTCGGCCACGTCGGGAATGTTGCGTGTGCCGTCCTGCAACCCTTCGATCGTGTCGCGGCTGCCCGCCATCAATTCGTGTTTCCAGTTGATCAGCTTGCGACGGAAATACTCAAGCTGACGATCATTCATGAATGGCTCGTCTTCGGCCGGGCGATAGTCTTCCGGCAGAAAGGATTCCGGCTTCATCTTTGCTCCCTCGGTCTGGCCTACAACGTCCGCTTTGGTAACTGGTTCAGACATTCGGCTCCCCCTTCTGCCGCAGCGTTTATCTGACGAACCGGGGAATGTCACTACACAAAGACATGCGAAAGAGCCCAATTTCCCGCCCTAGTCAGCAATTGATCAAACGACCCAAAATCTATGCCCAACCTCTTGAAATTTAGTGAGTTCCTGAGGGTTGTGTGAATGTTGGCATCGACATGACGTTACGACATATGGAGTCGAAGGGCGCATTTTCTCAATCTTTGACGTGGAAACAGGGTGTTTCCAACCTTCTCAACGACGCCGCGGCGCGCCTTGCCAAAGCGGAGCGCGCGCTTTACCTCAGGGCCGAGCACGCTAGGACGAGGACCGCCATGACCGCACGTTTTCAGGGAACCGCTGAATATGTGGCCACCGACGATCTGACGATCGCGGTGAACGCCGCCGTGACGTTGGAGCGACCGCTGCTGGTCAAAGGCGAACCGGGCACCGGCAAGACCGAGCTGGCCAAACAGGTCGCGGGCGCCCTGGGCCTGCGGATGATCGAGTGGAACGTGAAATCCACCACCCGCGCACAACAGGGCCTGTATGAGTATGACGCGGTCAGCCGTCTGCGCGACAGCCAGCTGGGCGAGGAGCGCGTGCATGATGTGAGCAACTACATCAAGAAGGGCAAGCTGTGGCAGGCTTTTGACGCGGACGAGAAAGTGGTGCTGTTGATCGACGAGATCGACAAGGCCGATATCGAGTTTCCCAACGACCTGCTGCAGGAGCTCGACAAGATGGAGTTCCATGTCTACGAGACTGGCCAGACCATCCGCGCCCGGCAGCGCCCCATCGTCATCATCACCTCGAACAACGAAAAGGAACTGCCCGACGCGTTTCTGCGGCGCTGTTTCTTTCACTATATCCGTTTCCCTGACGAGGCCACCATGCGCCGCATCGTCGAGGTGCATCACCCCGGCATCAAGGAGGCGCTGCTGACCGCCGCTCTGACCCAGTTCTACGAGATTCGCGAGACGCAGGGGTTGAAGAAGAAACCTTCGACGTCCGAGGTGATCGACTGGCTGAAACTGCTGCTGGCCGAGGATTTGAGCGCCGAGGATCTGCGCCGCGACGGGGCCAATGCGCTGCCGAAACTGCATGGTGCGCTGCTCAAGAACGAGCAGGATGTGCACCTGTTCGAACGGCTGGCCTTCATGGCACGCGGTAAACGCTGATTCAGGCCAGATTAGCAACAAAATGCGGGCGGTTCGTTCCGAACCGCCCTTTTTGTTTCCAAAAAATTGGTAAACAGAGCCTTAAATGGCCTTCACGCGCTTGCTTCGAGAAGGCTGCGGATGCCACCATGTTCCTATTGCGGCGGTAACCAATCACCGCGCAATAGATTGACAGGTTTGGTATCATTGAGCAGCAGTAAGAGAATGACAGTCAAAAGCGCCTTTTCCCGCACCATCTCCCGCCCGCTTGTCAGGGCGCTTGCCCTGGTCTCGGGCCTTGGCCTTGCTGCCTGTGATACCGTCCCGCTCGAGGATACGCCGACCCGCGCGCAGACGCCCGGCCTGTCGCTGGAGCCGATGAAGAGCTTTGGCACCACACGGGTGCAGCCGCCGCAACGATCGAACGGCAATATCGCCGCCGATTTCCTGGCCCTGCATTTCCAGCTGGAAAGCGGGCGCGACCTGCCGGTGTTTACCCGGTTCGAGACCCCGATCACCGTGCGCGTGACCGGCTCGCCGCCCGCAAGCCTGCAACCGGACCTGACCCGGCTGCTGGGGCGCCTGCGCGGTGAGGCCGGGATCGACATCCGTCAGGTCAGCGACGCCAGCGCCAATATCACCATCGAGGCCGTCAGCCGCGAGGAGATCGGCCGCGCCCTGCCCCATGCCGCCTGTTTCGTGGTTCCCAACGTATCCAGCCTGGCCGAATTCCGCCGTGACCGCCGCAAGGACAAGACCAACTGGGCCAACCTGCGCAAGCGCGAGCGGCTTGGCATCTTCGTGCCCTATGACAGCAGCCCGCAGGAATTGCGCGACTGCCTGCACGAGGAGCTGGCGCAGGCGATCGGGCCGCTCAACGACCTCTACCGCCTGCCGGATTCGGTATTCAACGACGACAATATCCACACCATCCTGACCGGGTTCGACATGCTGGTGCTGCGTGCCACCTATGCGCCGGAACTGCGCAGCGGCATGAGCCAGGCGCAGGTCGCCGCGGTGCTGCCCGACCTGCTGGGTCGGCTCAACCCGCGCGGCGTCACCGTTGCCGCGCAACCGGTCGTGTCGACCCCGCGCGCCTGGATCGATCAGGTACAGGCCGCGCTTGGCCCCGGAACGGCCTATCAGGCCCGGCTGGACGCCGCCAACCGAGCCGCGCAGATGGCCCAGTCCTGGGGCTGGGTGGACCAGCGCCGCGCCTTTGGCCACTACATGCTTGGCCGGATGCTGCAAACCGCCGATCCCGATCTGGCACAGCGGCATTTCACGACCGCCATGCAGGTGCTGCAATCGACACCGGGCACCCGGCTGCATCAGGCCTATGTGACCACCCAGACCGCCGCCTTTGCCATCTCGCGCGGCGATGGTGCCGGGGCGCTGGCCCAGCTGCGCCCGATGCGTGACGTCGCCGCTCAGGCCGAGAATGCCGCGCTGCTGGCCACCCTCATGATGCTCGAGGCCGAGGCGCTGACCCTGTTGGGCAAAACCGACGCGGCCCGCGACCTGCGGCTGGACAGTGTCGGCTGGGCGCGGTACGGGTTCGGCTCGGACTGGGCGGTTCGGGCCAAGATGCAGGAGATCGCGGCCCTGAACCCCCGCAACGCACTGGGCGGGTAAGAACGCATGATTGTCATCGCAGCGGCGCTGTTCGGCGCCTTGCTTGGCGGGCTGACCGCCAAGCGACGTAACGGCACAACCGCGGATATCGCGCAATATGCTGCGGGCTACGCGATTGCCTTCGCGCTCCTCGGGATGATAGCAACATTGGTGATCCACCGTCTGATGGTCTGAGCCGATGTTCCTGCCCTTTTTCGAGAATTTGCGCAAAGCCGGGGTGCCGGTGTCGCTGCGCGAATACCTGACCTTTCTCGAAGGCATGAAAAAGGGGCTGGCGACCTACGATGTCGAGGCCTTCTATTACCTGGCCCGCGTGTCGATGGTGAAGGACGAGCGCAATATCGACAAGTTCGACCGCGCCTTTGCCGCCAGTTTCAAGGGGCTCGAAGAGATCACCTTTGAGCAGGTGATGGAGGCCGTGGACATCCCCGCCGACTGGCTGGAGAAGATGGCCGAGAAACACCTGTCGCCCGAGGAAAAGGCCGAGATCGAGGCGCTGGGCGGGTTCGACAAGCTGATGGAGACGCTGCGCGAGCGGCTCAAGGAACAACAGGGCCGCCACCAGGGCGGCAACAAGTGGATCGGCACAGCCGGCACCTCGCCCTTTGGCGCCTATGGCTACAACCCCGAAGGGGTGCGGATCGGCCAGAAGGAAAGCCGCCACCAGCGCGCGGTCAAGGTCTGGGACAAGCGCGAGTTCAAGAATCTCGACGACACGGTCGAACTGGGCACCCGCAACATCAAGGTGGCGCTGAAACGCCTGCGCCGCTGGGCGCGCGAGGGTGCGGCGATGGAGTTGGACCTGGACGGCACCATCCGCGCCACCGCCGAACACGGCTATCTGGACGTCAAGGAACGCCCCGAACGGCATAACGCGGTCAAGGTAGTGCTGTTCCTTGACGTGGGCGGCTCGATGGACCCGCATGTGAAAGTGGTGGAAGAGCTGTTTTCGGCGGCGCGTGCCGAGTTCAAGCATCTGGAATATTACTACTTTCACAATTGCCTCTACGAAGGCGTCTGGCGCGACAACCGTCGCCGCTGGGATGCGCAGATCCCCACCCATGAGGTGCTGCGCACCTATGGGCCCGATTACAAATGCATCTTCGTGGGCGATGCCTCGATGAGCCCCTACGAAATCGCCTATCCCGGCGGTGCCAACGAGCATTGGAATCAGGAGGCGGGCCAGGTCTGGCTGGCACGCGCGCGCGAGCAATGGGCCAGCAACCTCTGGATCAACCCGGTGCCCGAGAAATACTGGGACTATACCCATTCGATCGGCATGATCCGCGAGATATTCGAGGACCGTATGGTGCCGATGACCCTGTCGGGGCTGGAACAGGGCATGCGGGTACTGACCCGCTGACCACCAGCTGCGCGGCGGCCAGCGGCTTCATGCGTTCAGTACACGACCCCGGCACAAACCGGTTCGCCGGTCTCGGTGGTGGACAGGCTATAGCCTTCGGGACAGACCGGATTGCCCAGTTTGTCGAATGAGGGGGCTTCAAGGATCTGTACCGGCTCGGGCTCAGGCTCGGAACAGCCCATCAGCGGAAGCGCAAAGGCAATCAAAAGGGTCAATCTGGTCGTCATCGCTCGTGGTTCCTCGCATCAAGATGTGCGGCTGCATCGGGCCGCCCGTGGCACGCTAGGCGCGCACGGCCCGAACCGACAAGCGCCGCAATAGGGACGCGGCTAAACCGGCGGAAACCCTGTCTGCGATGCCAGTTGCGGGGGCAGAACTCTGCCCAGGATGGCGCCCTGCCCACCGGGCCGACCCGTCATCGGCGGCTTGCCGCTTGCCCCCGTCGCCGGAACGCCCCATATCTGATCCATGTTGCGCGTCACCCCGATCCTGCTGGCGGTTCTCTACGCCTTTGCGATGTACCATTTCTCGGCCTGGCGGACCCGGCGCGAGCTGGATGCCCGCTCGACCGAGCTGGCCGACCCGGCGCTGAAACGGCTGACCGACCGGCTGGCGGCGGCGCTGGGCGTGGCGCGGGTGCCGGTGCATATCTATGAAATCGACCCGGTCAACGGGTTGGCCGCGCCTGACGGGCGCATCTTCATCACCCGCGGCTTCTACCGCAAATATCAAAGCGGCGAGGTCACCGGCGAAGAGCTGACCTCGGTCATTGCGCATGAGCTGGGGCATGTGGCGCTGGGCCATTCGCGGCGCCGGATGATCGACTTTTCCGGCCAGAACGCCATGCGCACCGCGCTGGCCATGCTGCTGGGCCGGTTCATCCCCTTTTTCGGGGTCTGGATCGCCAATATGCTGACCACCCTGCTTGCCGCACGACTAAGCCGCGCCGACGAATATGAGGCCGACGCCTATGCCGCCGCCCTGCTGACCAAGGCCGGCATCGGTGTGGCGCCGCAAAAGGCGCTGTTTCACAAGCTTGACGCGCTCACTGCCCAGCGCGCCGGGGTGGCGCCCGCATGGCTGCTCAGTCATCCCAAAACCGCCGAGCGCATCGCCGCGCTTGACCGGCTCGAAGCGCGCTGGCAGGCGCATTGATCCTCAGGACCGACCCGCATGCTCTATTCCCTGCTCGACCTCGCCCCGGTGCCCGAGGGCAGCGATATTCCCCAGGCGCTGGCCAACAGCGGCGATCTGGCCGCCCATGCCGAGGCGTTGGGGTATCATCGTTACTGGCTGGCCGAGCATCACAACATGCCCGGCATCGCCAGCGCCGCGACCGCGGTGCTGATCGGCCATATCGCCAGCCGGACCAAGTCCATGCGGATCGGCGCGGGCGGCATCATGCTGCCCAATCATGCGCCTTACATGGTGGCCGAGGCCTTTGGCACGCTGGCGTCGCTCTATGGCGACCGCATCGACCTGGGGCTGGGGCGGGCGCCCGGGACCGATATGGCGACCGCCCGCGCCTTGCGCCGGGGTCTGTCACAACAGGACAGTTTCCCTCAGGATGTGATCGACCTGATCGGCTTTCTCGGGCCCGAGGATCCAGAGGCACGGGTGCGCGCCTTTCCCGGCCAGAACACCCATGTGCCGGTCTGGATCCTGGGGTCCAGCCTCTATGGCGCGCAACTGGCGGCTCAACTGGGCCTGCCATATGCATTTGCCTCGCATTTCGCGCCGCAGGCGCTGGAGGAGGCGCTGGAGATCTATCGCCGCAGCTTCCGCCCCTCGCTCTATCTGGATCACCCCCATGCGATGATGGCGATCAATGTCTTTGCCGCCGAAACCGACGCTGAAGGGGTACGCCTGCGCACCACCATGCAACAGGCCTTTGCCCGGCTCAGGCTGGGGCGGCCCGGCAAACTGCCGACGCCGGTTGACGATATCGCCGCGCATCTGGATCGCGCCACGCTGGCCGGGGTGAATGCCGCGCTCAGCGTTTCGGCGGTGGGCAGCCCCGAGATGGTGCGCGCCGACCTGACCCGCATCATCGACCGTTATCAGCCCGACGAAGTGATCCTGACCGGGCAGATTCACGATCACACCGCGCGCAAACGTTCGTTCGAAATCGCGGCCGGGATCCTGCGCTCACTCTGAGCGGTGGTGTTCCAGCGCCTTGCCCAACCGAGGCAGCCGCGCCTTTTTCATCAGACTGCGGAGGGTCCATGTCTCGCCCGACAGACGGTTGGCCTCATCCAGCACTTTTTCGGCCATGAGGGCCATATTGTCCGGGTCATCTTTGAAAAACTGCAAAAGGAACGCATCCGGGTCGATCCGCTCCAGCCCTTCCTCGGCCAGGATGTTGCGCGGGAAATCGGCCCGGTTGAGGGTCACGATCACCTCCGCAGATCCGGCGATGGCCGTGGCCAGCACATGGATATCCGCCGGATCGGGCAGCCACAGCCGTGCCTCGACACCAGGCGCGGGCGGCAGCTCGGCCCTGGGCCAGGCGGCGCGGGTCAGGGCGATCTCGGCGCGCGCCTGCGCCTCGCCCGCCGGTCCCAGCTTGACCGCCGCACGCGCCCATTCCTCCAAAATGCGGGCCGACCAGAGCGGGGTGAAATGCCCCAGCCGCGCCGCACCCAGCAGCATCTCGCGCATGACCGTGGGGTAGATCACGCAAGTGTCGAGCACCGCTTTCACAGCCGGAAGAACACCGCCTTGAGATAGCCGCTCTCGGCCAGTTGCGGCAATTGCGGATGATCCGGCCCTGCAAAGCCGGTATGGATCAGCTGCGCGCTGCGCCCGGCGCGGCCGATGCCGCGCACGCTGGCCTCGCGGAACCGCGACAGGTCGGCGGCATGCGAGCAGGAGCAGAGACCCAGATAGCCACCCGGTCGCACCAGCGCCGCAGCCAGCCGCGCCACCCGTTCATAAGCGCGCAACCCCGCGTCCAGCGCCTGTTTCGAGGGCGCAAAGGCGGGCGGATCGCAGATCACCACGTCAAATGTCTCACCTTCCTCGGCCAGCGCGGTCAACACGTCGAACGCATCGCCCTGCCGCGTCTCGAACCGCCCGGCCAGACCCGAGGCCAGCGCCCCCTGTTCGGCCAAGGCCAGCGCCGGGGCCGAGCCATCGACCGCCAGCGCGCTTCCGGCGCCGCCGGCCAGCATCGCCAGCGCAAAGCCGCCCACATGAGAGAACACGTCGAGCACCCGCGCACCCTGCCCCGCCAGCCGCTGGGCAAAGGCATGGTTGGGGCGCTGGTCGAAGAACAGGCCGGTTTTCTGGCCACCGGTCAGATCGGCCATATAGGTGGCGCCGTTCATCGGCACAGGAACCGGCGCCACTGGCGCCGCCCCCGCCAGCACCGCGTTCTTGTCATCCAGCCCTTCGAGAGACCGCGTCCGGCCCGAAGCATTCTTCAGAACCGTGTTCACGCCGGTCACCTTGATCAGTGCCGCGCTCAGCAGCTCCAGATGCGCCTCGGCCCAGGCGGCATTGGGCTGGATCACGCAAGCCTCGCCGAACCGGTCGATGATCACACCTGGGAAGCCATCGGCCTCGGCATGAACGAGCCGGTAAAAGGGCGCGTCAAACAGGCGTTCGCGCAGTGCCAGCGCCCGGGTCAGACGCGCCTCGAACCAGGCGGCGTTCAACTCTGCCTGCGGGTCGCGGTCCAGCATCCGGGCGAGGATGCGCGAGCCGGGATTGACCGCAACCAGTCCCAGGGGCGCGCGGTTGTCATCCTCGAGCACCGCCACGGTACCGGGGGCGATCTTGCGGGTACGGCGGTCGGTGACCACCTCGTTGTCGAACACCCAAGGCGCCCCGTGACGGATGGCACGGGCGTTGGCCTTGGGCTTCAGGCGGATGCGGGGACGGTCAAAAACGTCAGAGGGCGCTGTCATGAGCGCCCTCTTAATCTCATTCCCGTTGGCTGGGAAGTGTCAGAGACGATTCATCACCTGGATGATGCCCAACGAGGCGTTCTCGTAGCCTTCGGGGTTGGTCAACTCTTGCTGGATCACCCATGTCAGGTGGTCGGTGATGCGGACCTTTTGGGTCTGACCGCGGGCCTCGGCGTTGATCGCCTGCTGGCCGCCAAAGGCCTCCAGATCGGCGCGAACCTCGCGCGGCGGGGTCAACTGCTCACCCGTAACCGGATCCTTGAGGACCATGTCAAAGGTGATCGCGTGCACGCCGCCGGTGGTATAGCGCGCCTTTTCGGTCAAGGCGTGGAACCGCTTGACGACGATTTCCAGATCGGCCTTGACCGGGCCGCTCAGCGGGCTGACGCCACGCACCATCGCGTCCTGCACGATCTTCTGAACCTGGGCGTGACGGTCGCCGATCGGATCCTCACGCCACACGATGTCGCCGCGCGGCAGATAGCTGTTGCGCTCGGACACCTTCAAAGAGCGCGGCACCAGCACGGTGACCGAGTTGATGGTCACGGGCGCCTGCCCTGCAACCAAGCCGCCAACTCCCGGCTCTTGCGTCGCTGCGCGCGCAACGGTGTCGATGTCGGCATGCGGGATCACCACCTGCCCCACCGCCGCTGTTGACTGGACCCGGCTTTCCGGTTGCAGCAGGTCATACCCCGCCGGAGCCGTAATCGACGTGGTCGGCAATTGCTCGTAAGGGGCGTTCCGGGTCGGGACATCGACGGCCGTGCAGGCCGCAACCGACAGGCCCAGACCGGCAAGCAGGATCATCCGCATGGTTTTCATGTCTCTTCTCCATTTTCGGGTTCCGACTCCCACAGCCGCACCCGTTTGAGGAGAATTTGCCCCGCAATTAGGGCAACTTTGCGACAAATTCCGTACGTTTCAGAGATTGTTTCCGATCCGGGATCACTCAGTTTCTGGGTCGGCTACGCCATCCGCCACGTCGGCGGGGCGCCTGTTCGGCGCTCAGCCCGTCCTGCATGACGGCGGTCATGGGATGATCGGGCGCCTCGGCCCCATAGCGCCCGTGCAGGTCCGCCAACGCGTCGCGCTGGTCTGTTCCCACCGGCAGGCTGAGCGCCCAGTCAAGGAATATGGTGCGGCATTCGGGGGCCGTGATCCCCTCGATCCTGTAGGCCTCGTAGATCAGACCCTTGGGGTCATGCGGGTCACCCGTCTTCGGCATCCTCTGGTCCTCCCACCGCGGCGCCAATCAGCGCCGCCGCCTCGGCATATGTCGTCTCCAGCGCCGCCTCCAGCGCCGCCATGTCCTCGAACCCGGTGCTGCGGCAGAGGAAGGCCGCGCCGCCCTCGCCGATCCGCTCCGCGTCGATCATCTCGCCCGACAGCAGCCGCGCCGCCGTCTGTACCGACCAGCATAGGTCATAGGCACGGGTCAGCGACTGCGCATCCGCGACATCCAGCCATCCAGCGGCGACCGCGCCTTGTAGGCCCTGCGCCACATCGCGCGCGGCGCTGCCCGACAACAGCGCGCCGGTCTGCGCCACCAGTTCGATATCCAGCATCCGGCCCGGCCCGGTCTTGGCATCCCACACTCCGGCGGGCTGTTTCGCCGCCGCCAGCCGGGCGCGCATCTCGGCCACCTCGCGCAGCACCTTGTCGCGGTCGGCAGGGCGGTTCAGAAGCTCTTGCCGGAACCGCTCGATATCCGCGCCCAATGCCTCTGAACCCGCCACCGGACGGGCACGGGTCAGCGCAAGATGCTCCCACACCCAGGCCTCGTTCAACTGATATTCGGTAAAGCTGGTCCAACTGGTCGCCACCGGTCCCTGCGTGCCAGAGGGGCGCAGGCGCATGTCGACCTCGTACAGCTTGCCCTGCGACATTGGCGCGGTCAGCGCGGTGATCAGCGCCTGCGTGAGCCTTGCGTAATAGGGCCGGGTCGCCAGCGGGCGCGGCCCGTCCGAGCCTTCGGCGTCTTCGGGGTCATAGATCACGATCAGGTCAAGGTCGGATTGCGCATTGATCCGCCCCGCCCCCAGCGAGCCCATGCCCAGCACCGTGGCGCCACGTCCGGGCGGCGTGCCGTGTTTGCGGGCGAATTGGGCCTCGACCACCGGGAACAGCGCCGAGATCACCGCCTCGGCCAGTTCGGCATATTGCGCACCGGCGCGGGCGCCGTCGATCAGCCCGCGCAGATGGTGCACGCCGATGCGGAAATGCCATTCCTTGGTCCAGCGCCGCGCCATGTCGAGCCGGGCCTCGTAATCGTCCTCGGCGGCCAGACGCTCGGCCAGATCGGCGCGCAGCGCTGCCCCGCCCGGCCAGTCATCGAAGAACGAGCCGCCGATCACCGCGTCAAAGACCGAGGCATTGCGCGACAGGAAGGTCGCCAGCGCATGGCTGGTACCGACGATATCGACCAACAGGTCGATCAGTTGCGGATTGGCCTCGAACAGGGAAAACAGCTGCACCCCGGCGGGCAACCCGGCCAGGAACCCGTCAAGCGCCAGCAGCGCCTCGTCCGGTTTGGCGGTGCGCGCCAGCCGCGCCAGCAGTTCGGGCTTCAGCCGTTCGAAAATGCGCCGCCCCCGTTGCGAGCGCAGCGCCGGATAGGTAGGCCAGCGCGACAGCACATTGTCGTCGAACACCACCTCTGCCGGCAGGGCGGGCGCCGGGGCGGCGGCGCTATCGGGGGCAAAGAAATCCTCGGTCAGCCCATGCACCTCGGTCAGGCGCCGGGTCAGGTCGGCGCGCAGTTCGGCGGCGTCGATCCCTATCAGGCAGGCCACGCGGGCAATGCCCTCTTCGGTCTGCGGAATGCGGTGGGTCTGGGCGTCATGCACCATCTGGATGCGGTGTTCGACCTCGCGATGGGCGCGGTAGTGGCGGGTGAGCGCCTCGGCCACCTCGGGCGGCACCCAGCCCTTGGCCGCCAATGCCGCCAGCCCCTCGACCGTGCCGCGCAGGCGCAGGTCACGGTCGCGCCCGCCCGCGATCAACTGCCGGGTCTGGGTAAAGAACTCGATCTCGCGAATGCCGCCCCGGCCCAGCTTCATGTCATGGCCCGGAATGGTCAGGGCGCCGCCGGTGCCCTTGTTCTCGCGAATGCGCAGGCGCATGTCATGGGCGTCCTGGATGGCCGCGAAATCCAGATGGCGGCGCCAGACAAAGGGGCGCAGGGTTTCCAGAAACCGCGCCCCCGCCGCCAGATCGCCCGCGCAGGGCCGCGCCTTGATATAGGCGGCACGCTCCCAGGTGCGGCCAAGGCTTTCATAGTAATGTTCCGCCGCCTCCATCGCCAGGCAGACCGGGGTGACCGCCGGATCGGGGCGCAGCCGCAGATCGGTGCGGAACACATAGCCATCGGCGGTCTTGTCGCTGAGCGTGGCGCAGAAATTGCGGGTGGCACGCACCATGCCCTGACGCGCCTCAAAGAAATCGTCGGGCTCATAGCGGGTTTCGTCAAACAGCACGATCAGGTCGATGTCCGAGCTGTAGTTCAGCTCATGCGCGCCCATCTTGCCCATGGCCAGGATCACCATCCCGGCGGCGGTTTCCACATCCGCCTCGGTCTGGCCCGGCAGCTTGCCGCGCCGGATCAGGGCGGCGATCTCGGCCTTGGCGGCCAGATCGGCGGCCAGCGCGCCGAAATCGGTGAGCAGCGCGGTCACCTTCTCCAGCGGCCAGGCACCCGCCAGATCGGCCAGCGCGGTCAACAGCGCCAGTCGCCGCTTGGCCTGTCGCAAACCGGGTTTGAGCTGATCGGGCGGCAACGCGCGGGCCGCGGTCAGTTCGGCGGCTACCGCCGCATCGGCATCCTCGAGCGCGGGCGCCAGCCATGCGGCCTCGGCCCGCATCAGCCCCATCAGATAGGGGCTGGTGCCCCCCGCACCGGCGACAAGATCGGCCAGATCGCCCCCCAGTTCGGGCAGCAGGGCACGCGCCTCTGCCCCCAGTTCGGGGTCATAGGCACGGGGGAGTCGGGTGATGGCTAGGCGTGTGGTCATGCGCCAAATAGCGCAGCCGCCCCACCCGCCGTCAATGCGTCAAAACTTGACCTTTGCCACCAGTGCGGGCAGTTCATGCGCCATGAGCAAGAGCCTGAAACGGGTCCGCGCCGCACTTGAGGCCGCGCAGATCGCCACCGAAATCCGCGAGACCGGCAACGCCCGGACCGCCGAAGACGCCGCCGCCGCTGTCGGCTGCGCGCTGAACCAGATCGTCAAGTCGATCATCTTTCAGGCGCGCGAGGGCGATGCGCTAGCATTGTTTCTGACCGCAGGAGGCAATCAGGTCGACCCAGAAGCCGCCACCGCCCTGTTCGGCACGCCGCTGACACGCACCGATGCCGATACGGTGCGGCAGAAAACCGGCTTTGCCATCGGCGGTGTTGCGCCGGTGGGGCATTTGTCGCCGATCACCTGTTTCCTGGATCCCGCACTGATGGACTTTCCTGTAGTTTGGGCCGCGGCAGGTACGCCCCGGCATGTCTTTGCCATCGCACCCGGTCAGCTGCATGACCTGACCAGTGCACACATCGCGGATTTCGTGAAATCGGGTTAGATCAGCGGCAGCGCCTGGCTGATCAGAACCGCCCAGAAACAAGCCCCCAATAGCGCACTGGGCAAAATCCACCACCCTGGCGACATCCGGTCGTCCCGCTGCAACACGTCCTGGCCAAACCTGTTCGCACCCGATGTCGGCATAAAGCTTCCAATTTACTTTCTGAGAGGCGGATTTCACTTAAGTAATAGCAAATCTGATTTTCGCGCGAAGCGCAACCCAAGATTGCGTTGCCGATAGTCAACTCGCCAAAATCAGAATGTAAATCTTTTTCACATCCCCTCTTGCATTCCCCGTCACGCCGCCCCAAATGAGTAATGTGAAAGACATTCACATCAACTGATCTGGAGACCCAAAATGACCATGATGACCGACCCCGTCGCCGCCCCGTCAAATCCGGGTTGGCTACATCGAAGCGAAGCCTGGCTGGACAGCAAGGGCAAAGGCGCCTGGATCGCCGCAATGGTCCTTGGATTCATCTTCTTCTGGCCCCTTGGCCTCGCCCTTCTCGCCTATATGATCTGGAGCAAACGCATGTTCAGCAAATCCTGCACCCGCCGCAAAGCCTGGAGCCATCATGGCATGCGGGCGATGTCGACCACCGGCAACAGCGCCTTTGACGCCTACAAGGCCGATACACTGGCCCGCCTGGAACGCGAGCAGGCCGATTTCGAGGCGTTCCTGCACCGCCTGCGCGAGGCCAAGGATAAGGCCGAGTTCGACGATTTCATGGACGAGCGCGCCCGTACGGCCCGCGACGACAAGAACGACGCCGACGCCTGAACCCAACCGGCCGCCCCCTCACGGGGCGGCCATCCCAAGTACACGGACCCTGCCCCGATGACCCACCTTCCCCATCCCGACCATCAGCCGGAATTCTATCAAAGCATCCCGGCCAAACGCTTTTTTGCCTGGGTGTTCGACACCTGCGTGATCCTGATGCTCAGCTTGGTCGTGGTGTTGCTCACCGCTTTTGTCGGCGCCTTTGTCTGGCCCCTGCTCTATCTGATCGTGGGTTTCGTCTATCGTGTCGCCACGATTGCTGGCGGCTCGGCCACCTGGGGCATGCGCTTTGTCGGGATCGAGCTGCGCGACGCCCATGGCGCTCATCTGAACGGCGGTCAGGCGCTGGCCCATACCGCTGGCTACACCGTCAGCATGGCACTGCCATTGCTTCAGGTGATCTCGATCCTGATGATGCTGACCGGCGCTCGCTCTCAGGGGCTGACCGACGCGGTACTGGGGACCGTGGCGCTGAATCGTCGGGCCTATGCTTAACTCTTGTGATTTTGGTCACTTGGCGGGTCCTTGATGGATTGTTATCATCCAATCCGAAATCAACGAGAACCCCATGCGCCACAGCCTGCCAATCGCACCACAATTTTATGTGACCGCTCCGCAACCCTGTCCGTATCTTGCGGACAGGATGGAACGAAAGCTATTCACTGCTTTGCAAGGTGAAGGCGCCGAACAACTGAACAATGCGCTGTCGCAACAGGGCTTTCGCCGGTCTCAGAATGTCCTCTACCGCCCGTCCTGCACCGATTGCGCCGCCTGTCTTTCGGCCCGGATCAACGTGTCGGCCTTTCGCGCCAGCCGCAGCCAGAAACGCGCCCTGCGCCGAAATGCGCACCTGACCAGACGCGCCACTTCGCCCTGGGCGACTGACGAGCAATATGACCTGTTCCGCCGCTATCTGGACAGTCGTCATGCCGATGGCGGCATGGCGGACATGGACGTGTTCGAATTCGCCGCAATGATCGAAGAAACGCCGATCCGCAGCCGGGTTATCGAATACGCCCATCGCGAGACCCGAGCGCTCACTGCAGTCAGCCTGACCGATGTGCTAGATGATGGTCTCAGCATGGTCTATTCCTTCTATGACCCCGACCTGCACCGTGCTTCGCTTGGCACTCACATGATCCTCGATCATATCGACATCGCCCGCGAAGCGGGGCTGCCTTATGTCTACCTTGGCTACTGGGTGCCTCGTAGCCCCAAGATGGGATACAAGGCCCGCTTCTCGGGGCTTGAAATCTATTTGGGCGGAAGCTGGCAACCGATGACGAACCCCGATGCGCATGACGTCATCCGACATCCGCTTTCCACAGACCCGATTGCCGAACAGGTAGCTAATATCCAGTTGCCCGACCGCATGCCTACCCGCGACTGAACGCGTAGCGGGTCTTCCCAACGACAAAATGGTTTCGCCGACTGCGGGAAATGTCCGCTAATTCACGCGCCTCGGTACCGCTTGTTCCTCTTGCCCGAAATATCCCGGGGATGAATTGCCCCAAAGGGGCAAGAAGGGGCAGCGCCCCTTGACCGAAACTCAAAAAGCAAAGGGGGCCCGAAGGCCCCCTTTTCCATTTGATAAACTCCGATCAGTTCGGGATCAGCGACGGAACGATGGTCACGATCGAGGGGAAGCTCCACAAGATCGCGATCCCGACCACCTGGATGATCACGAAAGGCACGATACCGCGATAGATATGGCCCGTGGTCACCTCCTTCGGCGCCACGCCCCGCAGATAGAACAGGGCAAAGCCGAAGGGCGGCGTCAGGAACGAGGTCTGCAGGTTCACCGCCACCATGATGGTCACCCATTTCGGATCGAACGACCCGCCATAGATCACCGGCCCCACGATCGGGATCACGATATAGATGATCTCGAGAAAATCGAGCACGAAGCCCAGCACGAAGAGCACCAGCATCACGATCAAGAACACCGTGAACTCGTTGTCAAAGCTCTTCAGGAATTGCTGGATGTAATGCTCGCCACCAAAGCTGATCACCACCAGGTTCAGCAACTGCGACCCGATCAGGATGGTGAACACCATCGAGGTCACCTTGGCCGTCTCACGCACGATCGGTGACAGGACACCGCCGGCAAACAGCACCCAGCAGCCGAACAGCAGCCCGCCCAGCGCATAGATATAGGTCGCATAGGCGAAGACAAAGGCGATCCAGGTTTCGACGCTGACACCGTCCTGATTGATGCGCAGGTCGAAATTCACCCCGATCAGCAGGCAGATGATGATGGCAAAGGTGGACCAGATGATCACCTTTCCCGACCGGCCCTCATCGCGCAGCTTGCGATAGGCCGCCAGCATGATCGCCCCGCCCGCGCCCAGCGCCGCCGCCGGGGTCGGGTTGGTCACACCGCCCAGGATCGAGCCCAGCACCGCGATGATCAGCACCAGCGGCGGGAACACCACCCGGATAAGATCATTGCCGGTGCAGCGGATCGCCGCCTCCTTGCAGCCGTAAAGCGCCAGCGCCAATGGCAAGAGCAGGATAAGCACTGTCACACCGGGAGAGGTCAGCGGTCCGATGAACAGGATGTCGGCCAGCAGCATCAGGACCAGACCCAGCCCGCCCACCAGCAGCGGTTTCGGATCACGCGAGGGCGCGATGCCCCGGCCCACCACCAGCGTCAGGCCCAGCAGCACCGCGATCACGGCGACACCGGTGCCGATCGGCGCGGCATTCGCAATTTTGGAGGCTCGGGCCTCGGCGATCTCCTCGTCAGTCAGGCGGTGCGATTCCTGCACCCCACCTGCGGCGTCGATCGATTCCTGTTCGGCGACGGCCGCGTCCCAGGCTTCCTGCCCGTGCAGCGCGATCATCGAGGCCTTGCAGTCAGGGCCCACATTGGTGCGCAGGCTGGCGCTCTTGGAACTGTCCGAAAAGGTCGAAACGGTCACGTCCTGACTGCCCACGACACCAAGACTGCCCAGCAGCAAGACCCCGGCGATCAGCGCCACCGGTGCCCCCAGCAGCCAGGTAAAGCCCTCGGCGCGGGTGATCGGCTCGCCGGTGCCTCCCCCCATCGCCACGGCCGGCGCTTTCTCGGGGTTCAGAAGCGCATAGCCAAAGGCATAGAGCGCATAGAGCAGCGCCAGCAAAATGCCAGGCAGCAGCGCTGCTTGGAAGAGGGTGCCGACTGACACCACTGCCGGTTCGCCCAGATAGGTCAGCGCGTCGGTACAACCCGCCTCGATGGCGCGCGTCTCCTGCGCGGTCGAATAGAGATCGCCCGCCAGCGTGCCCAGCAGAACGATCACGATCGAGGGCGGAATGATCTGCCCCAATGTGCCGCTCGCCGCGATCACACCGGTCGCCAGTTCCGGCGAGTAGTTGTTGCGCAGCATGGTGGGCAGGGCCAGCAGGCCCATGGTCACCACGGTCGCGCCGACGATCCCGGTCGAAGCGGCCAGAAACGCGCCCACGACCACGATCGACACCGCCAGACCGCCGGGCAGCGGGCCAAAGACGCGCGCCATGGTGGTCAGCAGATCGTTGGCGATCTTCGAACGCTCCAGCGTGATGCCCATCAGCACGAACATCAGCACCGCCAGCAGCGTCTCGATGGACTGGCCCGCCAGCACCCGCTCGTTCATCCGGTTCACGATGAAGGAGACGTTGCGGTCCATCGCCGTCTGCCAGCCACCCTGGAACACATGTTCGGCAACCCGTGGCAATTCGGGGTATCGGAAGATCGAGATCACATCCGGTTTGACCCCGGAACCGATCAGATCGTTGTAAGCCTGCGACGAGGTGTCGATAGCCTGGTGGATCAACAGCCCCGCGCTGTCCAGCGCAGCGATGATACCGAATGAGATGATGCCGGCGCCGCCGATGGCAAAGGCCACCGGAAATCCCGACAGGATGCCTCCGAAGAGACAGAGAAAGACGATAATGAGGCCGATTTCGACGCCATCAAGACCGAATAGCATGTTCCCGGTTCCTATTCTTAATGCGTGCCTTCATAGGCCTCTTCGCCCTCGCCAAGAGTATCCTTGTCGAGATATTTACCCGCGCTGCTTTCGCCTTCGACGAATTCGAGCCATGAGCGGTAGAAAAAGGCGACTGCGTGGATGAACACCATGGCGGCAAACGTGATCAGCAGGATCTTGAACAGGAAATACCCGTTGAACCCGTTGGGACTGAACCCGATGGTCTCCACGTTCCAGCGCAGCGCCCGAGATTTCATCAGCAGGCGGTCAAGCTGGTCGCTGGCCGAAGGGTTCGGCACGATCAGGTGCCGCCACAGAAAGTACCAGCCGTAAAGCCAGGTCACCACTGCCACGGGCATCATGAACAGAAGCGATCCGGCCATGTCCACCACCCGCTTTCCACGGTGGCTGAGGCCGGAATAAATCAGGTCGACGCGGACATGACCGCCCTGCACGAACGTGTAGGTGGCGCAAAGGCAGACAACCATCGCGTTGTAAAGCTTCAGCTCTTCGGACCACCAGCTGACGTCGAGCGTCACCGGGATGCCAAAGCCAAAGGACAGATCGGGCCGTGCAAAGACGCGCTGCATGAACACGATGATGATCTGTTGCAGCACCATCAGCAGGCCCGCCCAGGCAAAGAAGCGCCCGACCGTGTTGGCGAAACCTTCGAGCCCGCGCACCATCAACCACATGAACGAGCGGAAATACATTCCGATCGCGGTGAGGACCAGAACGAAGGTGAAGACCACGAAGAAGAACTCGACCGAGCCGCCATAATAGACAAAGCGCATGATCGAGGCCTTGTCGGACCAGTCCAGCCAGAGCTGTGGATGGGTGACCGCGTAGCCGAAATTATAGAATGCCTCGGCGATGTTCTGAAACAGCCAGATCAGACCGTTCCACAGGGCGCCGAAAAAGGAGATACCGTTATCGTCCTGCATGATGTCCCCGATTCAGGAGTGCCGGATCGTCCTGCGGAACAGCGCCGCAAGGTCCTGGCAAAGCGTAGGCCCCCCGCCCTGGGGCGGGGGTCCGGTATTGGCCGCTTGGCGGGATCAGCCCAGAACGCGGTCGCGCTGTGCGGTGTAGACGCCCGACGACATGTTCAGCCAGGCCGACGAGGATTTCATCGACGCCATGGCGCTGTCGTGGATCTTCTTGAACAGCTCGTCGCCCATGTTCTCGGCCATGACTTCCTGGCTCGCCTTGCCGAAGGCATCCCAGACGCTGTCGGGGAATTCCAGGACCTTGACGCCACCGGCTTGCAGGCGCTGCAGCGCCGAGCCGTTGTTGGACAGGAACTGGGCCAGGTTCCACTGGTGGCACTCGCCCGCCGCAACCTCGATGATCTTCTGATGCGCGGGGCTCAGGCTCTCGAACACGTCACGGTTGGTGGCAACCGACAGACCCGCACCCGGCTCGTGGAAGCCCGCGGTATAATAGGTCTTGGTGATCTCCTGGAAGCCGGCCTTTTCGTCCGCCCAGGGGCCGATCCACTCGGTCCCGTCAATGGCACCCGAGGACAGCGCCTGGTACACTTCCGAACCCGGGATGTTCTGGACGCTTGCGCCCAGCTTGCCCAGCGCCTTGCCGCCCAGGCCCGGCATGCGGAACTTCAGACCGTTGAAATCCTCGGGGCCATTGATCTCTTTCGAGAACCAGCCACCGGCCTGCGCGCCGGTGTTGCCGCCCAGGAAGGATTTCAGGCCAAAGATCTGGCCCAGCTCGTCATGCAGCTCGTGGCCGCCATCGTGATAGTACCAGTTCACCAGTTCCTGCGCGGTCATGCCAAAGGGCACGGCGGTAAAGAACGCATAGCCCGGATGCTGACCGACGAAGTAATAGTCGGCGCCGTGATACATGTCGGCCTGGCCCGAGGAGACGGCGTCGAACACTTCGAACGCGCCCACCAGTTCGCCGGCGGCCTTCAGGTCGACAGTCAGGTTGCCATCGGACATGGCGGTGATGTTGTCGGCGACGCGCTGTGCCGAATCATGCACACCGGCCAGACCGCGGCCCCAGGTGGTGACCATGGTCAGGGTCCGCTTGCCCTGAGCATAGGCCGGAGCGGCCAGAGCGGTGGTGGCAGCCGCGGCAGCGCCGCCCATGGCCGAGGTTTTCAGAAAAGAACGACGATCCATAAGAGTATTTCCTCCCCTTGCAAGTCATGGACGCCCGCCAGGTCATCCCGGTGGGCGGATCGTTTCCAGTGGCGCAAGGGTAACGAGCGATGATCCGCTCTGTGAATACCTAGTACTACGTAGCGGCGCGGAAAAATGCGGCCACTGACCTAGAAATCCACTGTTTTTCGGGCACTGCGCGACCACACAAGTGCGTGGCGGCAGGTCACGACTTGATCGCATGCTTTGATTTTGCCGCCGGTTTTGCGTATCGATTCGCCATGCACCGCCTGCGCAACCTGATCCGCCCCAACTACGCCCAGAAGATCTCGCTTCTGGCGACCCTGCCGCTTGTGGTGGCGGTGGCCGCCATCGCGGCGCTGGTGGCCTATCAGGCGCGCACCCTGGCCGAACGCGAGATCCAGGCGTTGGAGCGGCAGCTGTTGCAGGCAAAGAAGGCCGAGCTGCGCAACTACGTCACCCAGGCGCGCAACGGCTTTGCCCATATCTATGGCCCCGCCGCGCCTGACGATGAAGGGGCCAAGACACAGGTCGCACAGATGCTGGCGGCGATGATCTACGGACAGGACGGGTTCTTTTTCGTCTACGATTACGAGGGCAAGAACCTGGTCAGCCCGCGCCAGACCGAATTCATCAACCGCAACTGGGAGGGGTTGACCGACAGCAAGGGCGTACCGGTTGTGGACGAGTTCATCCGCCTCGCCCGGCAGGGCGCGGGTTGGCATTCCTTCATGTGGGAGAAACCCTCGACCGGGGAAGAGGCGCAGATGGTGGCCTATGTGGTGGGCTTGCAGGACTGGCGCTGGGCGGTGGGCACCGGGGTGTTCATCGACGACGTTCTGGCCTCGGTCGCAGCGGCCCGGGCCGAGACACAGGCCCGCGTCCGCCGCACCTTTGTCTATATCGGCGCCATCGCGCTGGCGGCGCTGCTGATCGTGTTCGGCTCAGGCATGGTTCTGAACATCCGCGAACGCCGGCTGGCCGATGCCAAGCTCAAGGAACTGACGCAACGGGTGTTCGACGCGCAAGAGGAAGAGCGCGGGCGGGTGGCGCGCGAATTGCATGACGGTATCAGCCAGATCCTGGTCGGGGTGCGCTATGCGCTGGACAATGCCCGTCGCCGGCTGGCACGCGGCGATCATGACGGCGCCGAACCGCCGTTGGACAAGGGGATCGAGAACCTCGGCATCGCGATCACCGAGGTGCGCCGCATCAGCCGCGACCTGCGCCCCGGCGTGCTCGACGATCTGGGCCTTGGTCCGGCATTGAAATCGCTGACCGACGATTTCCGCGAGCGCACCGGCATCGCGACCGATTTCACCACCGTGGTGTTCCGCAACCGGCTGGATCACAACAGCAAGATCGCGCTCTACCGCATCGCCCAGGAGGCGCTGACCAATATCGAGCGTCATTCGGGTGCCACCCGGGTCTCGATCGACCTGCGCGGCCACAAGAAGGGCGCCACCATGCGTATCTCGGACAATGGCCGCGGCATCCGCTCGACCCCGGGCAAACCCGGCCCCGGCCTGGGCCTGCGCAACATGCAGGAACGGATCGAACAGCTTGACGGCAGCCTGCGCATCCTGTCATCCCGCGGCGCGCAAACCGGCACCGTGATCGAGGTGAGCCTGCCGCTGAGCCACCTGTTGCCGCCCCAGGAGGAGCCGGCGTCGAAGAGAAAGGCCCTGCCATGACCGACACCCCCGTCCGCGTTCTGATCGTCGACGATCACCCGATGGTGGCCGAAGGCATTCAGGCCATTCTCGAAAGTTATGACGACATTCAGGTGATCGGCACCGTGGGCGACGGGCGCGAGGCGGTGGGCCGCGCTCTGGCGCTGCTGCCCGATGTGATCCTGATGGATCTGAACATGCCCGGACTCGGCGGGCTGGGCGCCACCGAGATCATCCTGGAACAGATGCCCGATACCCGCATTCTGATCCTGTCCATGCATGACAGCCCCGAATATATCTCCACCGCGCTCAGCCATGGCGCCATGGGCTATGTGCTCAAGGACGTGCCGACCGAAGAGATCAAGCAGGCCGTCGACGCGGTGATGCGGGGCGAGCGGTATCTGTGCACCGGTGCCAAGGGCTCGCTGGAGCCAAAGGAGGGCGAGGAGGCGCGCGAGGCGCTGACCGGGCGCGAACAGACCATCCTGCTGCAACTGGCGCAGGGTAAGTCGAACAAGGAAGTGGCCATCGCGCTCGATATCTCGGTGCGCACGGTGGAAACCCACCGCAAGAACATCAAGCGCAAGCTCGGCATTTCCTCGACCGCCGGGCTGACCCGCTATGCGTTGGAACACGGCGTGCTGCAAGGCACCGGCGTCGGTCTCTGACCCGGCAGCGGCAGCGGCTCGGGTCAGTCCCGCAACGCGTCTGCGCGCAATCCCGCGCGCTGGTGATGCCGGGGCAGCACCCTGCCATACAGCTGCCGCGTCCGTTCGACCCCACCGCACATCCCCTCGGTCTCGACAAACGAGAAGATACCCACATAACGCCGTCGCGGCCCCTCGACCGGGGCGACCCGATGCAGCGCGTATCGGCCCTTGAAGATCTGCAAATCACCCGGTTGCAGGTCCAGCACCCGAACCCGGTCGCGGGCGCCCGCCAATACCTCGGCTACGCCCTCGAAATTCTCGTCGCTCGCCGTCCGCAGGTCGGGCACATACTCAAACGCGCCACCCGCACTGCCGTTCTGGATCGCCAGCGTGACCGTGAAATTGTTGGTGTCGAAATGCCAGGGGAAGCCCTGCCCCGTTTCGACCGCGTTTACGATCACATCCGCCAGCGGGTCGTCATAGCGAAAGAACCTGTTCTCCGGCTCACCCAGCACGTCACGGATGAAGGGCATGAAGGGCCCGGCCTCATAGATCCGGCGCAGCGGTCTGTCGGGCGGAAAATTATCGGCCGGCACGAAGGCGTTCGAGCGGTCGAAGAACTGCCGAACCGGGTGGTTGGCGGGCAGGTCCGGATCGTCCTGCGAGAAGTAGACATTGGTGCGGCTGAAGGAGCGATGCCCCAGATGCGCCACCGCATCGGCCTCGGCCACCAGCCGCGCCACGCCAGCGGGATGGGCAAAGCCCGGCAGCACCGCGCAACCGTCCTCGGCGATTTCGCGCCTGAGATCGGCCAGCAAGTCCGCATAGGCCGGCGCATCGGGCCGGTCGATCGGATAGCGCCCCAGATCGATCAAATCATGCAATTCCATCGCGTCCTCCTGCTTTGCCGCCCCTACAGGGTCGGTAAACGAGTCGCGGATTTCTGGCCTGTTTCCGGCATCGCGCGCCGCCAATGGATCAGTTCCGTCACGCGACGAAGGGTCAAATTCGCGGAAATGTCCCGCCCTGCGGCATTCCGCGCAACAAAATGTCGCCAAAACTGCTCGCAGCGACAGGTTTTCGACCCGATTGAGTGTTGACGCCCCCTGCCCTCGCCCATAATGTCCCCGCCAAGCATGAAGGAGCCGCTGGGAATGACCGCGCTAGTCGTAATCGTAGGAACAACGCGCATGGGCCGGTAACGGTAAGCCATAATCGAACCCATGCGCCTCCGAAAGTTCGGGGGCTTTTTTTATGCTGAAACGAGAAGACGCATGTCGCCAATGGAGCAAAGCAGATGACACGTGAGATGACCGGCGCAAAGATGGTGGTCCAGGCCCTCAAGGATCAGGGCGTGGACACGGTATTCGGCTATCCGGGCGGCGCCGTGCTGCCGATCTATGACGAGATCTTTCTGCAAAACGACATTCGCCACATTCTGGTGCGGCACGAACAGGGCGCGGTGCACGCGGCCGAGGGCTATGCCCGCTCGACCGGCAAGCCCGGCGTCGTGCTGGTGACCTCGGGTCCCGGCGCCACCAATGCGGTGACGGGCCTGACCGACGCGCTGCTCGACTCGATCCCGATCGTGGTCCTCACCGGCCAGGTGCCGACCTTCATGATCGGCTCGGACGCGTTCCAGGAGGCCGACACCGTTGGCATCACCCGTCCCTGCACCAAGCATAACTGGCTGGTCAAGGATACCGACAAGCTGGCCAAGACCATCCACGAGGGATTCCATGTGGCGACCTCGGGCCGGCCCGGCCCGGTCCTGATCGACATCCCCAAGGACGTTCAGTTCGCGACCGGCAAGTATCAGGGCCCCAAGGGGCTCGAGACCCATTACAACCCGCCGGTCAAGGGCGACATGGAAGAGATCACCGAACTGGTCGCGGCCATCGAAAAGGCCAAGCGCCCGGTGTTCTATACCGGCGGCGGCGTGATCAATTCCGGCCCCGCTGCCAGCCAGCTCTTGCGCGAGCTGGTGGATGCGACCGGCTTTCCCATCACCTCGACCCTGATGGGTCTGGGCGCCTATCCCGCCTCGGGCAAGAACTGGCTGGGCATGCTGGGCATGCACGGGCTTTACGAGGCGAACATGGCCATGCATGGCTGTGACCTGATGATCAATATCGGCGCCCGCTTCGACGACCGGATCACCGGCCGCATCGACGCGTTCAGCCCGAAATCGAAGAAGGCGCATATCGACATCGACCCCAGTTCGATCAACAAGGTGATCCGGGTCGATATCCCCATCGTCGGCGATGTGGGCCATGTGTTGGAAGACATCCTTAAGGTCTGGAAGGCGCGCGGGCGCAAGACCAATGCCGAGGCGGTGCAGAAATGGCAGGCTCAGATCACCGAATGGCGCAATGTCAACTGCCTGACCTACAAGCCTTCGGAAAAGACCATCAAGCCGCAATACGCGCTGGAGCGTCTGGAGGCGCTGACCAAGGGGCGTGACCGCTACGTGTGTACCGAAGTGGGCCAGCACCAGATGTGGGCGGCGCAATATCTGGGCTTTGAGGATCCGAACCGCTGGATGACCTCCGGTGGCCTGGGCACCATGGGTTACGGTACGCCGGCCTCGATCGGGGTGCAGATCGCGCATCCGGACGCGCTGGTGATCAACGTGGCGGGCGAGGCAAGCTGGCTGATGAACATGCAGGAGATGGGCACCGCCGTGCAGTACCGCCTGCCGGTCAAGCAGTTCATTCTGAACAATGAACGCCTGGGCATGGTGCGCCAGTGGCAGGAGCTCTTGCATGGCGAACGCTATTCGCAATCCTGGTCCGAAGCGCTGCCCGATTTCGTGAAACTGGCCGAGGCCTTTGGCGCCAAGGGCATCCTGTGCAAGGACCCCGCCGATCTGGATGACGCGATCATGGAGATGATCAACTATGATGGGCCGGTGATCTTCGATTGCCTTGTCGAAAAGCACGAAAACTGCTTCCCGATGATCCCCTCGGGCAAGGCCCATAACGAGATGCTTCTGGGCGACGCTGAAACCCAAGGCGTGATCCAGGCCGGCGGCGCGGTTCTGGTCTGACAAAATCCTGCGAATTTTGTCGGTCGCGCCCTGTGCGACCGGTACTCTCCACTCTGAAAGGGACGCATATGTCTGCCCTACACATCAAGAAAGGCTCCAGCAGCCATTCCGCCTATAACCTACGCCCGACCTTCTCGGACGTGGCCGAACGGCACACCATCGCCCTTCTGGTCGAGAACGAGCCCGGTGTGCTGGCCCGCGTCATCGGTCTGTTCTCGGGACGCGGCTACAACATCGAAAGCCTGACCGTCGCCGAGGTGGATCACACCGGCCATCTGAGCCGCATCACCATCGTCACCACCGGAACCCCGCAGGTGATCGAGCAGATCAAGGCACAGCTGGGCCGCATCGTCTCGGTCCGCGACGTCCACGACCTGACGGTCGAGGGCCGCGCGGTTGAACGCGAACTGGCGATGCTGAAGGTGGTGGGCAGCGGCGACAAGCGGGTCGAGGCACTACGCCTGGCGGATATCTTCCGCGCCAACGTGGTCGACAGCACCCTGTCGAGCTTTGTCTTCGAAATCACCGGCGCACCAGAAAAGATCGACGCCTTCGCCGATCTGATGCGACCACTGGGCCTGGCCGAGATCGCACGAACAGGAGTGGCAGCGCTCCTGCGCGGCGACTGATTGTCAGCCGATCAGGCGTGGCAGGCTTCGCCTTCGGCCTGCCTGTCACGCTTGCGCAGGGCAAAGCCTGCGAACGGGATCACCTTGGCAACCGACCTATCCGGGGCTGTATTGCCAGCTTTCTCTTCCCCAGTAGTGCGCAAGAGGTCGGGCAAGCCGCGATAGCTTCCCTGATCGATCAGGCGCGGGTTGAGAGCTAAACGCTGCTTGCGCTCGGTCACCAGATCAAACTGGACCCAGTCCCCCACATCCAGGCTAACCGATGCCTGCGCATCCGTTTTCCGATAAAATGCGAGGTCGCCATGATCCTCACACCAGATGACCGCTTTTTGATCATCCCTGTCGCTCCAGAGTACTACACCAAGCATATCCCGTCCCAATGATCTATTTTCTTTAGATTGAGCGAATTAACACGACTCAAACATGGTAAAATGCGTGTCTGACTATTGCTTTTTGTGTCTGGAAGGGTAGCTTCCCGACACGCTTTGGCGTCTATTATGACGCCATATAGTATCAGATTAAGTGTCGACCGAAGGGACCCACCACTCACCCTTCACGTTTCGGTCTAAATGAGCAATTCTGTTTCGGGACACTATGACAAAAACAACAAGGACACCGGCGGAGCTCCGCAACATGTTCGGCGAAAACTTGCGCCGACTGTCACGCCGTTACCCCTCCATCTCCGAGCTTTCGCGACAACTCGGTATCAACCGCACCCAGTTCAACCGATACCTGTCAGGAGAGAGCTTTCCCCGCCCCGATGTCCTGGACCGGATATGCAATTTCTTTAATGTCGACGCGCGCATCCTGCTGGACCCGGTGGATGCCATCCCGGTGTCTGACCAGATACTGTCAGGTCCAGTCCTCTCCGAGTTCTTTGGCCCGGATGTCACCAGTCTGAACGAGGACGACTTTCCAAGCGGCTTCTACCGCTTCACCCGGCGCAGCTTCGTAAACGAGAGCAAATTCGTTCTGGGACTGGTCTATGTGTTTCGTGAAAGCAACACCACTTACATCCGCGGCTACGAGGCTCTCGAGGCCATGCGGCAGCAGGATTTGCCTGATGATCCCCGGACCCGCGAGTTTCGTGGCTACGTCACCCGCGAGGATGACGGGGTGACGCTGTTGATCTCGCGCCGCAACGCGATGACCTTCTCGTTCAACTACCTGTCACGGGTGGCCTCGTTTGAGAACAACTTCTGGGTCGGCTACGTGTCTCGCTCGGTGCGCGAGCCGGTCAGCGGCCACCGAATCACCCGGCTCGTCTACGAGCACCTGGGTCGCGACAAGTCCTCCATCTGGAAGACAGCGCGCCAAGCCGGGTTTCTGGATGTTGATCAGCTTTTGCCTTTTCACAGGCGCCTACTGCGTCCCGACGACCCCTTTCTTTGACACCGCGCCGAGCAACGGTCTAGCGGACCGACGAACAGGCCGCCGCACGTCAGGGCGCGGTGTCTTCGCGCGTGACTTGACGGTACAGATGCCACGAGGCATGGCCGAGCCAAGGCAATACCAGGAATAGACCGAGGAACCCGGGCACCATCGCGACAAAAGTCATCATCGCCAGAATCACGGCCCAGGCCAGCATCACCGCCAAGTTCGAAGTCACAAAGCCGAAGCTCGCGATCATCGCCGTCACGAAATCCAGTTCCCGGTCCAGCAGCATCGGGATCGACATTACGGTAATCATGTAAAGCAACGCCGCAAAACCGGCGCCGACAACCGTTCCCATCGCCAGCATCATCAACCCGTTGGGACTGAGAAACACCTCCATAGAGCTGGAGACATTGGTCATGGTCGACAGGCCGAGGAAGAGGGCAAAGATCATGTGGCCCAGGAAGAACCAGAACAGAAACACCAGCACCATGATGGCGCAGATCGAGGGCAGCTGGCGGCGGCTCTGCAAGATCACGACGCCGAATATCTCTCCGAAATCCAGCGGCTCTCCCTGTTCCAATCGGTGCGATACCTCATAGAGGCCAACGGCGGCAAAGGGGCCAAGCAGCGGAAAACCGATCGCGGCCAACACCAGCCAGAAGGTGGTGCCGGTCCAGGCCGTCACCCAGGCCATCAAGAGACCCGACATCACATAAAAACCCGAAAACAGCAGCCCGAACAGCGGCGCCCGCAAGTAATCGCGCAGCCCGGCCGCCAGCGCATGGCGCAGCATGTCGAAGCTGGCCGGATGCATTGGCGGCACACCAAAAGGTTTCTCGATCATGCCTGCTCCTTCTCTGTTGTCTCGCGTCTACATGGCCGGGTGCCGTTGCGGCCAGGTCGTGGCCTGGTGATAGGCCTCGCCCAGTGCCAGCAGTGCCGCATCGCCGCCGCGCGGGCCAAAGATCTGGAACCCCATGGGTACGCCCTGGGGGCCGAACCCGGCCGGAACCGCCAGTGATGGCAGGCCGATCAGACCGATCGGTATCGTGACCTCCATCCAACGATGATAGGTATCCATGCTGCGGCCCGCGATTTCCTTCGGATACGGCACGTTCACGTCAAAGGGCCAGACCTGCGCCGAGGGCAATACCAGTGCATCGAATTCATCGAAAAGCTCGACCGACCGCTTGTACCAGTTCGAGCGTTTGACACTGGCGCGGTGGACATCCATCGCCGAGAGGCCGAGTCCGCGTTCGATCTCCCAGATCGCGGTATCCTTCAGCGCCGACCGGTTCTGGCGCAGCAAAGGCTCCAACGAACCGGCCTTGCCCCAGGATCGCAGGTCCAGCCAGGCCTCCCAGATCGCCGCCGCGTCCATCGGGGCCGGAACCGGTTCGACTGCGGCACCAAGCGTCTCAAGCACACGCAACCCGCTTTCGCACAGTTCCAGAATCCCCGACTCCATCGCATAGGCACCGCCCCAGTCACCCAGCCAGCCGATGCGGACACCCTTCAGATCCGCAGGGGACACCGGCGATGCCTTGGGAACGTTCACCGACAAAGGCACGCGCGCATCCGACCCGGCAATCACATCCAGCATGATCCCGATATCCGCTGGGCTGCGCCCCATCGGGCCCAGCGTGGCCAGTTGATGCAGGAACAATTCACGCTCCGGATCGAGGGGCACGGTGCCCCAGGTCGGACGGAAGCCGTACACGTTGTTCCAGGCCGCGGGATTGCGCAGCGACCCCATTTCGTCGGACCCATCCGCCAGGGCCGTCATGCCGGTGGCCAGCGCCACCGCCGCCCCGCCGGATGACCCTCCACAGGACAGGGCCGGCGCATAGGGGTTGCCCGTCGCGCCATAGACCGGGTTGAAGGTATGCGATCCGATCCCGAACTCCGGCACGTTCGTCTTGCCGATCAGGATCGCGCCGGCCGCCCGCAGGCGCGACGGCAAGAGACTGTCCTTGTCCGGGACAAAATCCGCAAACAACGGCGAGCCCATGGTTGTCGGCACACCGGCAATGCTTTCCAGATCCTTGATCGCGATCGGCAGGCCGTGCAGCGCACCGCGCGCCTCGGGCGCCACCGCATCCGCCGCCCGTGCCTCGGCCATCAGTTCCTCTGCCGAACGCAGCGCCACGATGGCGTTCAGTTCGGGATTGACGGCGGTGATCCGCGCCAGCGTGGCCTCCATCACAGCCTCGGATGACAGCTGCCCGCTACGCAGCGCCCCGAGAAGATCACTGGCGGAAGAACGGATCACATCCATGCGGTGGAGCCTCCCTAGGCTGGTTTCGAACCGAGCCTAGCGACGCCGGGGCGGCATTTAAACCCACTGTTTGCATGTATCTTTTCTGCAATCGCCCGCTTTCCGGCGAACCACCCCTGCGATAGGATCAGCCCATGCGACTTGCTCATGTCAGCCTCATCGCTCGCGATGCCCCCGCGCTGGCCGAATTCTACTGTACCGCGCTGGGCTGTTCGCCCCGACGGTCGGCCACCCGGCTGAGCGGTGCCTGGGTCGGGCGCGGCATCGGCCTTCCCGGGGCCGAGATCCTGTCGATCTGGCTGAACCTGCCCGATGGCGGCGCACCCTTCCTCGAAATCCAGCAATTCGCCCTTAACCCAGGTCACCCGCCACCCCAGCCCGACACGCCGGGCTTGCGCCATCTTGCCTTTGCAACCGCCGATATCGAGGCCACAGCCCGCGCCATCCTGGCCGCAGGCGGCAGCCAGCAGGGCGAAATCACCGATCTCGGCAGCGCCGAACACCCCTGCCGCGCGCTTTACATGCGCGATCCCGAGGGCAATCTGATCGAGTTGGAACAGGCCTGAACCCACCCCTTCATTTCGCTAGAAATACTCCGGGGGAGCCCAAAAAAATTCGACGAATTTTTTTGGGCGGGGGCAGCGCCCCCCTGCCCGGCCCGCCTCAGTCCTCGGACTGGGCGTCGGCGCGGCTTTTGCCGGAAACCTTCATGGCAAGCGTCGCCGCCATGAACCCGTCCAGGTCACCGTCCAGAACGCCCTTGGTGTCGCTGGTTTCGTGCCCGGTGCGCAGGTCCTTGACCATCTGATAGGGCTGCAACACATAGGAGCGGATCTGGTTGCCCCAGCCGGCATCGCCCTTTGCCTCATGCGCGGCGTTGATCTCTGCGTTGCGACGGTCCAGCTCCTGCTGGTAAAGCCGCGATTTCAGCGCCTTCATGGCGATGTCGCGGTTCTGGTGCTGCGATTTCTCGGAACTGGTCACCACGATGCCGGTCGGGATATGGGTGATCCGCACCGCCGAGTCGGTCGTGTTCACGTGCTGCCCGCCCGCACCCGAGGACCGGTAGGTATCGATGCGGATATCGCTGGGGTTCACCTCGATCTCGATATTGTCGTCGACCACCGGATAGACCCAGACCGAGCTGAACGAGGTGTGCCGCTTGGCCGCCGCGTCATAGGGCGATATCCGCACCAGCCGGTGCACCCCGCTTTCCGATTTCAGCCAGCCATAGGCGTTGTGACCGGAAATCTTGTAGGCCGCCGATTTGATCCCCGCCTCGTCACCCGCGCTTTCCGATTGCAGCTCGACCTTGTAGCCCTTCTTCTCGGCCCAGCGCACATACATCCGCGCCAGCATCGACGCCCAGTCGCAGCTTTCGGTGCCGCCAGCGCCCGCGTTGATCTCGAGGAAGGTGTCGTTACCGTCCGCCTCGCCATCCAGAAGCGCTTCCAACTCTTTCTCGGCAGCGCGCTCGCGCAGCGCCTTGAGCGCTGCCTCGGCATCCTTGACCACGTCCTGGTCGTCTTCCATCTCACCCAGTTCGATCAGCTCGATATTGTCAGACAGATCGGTCTCGATCCCCTTATAGGTGTCCAGCGCATCGACCAGCGTCTGACGCTCGCGCATCAGCTTCTGGGCGTTTTCCGGATTGTCCCACAGGTTCGGATCCTCGACCCGCGCGTTGAACTCCTCAAGCCGGTGCTGCGCAGTCTCGTGATCCATCCGCTGTGCCAACAGGCGCAGGGATTTCTCGATGTCGGTCACGACGTTCTGGATTTCGGCGCGCATGGGCTGTCCTGCTCTCGTTCTCTCGTGAAACAGCCTGATAAACCAGTGCCGGGGCGCGGGCAAGCGAGGCCCGATGTTTTTGCGGCCATCGGGGCCTTACCCCAGCGGCCGGCGCGAAACTGGCTCTGGATCGGTGGGCCGCCCCCCTTTGCAGGGCATCACGCAGCAGGGACAGCCCCCTCAGTAGAGCCCGCCCGAACTGACGGTGCCGAAATTGGCCTTGGGTCCCACAGTGGTGACCTCTCCAGTCGAGGTCCTGACCTGCCGGCCGGCCTGCTGCACCTCTTCGACCAGTGGCAGGTTCGACCCCATCGCAAAACCGCCATCATAGGTCAGGCCAAAGATCGGCTCTTCGCCATCCCGGAAATACTCGGCCACCACATAGTCGCCCGACGCGTCGTCCGGAAGGCGGGCGCCGGAAAAGCGGTCGATCTTGATGAAATGGCCCCCCGGCGGAATGTCGAAGGGACCACCGCCGTATTTCTTGACCGCCTCGGTCATGAAGCTCTGGAACACCGGGCCGCACATGCCGCCGCCCGAGGCACCCCGCCCCAGGGGGCGTGGGCGGTCATAACCGATATAGCAACCCGCCACGATGTTCGAGGTGAAGCCGATGAACCAGACGTCCTTGGCGTCGTTGGTGGTGCCGGTCTTGCCCGCCGTGGGCACCGGCAGGTTGACCGCGCCGCTGGCGGTGCCGCGCTCGACCACGCCACGCATCATCGAGGTCAGCTGATAGGCGGTGATCGCATCCATCACCCGTTCGCGATTGGTCACGATCCGAGGTGCCTGATCCGGCGCCAGTCGGTCCGACAGACAATCGACGCAGTCGCGCCTGTCGTGGCGATAGATCGTCTTGCCGAACCGGTCCTGGATCCGGTCGACCAGGGTCGGTTCCACCCGCTCGCCGCCATTGGCGAACATGGCATAGGCCGCCACCATCTTGTAGAGCGTGGTCTCTTCCGATCCCAGCGCATTGGCCAGGAACGGCCCCATGTGGTCATAGACCCCGAACCGTTCGGCATAACCCGCCACCACCGGCATCGACACCTCTTGCGCCAGACGGATGGTCATCAGGTTCCGCGACCGTTCGATCCCGGTCCGCAACGGTGTCGGGCCGTAGAACTTGTTGGACGCGTTCTTAGGCCGCCACAGGCCCTGCGGCGTATTCACCTCGATCGGCGCGTCGACCACGATGGTCGCCGGGCTATAGCCACTGTCCAGCGCGGCCGCATAGACAAAGGGCTTGAAGCTCGACCCGGGCTGACGCTGCGCCTGGGTGGCGCGATTGAACACCGAGTCCTGATAGCTGAACCCGCCCTGCATCGCGAGAACGCGACCGGTATTCACGTCCATCGCCATGAACCCGCCCTGCACCTCGGGTACCTGGCGCAGCGACCAGTCCTCGTCCGCCTTGCGCACCAGCACCACATCGCCCAGCGCGAAATTGTCCTTGAAGCTGCCCTGCATCCACTTGATGTCGGCGCGCGGCACGCGCCCCTTGGCCGGGCCATCCTCGATACCGATGGTCAGCTCCTGGTCGCCAACGCCCAGCACCACCGCCGGATGCCAGCGCCCGCCCAGATCCACATCGCGCGGCACCTCGGTTGCTGCCAGTTCTGCCCGCCAGACATTCTCATCCCCCAGCTTGGCCGGTTCGATGGTCTTTCCGGTGCCGTGCCATTTGCCGCGGCCACGGTCGTATTTCTGCAAGGCCTCGCGCAGCGCGCGGGCGGCCTCGACCTGCATCTCCTCGTCGATCGAGGCGCGCACGGTGAAGCCGCCGGTAAAGAACTCCCCCTCGCCGAAACCCTCGCTCAGCTGGCGCCGGATCTCGTCGGTGAAATAGTCACGCGGCGGCAACGCGGTGCGGAAGCCTTCGAAATCGCCGTTCTGCACCGAGCGCAGCGGCATCGCGCGCTCGTTCTCATAGGTGGCCTTGTCGATATACCCATTCTCGCGCATCTCGCGCAGCACATAGTTGCGACGGTCCAGCAGCCGCTGATATTCGCGGACCGGGTGATAATCCGAGGGCGCCTTGGGCATGGCGGCCAGCGTCGCGGCCTCATGCGGGGCCAGTTCGGCAAGTGTCTTGTTGAAATAGGTCTGCGCGGCGGCCGTTACGCCATACGAGTTCTGGCCGAGGAAGATCTCGTTCATGTAGAGTTCGAGAATCTGTTCCTTGTTCAGCGTCTGCTCCAGCCTTGCGGCCAGGATGATCTCCTTGATCTTGCGCTCTGCCCGACGATCCCCGGACAAGAGGAAATTCTTCATCACCTGCTGGGTGATCGTCGAGGCGCCGCGCACATTGCTGCCGCGCGAGCGGATCGCCTCGACCCCGGCGGCAGCAATGCCGCGGATGTCATAGCCTTGGTGGGTATAGAAATTCTTGTCCTCGGCCGAGATGAAAGCTTGCTTGATCAGGTCCGGGATCTCGTCCGCCGGGGTGAACAGGCGCCGCTCCTTGGCGAATTCGTCGATCAGCTGGCCCTCGCCCGAATAGATCCGGCTGATCGTCGGCGGCTTGTACTGGGCCAGCGATTCGTGACTGGGCAGGTCGCGGCCATACATCCAGAACACGCCCCCGATGGTCAGGGCGACCATGAAAACACCCAAGGTGACGAGGCTGAAGATCGCCCCGAAGAAAGAGAGGATGAACCGGATCACGTAGGCTGCCTTTTTAACGCGGTGGCCTCTATATAGGCGCGTCGCGCGCCATGGTCAAAACGCCCGGCGCCGTTTTGCCGCCACGTGCCACTTTCTTCTGTTGAAAAATACCTCGGGGTCCGGGGCAGCGCCCCGGTTCCATCCCAAGGCACGCGCTATTGCCGGACCAGCCCCTGCCGTTCCAGATCGGCCTGCCGCCAGTTTTCCAGCCCGTTGCGGATGCCCGCCGCCATCGCGGCGCGCCATTCTGTGTTCTGCAGATTTTTCAGATCGCGGGGACTCGATAGAAAGCCGATCTCGATCAGGACCGAGGGAATATCGGCGGCCTTGAGCACCGAAAACGACGCTCCGCGCAGGGGGCGGCGGTTCATCGGGCCGCCTTGCTGGGTCATGCCATCGACCAGCGCGCGTGCCAACGCCTCGGTGCGCGGGCGGGTCTCCTGCCGCGCCAAATCCAGCAGCACATCGGT
The DNA here is from genome assembly GCF_022321465.1 of Ruegeria alba. Classification (NCBI taxonomy): domain Bacteria; kingdom Pseudomonadati; phylum Pseudomonadota; class Alphaproteobacteria; order Rhodobacterales; family Roseobacteraceae; genus Ruegeria; species Ruegeria alba. Next base: position 11,182 of record NZ_JAKOEM010000026.1, on the reverse strand, counting down.
CACCCGGTCGTCGGTGGCGCTCAGATCGGCGCCCGCCAGCAGGTCGTCGCGGTCATGCCGCTCGGCCAGCTTGGCCGATGCGATGTCCGAGGCCTCTTCGGCCAGCACATGCACGGTGGCGCCATGGGCCAGCCCCTCGCTCAGCGAATCCGCGTGCAACGAGATGAACACATCCGCCCCCGCCTCATGGGCCAGCGCGATGCGCCGTTCCAGCGACACGAAATGATCGCCGTCGCGGGTCAGAACCACCTCGAACCCGCCCGACCGCAGCAGCACCTCGCGCAACTCGCGGGCAAAGCGCAGCATCAGGTGTTTCTCCACCACGCCCTCGGTCTCGGCGCCCGGGTCGATGCCCCCGTGACCGGGGTCGAGCACCACCCGCAGCGGCGCGTCCGCGCCGCGCTCGGGCAGCGCAGGCAGGGCCTCGGGCGCGGGCAGGTCCCAGCGCGGGTCTTGCGGCGCCCCCGCGGCGGCGGCAAAGCTTTCCTCGTCCGAGGCGCGCAGGGACACCCCCAGCCGGGCGCCGCCGGTTCCTTCGTCCACCTGCATCGCCACCAGATCGACGGCCAGCGGAGCGGCCAGTTCCAGCACCATGCGCGACCAGCCCGGCAGATAGGTGCCGAAATGCACCGCCAGCACCTTGTCGCTCTGGTCGAGCGCCTCGGCGCGCAGCCCGGTCCAGTCCACTTCCTGGAAGTCCAGTACCAACCGACGCGGCGCGTCCAGCGTGAACAACCGATAAGGCACGCCCTGGCTCAACCCCAGTTCCAGGCGCAGCCCGCCGCGCGGCAGCGTCTCGATGCGGCTTTCGTCGGGCCGGATCCGGGCCAGGCCGCTGAAATCCTGCGCCAGCGCCGGCAGCGCCGCCCAGATCAGCGCGATGAAAAGGATGATCCTGCTCATGTCCCTGCTTTCTCTCGCCGATATCCCACACGATACCGCGACGGACCGATGCCGCAAACCATCATCCGCGCGCCTTCATGAAGGCTTCGAGGCGCGCCAGCCCTTCCTCGATATCCGCCGTGGCGCGCGCATAGGAAAAGCGCAGCGTACCGGCCCCGCGCACAGGGTCGAAATCCAGCCCCGGCGTCACCGCCACGCCCGCCTGTTCCAGGATCTCGGCGGCAAAGGCGCGGCTGTCATCGGTCAGCTCGGACACGTCGGCATAGACGTAAAAGGCCCCGTCGGGTGGCGCGATGCGGGTAAAGCCCGCTTGCGGCAACCGCTCCAGCATCAGCTTGCGGTTTGCCTTGTAAACATCTAGATTTGCTTGCAATTCCGCGTCGCAATCCAGCGCCGCCAGGGCCGCGACCTGGCTGGCATGCGGCGCGCAGATGAACATGTTCTGCGCGATCCGCTCGACCACGCGCACCTGATCCTCGGGCACCACCATCCAGCCCACGCGCCAGCCGGTCATCGAGAAATACTTCGAGAACGAGTTGATCACATAGCACTCGTCGGTCAGCTCCAGCGCGGTCACCGCCTTGGCCTCGTATTCGATGCCATGGTAAATCTCGTCGCTGATGAAACTGGCACCCTGCGCCTGTGCCGCCTCGATCAGGGCGCCCATGGCGGCATGGTCCAGCATGGTACCGGTCGGGTTGGCGGGCGAGGCAACCATCAGCCCGGCCAGATCGAGCCCGGCAAAATCCGCCGGCACCGGTTGTAGCCGGTTTTCCGGCGCTGTGGGCAGATCGACCGGCACCAGCCCCAGCGCCCGCAGGATTTGGCGGTACGAGGGATATCCCGGCGCGCCGATCCCCACCCGGTCGCCGCTGTCGAAAAGCGCGGTAAAGGCCAGCAGGAATCCGCCGGAGGACCCGGGCGTGATCACCACCCTTTCGGGGTTCAGATCGACCCCGTACCACTCGCCATACAGCCGCGCGATGCGCTGGCGCAGTGCCGGCAGGCCCAGCGCCACGGTATAACCCAAAGCGTCTGTTTCCAATGACTTGGCCAATGCCTCTACTGCCCCCTTGGGGGCGCCGGTACCGGGTTGACCCACCTCCATGTGGATGATGCGGCGCCCGGCCTCTTCGGCACGGCGGGCAGCCTCCATCACATCCATCACGATAAAGGGATCGACGGCGGATCGGCTTGAGTTTCTCACGGCATTCTCCCAATGTGCGGCCATGGCTTTTGACCGCGTATCCCGGCTGGCGTCAATCCCGGCCCTGTTGCTGGTTGCTTTGCTGTGGCTGGTCACGGCAGGCAGCGCTTCGGCCATCACCTTGCTGCGCGACCCTGATATCGAAAACGGGCTCGAGGAGCTGGCCTTTCCCATCCTGCGCGCCGCCGGGCTGAACCCGCGCCGGGTCAAGCTGTTGGTGGTGGATGACAGCTCGCTCAACGCTTTTGTGCTGGATCACAATGCCATCTTCATCCATTCCGGCCTGATCCAGAAGGTCGCCCGCGCCGATATCCTGCAAGCGGTGATCGCGCACGAGGCGGCCCATATCGCCAATGGCCATATCGCCCGGCGGATCGGCAATTTCGAAAACGCGCAGACCCTGTCGAAGCTGGGCCTGGCCCTGTCGCTGATCGCGGCGGCGGCGGGCGGCGGCGAGGCTGCTGCCGGGATCGCGGCGGGCACGCAAAGCTCGGCCCTGCGCGGCTTTCTGAAACATACACGGGCCGAAGAGTCGGCGGCCGACAATTCGGCCGCCAGCTATCTGCGCTGGTCCGATATTTCCCTGCGCGGGCTGGTCGACCTGCACCGTACCTTTGCCGGGCAGGAATTGCTGAGCGTCGGGCGGCAGGACCCCTATATGCAGTCCCACCCGCTGACCCGCGACCGCATCCGCAATGCCGAGGCCTTTCTGCAATCCTATGGCGACAAGGCCCCCGAGAACCCCAATGCCGACTATTGGTTCGCGCGCGTGCGCGGCAAGCTGTCGGCCTTTTCGCGCAGTTCGAAATGGACATTGGGGCGCGCGCCCGAGGAAGCACATCGCGACATCCGCCTGATGCGCGAGGCAATCGCCTGGCACCGCGACCGCAACCTGTCCCGCGCCCGCGCCGCCATCGACGGCGCCATCGCGCTGCGCCCCGAGGACCCGTTCTATGTGGAACTCAAGGGCCAGATCCTGATGGAGCACCGACAGACCCAATCCGCCGTCGCCACGTATGAACAGGCGGTGGACCTTGCCCCCAACAACGCGCTGATCCTGGCGGGGTATGGCCGCGCGCTGCTGAGCGCCGGACAGGACCGCGCCGCGCTTGAAGTGCTGGAACGCGCCCGCGCCCGCGAGTACCGCGACGTGCGCATGTTGCGCGATCTGGCCGTGGCCTATGCCAAGCTTGGCAATGACGGCATGGCCTCGATGGTGACTGCCGAACGCTATGCGCTTCAGGGCCGCCCCGAAGACGCTCTTATTCACGCCAAACGCGCCGTTGGCGCCCTGCCCACCGGATCTCCCGGTTGGCAACGGGCGCAAGATGTGCTGTTGGCATCGGAACGCTCAGTGAAAAGGAAATGATGATGCTCCGCCATATCGCCCCGGCCGTGACGGCCCTGTCGCTTCTCTCGGTCCCGGCCCAGGCGCTGGACCTGTCCGACATGACCCCCGACCAGCGCGCCGCCTTTGGCGAGCAGGTGCGCGCCTATCTGCTGGAAAACCCCGAGGTGATCATCGAGGCGGTGAACCTGCTGGAACAGCGCAAGGCGCAGGAAGAGGCGCAGCAGGATCTGCACCTGGTGCAGGTCAATGCCGAAGAGCTGTTCAATGACGGCTATTCCTGGGTCGGCGGCAATCCCGAGGGCGACATCACCCTGGTCGAGTTCATGGATTACCGCTGTGGCTATTGCCGCCGCGCCGTGCCCGAAGTGGCCGAACTGCTGCAATCGGATGGCAATATCCGCCTGATCATCAAGGAATTCCCGATCCTGGGCGAGGCCTCGCTGGCCTCGTCCCGCTTTGCCGTGGCCACCCTGATCGTGGCGGGGCCGGATGCTTATAAACAGGTGCATGACGCGCTGCTCGACTTTACCGGCGAGGCCGACGCCGTCGCATTACGCCGTATCGGCGAGGGGCTGGGGCTTGATACCGACGCCATCCTGGCGGAGATGGAAAGCGAAGAAGTCACCCGCCGCCTGGCCGAAACACGAGCGCTGGCGCAGCGACTGAACATTTCCGGCACCCCATCCTTCGTGATGGAAACCGAGATGCTGCGCGGCTATCTGCCCGCAGACCAGATGCAGCAGGTCGCGGACGCGTTGCGCGCCGAACGCAGTTGATCTGATGGCGCCGGCCAGGGTCGGCGCCGCTGCCCCGAAAATGCCCAGATTTTCGTGATGGGCATCACCGGGTTGTTAACCTTTTTGCGGTTAGGCTCGGGGCATGGATATGATTACCCTTGCCCCCCTTGCGGGCCTGTTGCCCGCCGTCGGATTCTTTGCGCTCTGGTATCTTACCGCGCGCCGACTGCGCCTGTCGCAGTTCCATATCCGGCAACAGACGGACCGGATACAGGACCTGCGCCGCACGCTTGAGGGACTGGACCTTGAACTGTCGATGAAGGAAGCCCGGATCGCGCGGCTGTCGCGCGATCTGACCCAGTCGCGCAGCCGGCACGCCGCCCCATTGGCCCGCGCCGGATAGCCCGGCTCTACTCTGCCGCCTCGGCGGCCGAGGCGGCCTCGAGCGCGGCGGCCTTTTTCTCGACCTCTTCGACGATATGGTCGATCATCCGTTCGTTGGACATCTTGTGGCTGGCCTTGCCTGCCAGATAGACCATCCCCGACCCGGCGCCGCCGCCCGTGAAACCCACATCGGTCATCAGCGCCTCGCCCGGGCCGTTCACCACACAGCCGATGATCGACAGGCTCATCGGTGTCTTGATGTGCTCCAGCCGCTTTTCCAGCGCCTCGACCGTCTTGATCACGTCAAACCCCTGCCGCGCGCAGCTGGGGCACGAGATGATGTTGACGCCGCGATGGCGCAGACCCAGCGACTTGAGGATCTCGTAGCCGACCTTCACCTCTTCGACCGGATCGGCGCTGAGGCTGACGCGGATCGTGTCACCGATCCCCATCCACAAAAGGTTCCCCAGGCCGATGGCAGATTTGATGGTGCCGCTGACCAGCCCGCCCGCCTCGGTGATCCCCAGGTGAATCGGGGCGTCGGTGGCCTCGGCAATCCCTTGATAGGCGGCGGCCGACAGGAACACGTCGCTGGCCTTCACGCTGATCTTGTACTCGTGGAAATCGTTGTCCTGCAGGATGCGGATATGCTCCAGCCCGCTTTCCACCATCGCTTCGGGACACGGCTCGCCGTATTTCTCCAGCAGGTGCTTTTCCAGGCTTCCGGCATTCACCCCGATCCGGATCGAACAGCCGTGATCGCGCGCCGCCTTGATCACCTCGCGCACCCGGTCCGGGCTGCCGATATTGCCGGGGTTGATGCGCAGACAGGCCGCGCCCGCCTCGGCCGCCTCGATCCCCCGGCGATAGTGGAAATGGATATCGGCCACGATCGGCACCGGGCTTTCGCGTACGATCTCGCGCAGGGCCCGCGCGCTGGCCTCGTCCGGGACCGAGACCCGCACGATATCCGCTCCCGCCTCGGCCGCCGCCTGCACCTGGGCCACGGTGGCGGCCACATCGGTGGTCAGCGTGTTGGTCATCGTCTGGACCGAGATCGGCGCATCGCCCCCGACAGGCACATTGCCCACCATGATCTGGCGCGATTTGCGGCGATAGACATTGCGCCAGGGGCGCACGGGATTGTGGGACATGGGGGCCGGCCCTCTACATCGGAACGCATTGGCCCCTAGATAGGCCCCCGCGCCGGTGGCGGCAATGGCGGATCAGTCGTTCGCGACCTGTTGCGGTTGGGTGTTCTGCGCCTCGGCCACCAGCAGCTGGCGCAGGGCGTTGTTCTGATCGGACTCCAGATCGGCCACCTGGAACCGCTCGCCCACCGCATCCATCGACAGGACCACGTTGCGGGTGACGGTGCCACGTGCCCCGATCGGACCGTAATGCGCGCCATTCATGCTGAAATATACACCACCGGATTCGCCCACCAGAAGCTTCGGCGGCTCCTCGGTCAGCGGCACCTCATAGACATTGCCCTGTTCGATCGTGCCCAGAGTCCCTTCGAAGATCACACTGCCATCGGCGGCGGTAACCCGCATCCAGGCTGGGCTGACGGCAACGATCTTGAGCGTCGGTTCAATCTCCTCGACCACCTGCGGCAACAGAGCCTCAACCGCGCGCTGCGTCTCGCTCAGCTGCACTTCGGGCAGTTCGGGGGGCTGGAAATTACCCACTGTACGCGGGTCCAGCGTAGCGATGGGTGCGTCTCGCGCTACCAACACCGGCACGTCCAGAGCTTGCGGACGGTAGAGCCGGTCAAGTGCCTCGACCGAGGGCGGTGCCATCACGGATTGCAGCGTGTCGCCAGCTCCGTTCAGAGGATCGAGATCGGATAGTACAAGTGGTGCCTGTTCGACAGGTGCCACCTGCACCTGCTGAACCTCTTTCAGAACCGACCAGCCGCCAAAACCAATACCGCCGATCAGTGCAGCCAACACGAGAACCGAGCCAACGGCGCGCGGCTCGATCTGCGACAGGAACGAATCTCGACCCGGCGCAAAGGGTGTATTGGGGGCAATGAACGGATCACTGGCCGCCTGGCGGCGTTGCGGGGTGGCACCAGGCTTCTTGACGCTGGACGCCTGCGCGGACATGCCATGCGCCACCTCAAAGCCGCTTTCGGCGCAGAATTTCGTGAAACAATCGTCGGGGTCCATCCCCAGATAGCGGGCGTACGAGCGTACGTAACCAGCGATGAAACCCGGAGTGTCAAATGCGGACGGATCGCAATTCTCGATGGCAGCAATGTAGTTGGCTTTGATCCGCAACTCGCGCTGCACATCCAGCAGCGACTTCCCCATGGTCGCGCGTTCGCCGCGCATGGTATCGCCCAGACGCAGCTCGAAGTCGTCGAAGCCGCGCGGCTTCTCCTCCTCTACGTGTGTCGACTTGCGCTGAGACCTGCGCCCGATCATTCCTGCCGCCCCAAAGTTGGCTGCCAGATGCTACTGACAGCGCCAAGAATCGTCCCCATAACGATTCGTCCGTGCCTGTTGTTATCCTCAACCCTATCATAGGACAAAGGATTTGCACACGGGCGCGTGTTTTCAACCCGCCAATTCGGCGCGATTTAGCGCACAATGCGACCAAAGCGCATCCATCGCCTTTACCAGTTTGTCCACTTCCTTGGGACCATGCACCGGCGACGGGGTAAAGCGCAGGCGTTCGGTTCCGCGTGGCACGGTGGGGAAATTGATCGGCTGCACATAGATACCGAAATCTTCCAGCAGCATATCGCTCAGCTTCTTGGTGTGCACCGGGTCGCCCACGATCACCGGCACGATATGGCTGCCGTGGTCGATCAGCGGTAGGCCCAGCCCCTTGAGCCGCATTTTCAGGATGCGGGCCTGGGTCTGATGCTGGTCGCGCAGCTCTTGCGCATTCTTCAGATAGGCGACCGAGGCCGCAGCGCCTGCCGCAACCGCCGGTGGCAGCGAGGTGGTAAAGATGAAACCCGGCGCATAAGAGCGGATGGCATCGCACATTTTCGCGCTGGCCGCGATATAGCCGCCCATCACGCCATAGGCCTTGGCCAAGGTGCCATTGATGATGTCGATGCGATGGGCCAGGTTGTCACGCTCGGTCACGCCGCCACCGCGCGGACCGTACATGCCGACCGCGTGCACCTCGTCGATATAGGTCAGGGCGCCGAATTCGTCGGCCAGGTCGCAGATCTCTTCGATGGGGCCGAAATCGCCGTCCATCGAATAGACCGATTCAAAAGCGATCAGCTTGGGCGCGGCCGGGTCGTCGGCGGCCAGCAGCTCGCGCAGATGCGCCACGTCGTTGTGGCGGAAGATACGCTTGGCGCCGCCGTTACGACGCACGCCCTCGATCATCGAAGCATGGTTGAGCGCGTCTGAATAGATGATCAGGCCGGGGAACAGCTTGGGCAGGGTGCTCAGCGTTGCGTCATTGGCGATATAGGCCGAGGTGAACAGCAGCGCTGCCTCTTTGCCATGCAGATCGGCCAGTTCGGCCTCGAGCCGCTTGTGATAGACGGTAGTGCCGGAAATGTTGCGGGTGCCGCCCGAACCGGCACCAGCGGCGGTCAGCGCCTCTTGCATCGCCTCCAGCACGACCGGTTGCTGGCCCATGCCCAGATAATCGTTGCCGCACCAGACGGTGATCTCTTTCTCGCTGCCGTCCGGACGGGTCCAGATCGCATGTGGGAAATGGCCCTTGCGCCGTTCGATGTCGATGAAGGTGCGATAGCGGCCTTCGTCGTGAAGCTTCTGAATGGCGGCGTCGAGTTTAACCGAATAGTCCACCGGATCCTCCTTCGTATCGTGCGGCCGGGTTGCGGCAGGTCAGGCTCTACGCCACATTCGCGTTCGTGAATGGATATCTGCGGCGCATCATTTTTTCAACTGTTACATCCGGCCCCGATGTCGCAGCCTTGACTTGCGTCAATTAAACCGCCGCTTTTTCGGGGACAAGACAAGGAGCGCCTTACCAAGCGTGAAAAACGTCAGCAGGTGACGCAATCTTTTTGCGCGGTTTCCCATCGTGAACGGCGGCCACTGGACAGGGCGGGCGGGGCTGCTAGGCTCCGCGCCGAATATCCCGTTAGACAAGGAACCGCCCGATGTCCCTCGACGACGTCCTCTCGCGTATCGACACCGACCTGCCCGCCGCCATCGACCGGCTGATGGAGCTGCTGCGCATCCCCTCGATCTCGACCGATCCGGCCTATGCCGAGGCCTGCGACCAGGCCGCCGACTGGCTGGTGGCCGATCTGGCCGGGATCGGCATTGCCGCCGAAAAGCGGGTCACGCCGGGCCGCCCGATGGTGGTGGGCCATGTGGCCGCTGATCATGACGACGCCCCGCATGTGCTGTTTTACGGCCATTACGATGTGCAGCCGGTCGACCCGCTGAACCTGTGGACCAGCCCGCCGTTCGAACCGCAGATCGAGGACACGCCGAACGGGCGCGTGATCCGGGGCCGCGGGTCGTCGGACGACAAGGGCCAGTTGATGACTTTTGTCGAGGCCTGCCGCGCCTGGAAGGCGGTGCATGGCACCCTGCCCTGCCGGATCACCTTTTTCTTCGAGGGCGAGGAGGAGAGCGGCTCGCCCTCGCTGGTGCCCTTCCTTCAGGCCAATGCCGAAGAATTGAAGGCCGATATCGCGCTGGTCTGTGACACTTCGATGGTGTCGCGCGGGGTGCCGTCGATCGCCGCGCAGCTGCGCGGCATGCTCAAGGATGAATTCACCATCACCGGCCCGCGCATCGACCTGCATTCGGGCCATTACGGTGGCCCCGGCCTGAACCCGCTGCGCGAGCTGTCGCGCATCGTGACCTCGTTCTATGACGAGAAGACGGGCCGCGTCGCGGTCGAAGGTTTCTACGAAGGCGTGCACGAAGTGCCCGCCGAGCAGCTGCGGCAATGGGAAAATTGCGGCTTTGACGAGGGTGAGTACCTCAGCTCGGTCGGCTATAGCCAGGCGCATGGCGAACAGGGCTATTCGACGTTGGAACAGCAATGGGCGCGCCCGACGCTTGAGGTCAACGGGCTGTGGGGCGGCTATAACGGCGCCGGGTCCAAGACCGTGATCCCGGCCCAGGCCCATTGCAAGATCACCTGCCGGCTGGTCGGCGATCAGGACCCCGACAAGCTGCGCGTCGCGATCCGCAAACATGTCGAGGCACAGCTCAGCCCCGATGCGGGGGTGATCTGGGACAACGATCTGGAGGGGTCGAAAGCCTCGGTGATGAATATCACCCGCCCCGAGATGGAGGCCGCCCGCGGCGCGCTGTCCGACGAATGGGGCCGCGAGGCGGTGTTCACCGGCATGGGTGGCTCGATCCCGGTGGTCGGGTTCTTCAAATCGGTGCTCGGGCTTGATTCGATGCTGGTGGGTTATGCCAATGACGACGACGCCATCCATTCGCCCAACGAGAAATATGATGTGGAAAGCTTCCACAAGGGTATCCGCTCGTGGGCGCGGATCCTGGATGCGCTGACCCGCTGATCAGCGCCACGTCCCGTGGGGCCGGCTCAGGCGCAGTCGGCCCCGCCAAACCGGACGGGCAGCATGTAGAGCTCGTCATATTCGGGCCGCTGGAAATGCCACAGCCCATCGCCGCGCTGCTCCCAGGTGGAATGCATAACCTCTCGCACATGGCTCAGATCAAAGCTCTCGACCACCGGTCGCCGCTCGAAGGCACTGAACACCGCATCATCGTCGCGCCCGTCGGCGAACCATTTCGGGTTGGTGCGCACGGTGCCGTCACCGGCCACCTCTTTCTGCTTCTCGATGAAGGCGTTGCGGCGATTGAGCGTTTCGACATAAAGCCCATAGTCGCAATACTTCATGTGGAACATGTAGAGGAAATCCGGCATGTTCAGCTTTTCGTATTCGGCGTAATGGCCGCCGCGCCCGATCTTGGCAGGGCGTGATACGATACAGGGTTTGGCATAGTGCAGCGCCACCTGCGCGTGGCGGCGCGGTCCCAGGATGCCGCCGCCGATATCGTCCTTCTCGCGGTCGCGCAGATGCACGATCTCCAGTCCCATCGCAGTATATACGGTCCGCCCCGGCGCATCGTCCAGCCAGGTGCGCAGGTTCATCCCCGTCGACGGATCGACCACCACGAACTCGTCCACGTCACAGATCAGAACGTGTTTGTACCACTGCCTGAGCGCGTTCTTGAGGTGGTTCTTGGTGCGCCAGTGCAGCATGGTGAACTGGCTTGTTTCAATGGCGGGCACCGGAAAGATGTTGCAGCCCTGCGCCAGCTCGCGCACCAGCGGCTCGTCCCCATGGCTGATGATATAGAGGTTGTTGCGCCCGAAAAGCCCGCCATAATATTGCACGAAGCGGGTCAGGAAATACGCGTCGTCCCGACAGATCGTCACAACCGCCGTGTTCGAGTCTACCTTCACCTGAAACACCTCTGCCCGTTTTCCCAAGCCGATACAGGAAAGCGCACGTGACAGGCAAGAGGCGGAGAGACGCAAGGCGCCCATCGTCCCAGCTATTCGATGGTCTGTGGGGTGAAGTGGCGCGGTTGACGGGGCTCGAACCCGCGACCCCCGGCGTGACAGGCCGGTACTCTAACCAACTGAGCTACAACC
>NZ_JAKOEM010000025.1:0-53132 GCF_022321465.1 Ruegeria alba | reverse complement strand
ATATACAGACGATCAATCCGTCGAAACGAACCAAACCGCCCACATATCTCTTCAGTCATCCATCAATGTCAAACAGCGCGAGACAAAAAACCAACACGTAGCACCAAATCTTTTTGGCGCAAACCGCGTCGACCTCACCTCATTTTTTTATTTCGAAGTCCGTGGCCGAGGCCGCTCGCTCCGTCCAACCCTGCCTCAGCAGCGCCGGTGAGGGGCTATCTACGTTCTCCTCCCGGGACCCGCAACCCCAATTTCACAAAAATCTCACAAAACAGGCAAATATCTTATTTTTTACATCTAATTCAATTACTTATCTTACTCGCAAATAGCGCTGCAGAGCCTGCTGACCCTATCCACAGTCGCCCGTGTGGTCCGGTGCCCGGCAGAATTTTCAAGGTGTACGCTATATATAGTGGTCCATCATGAGAGCGCCACCATTTGCCCGGAGGAAGGGTCGTGAATCGAGTCGCCGATTCAGTCAGGTCATCAGGGCATATCACGTGACCCGGGCTGGAATCGCCCCTAACCACTGCTCTGACATCCTTCACAGGTCCCTGCATCGGGAATGAGCAACTGCATGATAGAGACAGACCTTCGGACCTTCGCCAACTGCCTGGCCCTGGCGGCGGATGGCACCGGGGCGCTGGACGCGCTCTGCCGACTTGCGCAATCCCACGCTCCGGCCCGGCTGTTCACGATCACGCTGATCGACCTTGATGCCGGTCAGGCGCTGCGGGTCTATTCCAACATGCCCCAGAGTGATCCGGTTTCGGGTCGCAAGCCCGTGACGCGGGATGGCTGGTTCCGGCAAGTGATAGAAGAACAGAACAGCTTTGTCGCCAACACTGCCGCCGAGATTGCCGCCGTCTTCCCCGATCAGCCCTTGATTGCCCGCCTTCGATGCGACGCGGTGGTCAATCTGCCCATCGTGCTGGGTGGGCGGACGGTTGCGACGGTGAACCTGCTCGATCGGGCGCACAGCTATCCGGTCGAGACGTTGACACGGATCGAAGACACGCTGCTCTTGCCGGCCATGGCGGCGCTTGCCGTCTATACCGTGCTGGCCCGCTCAGCCCCCGACCGGTAAGAGCGGGGGGTCGAACCGGTCCAACGGCGGAACGCCCGGTGAAAATTCGCCGCCGAGGAGAACCCCACATCCTGCGAGATCTCCTCGATGCTCTTGCGGCCCTCGCGCAGGTCGCGGATGGCAATGTCGCGGCGCAGCGCGTCCTTGATCGCCTGAAAGCTGGTTCCGTCCTCTTCCATCCGCCGGGTCAGGGTGCGCCTGCTCATGCCCAACGCCTGCGCCGTGTCGGACAGGGAACAGCCGACCCAGTCGGAACGAAACAGAAAGGCGCGCACCCGCAACGACTGGCTGTGCTCGTGATAGCTGGTGAAGATCCAGTCGCGCGGCGCCCGCGCCAGAAAGGCATCCATCTCGGCGCTGCTGCGTGTCTGTGGCGGCGACAGTTGCGCCAGATCAAAGGACAGGCCCGAGGCCGAAGCGTCGAAATGCACCGGTGCGGGAAAGATCACCGAATAATCCTGGGCAAAGCTCGGGCGGTCAAAGGCGAAATGCACCGCCCGCACCGGAACCTCGTGCCCGGCCAGCCAGGATAGCAGCCCGTGCGCCAGTTTCAGGATCAGCATGTGACCAAAGCGCTGCACCTGGTCATCGCCCTGCGGCAGCAGCATCAGGTCGATCTGCGCAGCGCCGGTACGTAACTCGAACTGGAAATCATCCAGAAGCAGGTTCCAGAAGGTCGAAAACCGGTGCAGTGCCGAGGGCAGCGAGCCGCTTTCCCGCACCGTGGCCAGCAGATGTTGCAAGGTCCGATGGCGGATCGGGCGACTCCATAATCCGGTCATCTCGTCGCCGGTCTCGACAGCGGCGATCTTGTAGAGGCGCACGATCTGGTCCAGCGTCACCCGCGCGCCGGGCTGGTCATGGATCGCCCCCAGCCCCGATCGCTCCAGAAAACTGGCCATCTCGGCCTCGGCCGAGCAGCGGCGCAACGCCGACAGCCAATCCTCGATAAACGGCTGCGACACGGTCGCCAGGCTGGCGGTATCCGGTCTGCGCATGGTCCGGGCCCCTCAATGGTTTGGCGCGATTGGAAAGGAATTTGTCTCACAATGACGTTGATCGCAAGTTTCGGCTCCTCTAGCTGGCACGTTGAAACAGGAATGGAGAATTGGGAATGACCTATCAGGCGCCGGTCCGTGACATCATGTTCGCCATCGAACACCTCTCGCAATGGCCACAGGTCGAAGCGCTGCAACCCTATTCCGAGATCGAGCTGGACGATGCCCGCGCCGCGCTGGAAGAGTTCGGCCGTTTCTGCGCCGAGATGATCGCCCCCCTTTCCACCATCGGCGACACCGAGGGTGCGCGGCTGGAAAATGGCCGGGTCGTCCTGCCCGAGGGTTACAAGGCCGCCTATGACCAGTTCGTCGAAATGGGCTGGCAAAGCCTTAGCCACCCGACCGAACATGGCGGCATGGGCCTGCCCAAGGTGGTTGGCGCCGCCGCGACCGAGATCGTCAACAGCGCCGACATGAGCTTTGGCCTCTGCCCGCTGCTGACCAACGGCGCCATCGACGCGTTGTCGATCACCGGGTCCGAGGCACAAAAGGCATTCTATCTCGACAAGCTGATCACCGGGCGCTGGTCGGGTACCATGAACCTGACCGAGCCGCAGGCGGGCAGTGACCTGAGCCGGGTGCGCTGCAAGGCGGTACCGCAGGATGACGGCACCTATGCGATCAGCGGCACCAAGATCTTCATCACCTTTGGCGAACATGACCTATCGGAAAACATCGTGCATCTGGTACTGGCCCGCACCCCTGACGCGCCCGAAGGGGTGCGCGGGCTGAGCCTGTTCGTGGTTCCCAAACTGCTCGAAGGTGAGGGCGGCGAGACCGCACTGCGCAACACGCTGGGCTGCGTCAGCCTGGAGCACAAGCTGGGCGTGCGCGCCAGCCCGACGGCCGTGATGGAATACAACAATGCCACCGGCTATCTGGTGGGCGAGGAGAACAGCGGCCTGCGCTACATGTTCATCATGATGACCTCGGCCCGCTATGCGGTGGGTGTGCAGGGTGTTGCGATTGCCGAACGCGCCTATCAGCATGCGCTGTCCTATGCCCGTGACCGGGTACAAAGCCGACCCGTAGACGGCTCGGCCCAGGATGCGGTGCCGATCATCCAGCACCCCGATGTCCGCCGGATGCTGCTGCGGATGCGGGCCCTGACCGAGGGTGGCCGCGCGCTGGCCATTGCCACCGGTGGCTGGCTCGACCTGGCCGAACATGGACCCGAAGCGGTACGTGCCGAGGCGCAGTCCATGGCCGAATTCCTTGTGCCGCTGGTCAAGGGGTTCTGCACCGAGCGCGCGGTCGAGGTCGCCTCGCTGGGTGTCCAGATCCACGGCGGCATGGGCTTTATCGAGGAAACCGGCGTGGCGCAATTCTATCGCGATGCCCGCATCCTGCCGATCTACGAGGGCACCACCGCCATTCAGGCCAATGACCTGCTGGGTCGCAAGGTGCTGCGCGATGGCGGCCGTACCGCGCGCCGCTTTGCCGAGATGATCGCCGCGACCGAGGGTGAGCTGTCCAACGGTGGCGCGGCAGCGCAACGGATCGCCCAGCGCCTGGCCGAGGCTCGCCTGGCCTTTACCGCCAGCCTCGACCATCTGTTGGCAACCGCCGGGCAGGACCCCAACCGCGCCTATGCCGGCAGCGTGCCCTTCCTGATGCTGACCGGCAATCTGGCCACAGGCTGGCAGCTTGGCCTGTCGGCGCTGGCCGCCGAGGCCGAACTGGCCAAGGGCGGCGATGCCGAATTCCTGCAGGCCAAGATCGCCACCGCCGATATCTTTGCCCAGCAGGTGCTGGTCGAATGTGCCGCCGAGCACAGCCGCATCACCGACACCGGCGACAGCCTGCTGACCGCAACACTCTGATCCAGAACCCGATACCGGCCCGCAAACCGGGCCAGACCCCATTCGAAAGGACATGCCCGTGACCCAGGATGTAACCTCCGGCTATACCAACCTCGACCTCGACCTGCGCGACAATGGCGTCTGCATCGTGACGCTGAACCGCCCGACCAAGCGCAACGCACTGGATGTCGCCACCATCGAAGAGCTGGTCACCTTCTTCAGCACGGCTCATCGCAAGGGCGTGCGCGCCGTGGTGCTGACCGGTGCAGGCGATCATTTCTGCGCCGGTCTCGACCTTGTCGAACACTGGAAGGCCGACCGCAGCGCGGACGATTTCATGCATGTCTGCCTGCGCTGGCACGAGGCGTTCAACAAGATGGAATATGGCGGTGTGCCGATCATCGCCGCGCTTCAGGGCGCCGTTGTCGGCGGCGGTCTGGAACTGGCCAGCGCCGCCCATATCCGGGTGATGGACCAGAGCACCTATTTCGCCCTGCCAGAGGGCCAGCGCGGTATCTTTACCGGGGGCGGCGCCACGATCCGCGTGTCGGACATGATCGGCAAATATCGGATGATCGACATGATCCTGACCGGTCGTGTCTATCAGGGACAAGAGGCCGCCGATCTGGGTCTGGCACAATACATCACCGAAGGGTCGAGCTTTGACATGGCGATGGAACTGGCCAACAAGATCGCGGGCAACCTGCCGCTGACCAACTTCGCCATCTGTTCCGCGATCAGCCACATGCAGAACATGTCCGGGTTGGACGCCGCCTATGCCGAGGCCTATGTCGGCGGCATCGTCAACACCCAGCCCGCCGCCCGCGAACGGCTGGAGGCATTCGCCAACAAGACCGCAGCGCGCGTGCGCCCCAACAGCTGAAACCAGCCGCCCTTGCACACAGGCGCGCTTGCAAGGGCGGCCCAAGCCGCCTACATCTGCGCCCCATGGCCAAGAAGAACTCAGACCCCAACTACAAGGTGATCGCCGAAAACCGGCGGGCACGGTTCGATTACGCGATCGAGTCCGATCTCGAATGCGGCATCATTCTGGAGGGGTCCGAGGTCAAGGCGCTGCGTGCGGGCGGCACCAACATCGCCGACAGCTATGCCGCTGTGGAAAACGGCGAGTTGTGGCTGGTGAACGCCTATATCCCGCCCTACGAGCAGGCCAAGATGTTCAAGCACGAGGAACGGCGGCGGCGCAAGCTGCTGGTCTCGCGCAAGGAACTGGCCAATCTGTGGAACGCTACCCAGCGCAAGGGCATGACACTGGTGCCGCTGGTGCTCTATTTCAATCACAAGGGCATCGCCAAGATGAAGCTTGGCATCGCCAAGGGCAAGAAGATCCACGACAAGCGCGAGACCGAGGCCAAGCGCGACTGGAACCGGCAGAAACAGCGCCTGCTCAAAGACAACGCCTAGGCGCCACGCAGGCAAAAGCTGAGACGCTTCTTTCTGGTCGCAAATACTCCCGCCGGAGGCATCCCCGGCTCGAATGCAGAATAATCAGTCCGGGTTGACCACCCGGATCAGCTTGCGCTCCAGCACCCGCAGCACCGATTTCAGGTCCTGCCCCCGTTTCAGCACCTGCCCGTCCATTCCAACCACCGCGTACATGCCCTGACGGTTGCGCAGGCGCGGACGTTTCTCGATCCGGTAAAGGGGATGTTCGGCAGTCCGTCGAAAGACAGAGAATACGGCCATGTCGCTCAGCATCGAAATGCCGTAGTCGCGCCATTCTCCCGCAGCAACCATGCGCCCGTATAGACCAAGGATGACGGCCATTTCGCGTCTGTCAAAGGCAACCTGCGCCGGGGCCTGACCGGCAGAGAACGGGCTGGGAGGCGACATGTTCATACGCCCAGCTTGCCGGAAATCGCGGGCAAATCAAGCCTGTCGCGACACAGTTCCGTGTGATTGGGGTGACCCGGCCACATCGCGGCGATGTGTGTCCGGCACCCAGTCAGCCGCCTCGCGGTTCCAGAACCGGTTCGGATTATCCTCGTCCAGGCCCCGGATATGACAGGTTCGCAGAGCCGGAACCACCAGAACCACAGGCTCCTCATAGGGGTGGACATGATAGATCGCGTTCAGCACTGCCTCGAGCCGAGCGGCATCCCCCGACAGAAAGAACGAAAGCTCCAGACAGGGCACGCTCACCGCATCGGCGGTGGGCGCATTGGCGCCGCCGGGCAGCGAGCGGAAGCTCTGTTGCCCCGGGGCGGCAAAGCTCACCCGGTCATAGTCGCCCCAGACCAGCGGGTCCTGGGCGATTACCGCCGCGATCACCCTAGGGCAATCCGGCTCGGGCACCTGCACCAGCACCCGCCAGCCTGTCTGGGTCGTGAAGCGGTGGGATGTCAGTGCCGGCAGCATGTTCCGCCTTCCCACCTGATGCCGAGGATCTGGCGCAACGCTGCTGCACCGGCGGGTGTCACATCCAACCCGCGCTCACCCCTGAGACGCCGAAGCCAATTCGCCGCCAGCGCATGAGACAGCATCTCGCGCCCCACCGGCCCCGCCACATGTGAGAGCCGCTCGGTCCAGTCCAGACAGGGCCGTGCCAGCGGCGCGCGCCCGGTGAGGGTCACGCCCAGCTTGCCCCAACGCTCGGAGGGAACGACCCGGTATTGCGCCCCGTCCGGCACAAGATCGCCCTGATCCAGCAACGCCTGGGTAATCGCGACACCCAGCCGCCCGGCAAGATGGTCATAACAGCTGCGCGCCTCAAGCATCTTGAGCCGCGCGCCCTTGCGCTGTTGCGCGCGATAAAGGTGATCGCTGGGCGCCAGCGCCGAAAGGGTTTCCAGCGCCTCGGCCACGTCGGGCCCGGCAATCCGGTGATACAGGCAGCGCCCGCTGCGGGTGGCCTGGATCAGCCCCGCCTCCTCCAGCCGGCGCAGATGCGCGGTGGCGGTCTGCGGGGTGACGCCAGCGGCGCCGGCCAGTTCCTTGTTGGTATAGGCACGGCCGTCCATCAGTTCGCACAACATGCGCGCGCGGCTGGAATCGGCAAGGGCGGCGCCCAGGATATCGAGACGGGGTGTCAGGGTCATGCGAACAGACTAGCCGCAAGCACGGCAGGCCCGACAGCAAAAACGCTTCGCCAGCGGGCTGAGGGAATTCGCCAGGTTTAACTGCCCGGTAACCTGCCTCACCGATGCTGGAGCCGCGACAGAGCCAACAGGCAGAAAGGGCTGGCGCATGCCCCGACCGATCCAGACCGATATGTTGCGCCGTCTCTTCAGGCGATTGTGCCTGTTGGGCGCTCTGCTGGTCTGCCTGCCCTTGCTTTCGGGTTTGCCGCCTCTGGGCGCCGATGAGCCGGTGGTCCGGGACGAGGCGGTGCTCGCGCGTCAGGCCACCATGCGCCAGGCCAAGGCAACGCTTGGGGTGCTGATGGACATGATCGCCCAGCGCCGCCGTTTTGACCGGCCTACGGCCCGCGCGGCGCAGGCGGATCTGGTCGACGTGCTCGATACGCTGCCCGAACGCTTCTCGGAACCTCATATGGACAGGCACAGCCGCGCGCGCAGCCTGATCTGGCAGGACTGGGGCCAGTTTTCCGCCTTGGCCCAGGCCGCCGCGCGCGCCGCGCGCGACCTGCGTCCCAACACTCTTCCGGCGCTGCGCCGCAGCCTGCCGGATCTGATGGCCACATGTCTGGCCTGCCACCGACGTTATCGCCGTGAACGCTAACGTCCCGACTGCGCGGAAAAAGACGGTTCACCCCCCGCCGGGCACAGGATAGAAGGCAGCCAGAGCAGTTGCCGGAGTCCGAACATGAGCGCCCCCAAACCCGTCGTCCTGTGCATTCTCGATGGCTGGGGCCTGTCCGACGACAAGACCGCAAACGCGCCCTATCTGGCAAAGACCCCGACATTCGACACGATCATGACCACAGGGCCGCATGCCCGGCTGATCACCCATGGTCCGGATGTGGGCCTGCCCAGCGGCCAGATGGGCAATTCCGAAGTGGGACACACCAATATTGGCGCGGGCCGGGTGGTCGCCATGGACCTTGGACAGATCGACCTGGCGATCGAGGACCGCTCGTTCTTCGACAATGCCGCCCTGCGCGACTTCATCGGCGCGACCAAGGCCTCGGGCGGCACCGCGCATCTGATGGGGCTGGTCTCGGATGGCGGTGTACACGGACATCTGAACCATATCGTCGCCGCAGCGCAGGCAATCACCGAGGCCGGGGTACCGGTGGCCCTGCACGCCATAACGGACGGGCGCGACGTGGCCCCGAAATCCGCCTACGGCTATATGGCCGAGCTGGAAGACCGCCTGCCCCAGGGCGCCCGCATCGTCACTGTTACCGGGCGCTATTTCGCGATGGATCGCGACAATCGCTGGGAGCGCGTGCAGGAGGCTTATGACGCGATGATCAAGGGCGAGGGGCGTCGCGTCACCTCTGCCCATTCGGCCATCGACCACGCCTATAACCAGTCGGAAACCGACGAATTCATCACCGCATCGGTTCTGACCGGCTATGAGGGGGTGCAGGATGGCGACAGCCTGTTCTGCCTCAATTTCCGCGCGGATCGGGCCCGCGAGATCCTGCGTGCCATCGGCGAGCCGGGCTTTGCCGATTTCGACACCGGGCCCCGCCCCGCGCTGTCGGCGCTGCTGGGCATGGTCGAGTATTCGGACGGCCACAATGCCTATATGACCACCGTGTTTCCCAAGCGCGACATCGTCAACACGCTGGGCGCCTGGGTGGCGCAACACGGCTTGCGCCAGTTCCGTCTGGCCGAAACCGAGAAATATCCGCATGTCACCTTCTTCCTCAACGGTGGCAAGGAAGACCCGGAACCGGGCGAGGATCGTTTCATGCCGAAATCGCCCAAGGTGGCGACCTATGACCTGCAACCCGAGATGAGCGCCCCCGAGGTGACCGACAAGTTCGTCGAGGCGATCGGCGCGGGCTATGATCTGATCGTCACCAATTACGCAAATCCCGACATGGTCGGCCATACCGGCGACCTGAAAGCCGCGATCAAGGCCTGCGAGGCGGTGGATCAGGGCCTGGCCCGGGTCATCGACGCGCTGGAACGGGCCGGCGGCGCCATGATCGTCACCGCCGATCACGGCAATTGCGAGATGATGATCGACCCCGAAACCGGTGGACCCCATACCGCCCACACGCTGAACCCGGTGCCGGTGGCACTGGTCGGCGGCCCGAAGGGCGCGACCCTGCGCGATGGGCGGCTCAGCGATCTGGCCCCCACCGTGCTGGCGTTGATGGGCCTACCCAAACCGCCCGAAATGACCGGAGAGAGCCTGATCACATGATCCGCCAAACCGCGCTTTTGCTGTCTCTCATGCTCTGGTCCACCATGGCCCCGGCCGAAGGTGACCCTGCCGAGGCGGCACAGGCGGCGGCGCGAATGCTCGAAGAGGCCTCGGTCGCGCTGGCCGAGGCGGAAAGCGCGCGCGACCGCGTACGCGCCCTGACCGGCACCGTACAGGCCTACGAGGCGGGGCTGGCCGCAATGCGCGACGGGCTGCGCCGCGCATCGGTCCGCGAGGGGCAACTGGCCGCGGAACTGAATGCACGCGAGGGTGAGGTGGCGCAGCTTCTCGGGGTACTCCAAACCATCGAAACCGCGCCGCCACCAGTGCTGATGCTGCACCCGTCGGGCCCCTTGGGTGCCGCGCGTTCGGCGATGACCCTGGCCGAGATGACCCCGGAATTGCAGGCCCGCGCCAACGCGCTGGCGCGTGACCTGACCGAGGTGCGAACCCTGCGCACGCTGCAACAGAACGCCGCGAGCACCCTGCAAGAGGGGTTGACCGGCATCCAACAGGCGCGGGCAGAGCTGAGCCAGGCCATCGCCGACCGCACCGATCTGCCGCGGCGGTTCACAGAGGACCCGGTCCGCACCGCCATCCTTGTCTCGTCCACCGAAACGCTCGAAGGGTTCGCCAGCGGGTTGTCCGAGATCGCCGATGGCGAGATCGCCGCCTCTTCGGCTGATATCTCGGCCCTGAAGGGCCAGCTTCCCCTCCCGGTACAGGGGGTTCTGCTGCGCCGTGCCGGACAGGCAGATGCCGCCGGTATCACGCGAGAGGGAATCATCGTGGCGACCCGTCCCCGCGCGCTGGTCGCCACGCCCACCGCCGCGACGATCCGTTATCGTGGCCCGCTGCTTGATCTCGGCAATGTCGTGATCCTTGAACCGCAGCCTGATCTGCTGATCGTGCTTTCCGGCCTGCAAGAGGTCTATGGCGCAGCGGGTGAGGTGGTTCCGGCGGGTACGCCTGTGGGCCTGATGGGCGGTGCAACGCAGGAAATCGGCGCGATTCTGTCAACAAGCGGTGATGGCTCTGGTACAGAGCGATCAGAAACGCTCTATATAGAGGTCAGAGAGGGCGACAGCCCGGTGGACCCGGAAACGTGGTTCCAAACCGACAAGGATGGATAGACGAGCATGAAAAAAGTCGTTTTGGCCGGACTGGCCGGGACTCTGGCAGGGATCATCGCCACAACCCAAGTCGCCGGACCGCTGGTCGCACAAGAGGCAAAGGCAAATTCCAACGTGTACGAGCAGCTCGACCTGTTCGGCGACATTTTCGAGCGTATCCGCGCGCAATATGTCGAAGAGGTCGATGCAGGCGAATTGATCGAGGCAGCCATTGACGGCATGCTCACCTCGCTCGACCCGCATTCCAGCTATCTCTCGCCCGATGACGCGGCGCAGATGCGGGTGCAGACCCGAGGCGAGTTCGGCGGCCTGGGTATCGAGGTCACCCAGGAAGAAGGCTTCGTCAAGGTCGTGTCGCCCATCGACGGCACCCCCGCCGATGAGGCCGGGATCGAGGCGGGCGATTTCATCACCCATGTGGATGGCGAAAGCGTGCTGGGCCTGACCCTGGACAAGGCGGTCGACCTGATGCGCGGACCGGTGGGCAGCGAGATCGTGATCACCGTGGTGCGCGAGGGCGAGGACGAGCCGTTCGACGTCTCGATCATCCGCGACACCATCAAGCTCACCGCCGTGCGCGCCCGCACCGAGGGCACCAGCGTGGTGCTGCGCGTGACCACCTTCAACGACCAGACCTATCCCAACCTCGAAGAGGGGCTCGCCAAGCAGGTCGAAGCCGCGGGCGGCATCGACAAGGTGAACGGCTTCGTGCTTGACCTGCGCAACAACCCCGGCGGTCTGCTGACGCAGGCGATCAAGGTATCGGATGCCTTCCTCGACAGCGGTGAAATCGTGTCTACGCGCGGTCGCAACCCCGAAGACGGCGAGCGGTTCAACGCCACACTTGGCGATCTGGCCCAGGGCAAGCCGGTCGTGGTGCTGATCAATGGCGGTTCGGCCTCGGCCTCGGAAATCGTGGCCGGCGCCTTGCAGGACCATCGCCGCGCCATCGTGGTAGGGACCAAGAGCTTTGGCAAGGGATCGGTGCAGACGGTGATGCCTCTGCGTGGTGACGGCGCCATGCGCCTGACCACCGCACGCTACTACACGCCGTCGGGACGGTCGATCCAGGCGCTGGGTGTCAGCCCCGACATCGTGGTCGAACAACCGCGCCGCCAACCCGAAGCCGAGGAAGAGCGGGTCACGCCGCGCTCGCGCTCGGAGGCCGATCTGCGCGGACGCCTGAACAATGACAGCCTGAGCGAGGATGAGATCCGCCAGATCGAGGAAGACCGCGCCAAGGCCGAGGCTACTGCCGAACTGCGGCAAGAGGACTATCAGCTGGCCTATGCCATCGACATCCTCAAAGGTCTCTCGGCGTTCGCCCCGGCAGACTGATCCGAGCGGACCAGACATCACGGCCGCATCACCTTCCGGTGTGCGGCCGTTTTCGGTTAGGCTCCTACCGAATGCGCAGCTGTGTGCTGGGGTCAACTTGTCTCCAGGCAGTGCCTGCGAAAGGCGCGCTTGAGCATGTCAAGCTCAGCACGCAGCAGTTCCACCTCGGCGCGCAGATCATCGGGAACGGATTCACCGGCGATCAGAGTGAAATCAGCCAGCTTGGTATCGGTTTCGCCATCGACAATCAGAAAGGTTTGCACCCCATCGGCGACGGCATAGTCCGGCACCGGGATCGTCAGGGTCCAGAAGCTGCTGTCGGTGCCCTCCACCAGCTCCACATCCGGGACTGGCAGATCAAGATGGGTGACCAGGATGTTGGGGCGTTTGCCGGTTGTGGGGGCACCGGTCAGCCGCCCCTCCCACACACCGTTGCGCAGGCGGATCTTGGTCAGGGTCAGGTCGCTCATTCTGTCACCTCTCACAGGGCCGCGCGCCGATGGCGGCAGAATGTCAGGTCGCGCAGAATGACCTGATTCATCTCGGGCGCTTCAAAGATCAGGTCCAGCCAGATCTTCTCGATCCGTTTTTCGTTCAGCCGCGAATAGGCCAGATCGAATTCCACCATCACATCCTGTTCGTGCAACGGCAATTCACGCACGATCTGTTCGGTATTGGGGCCGTGGCGGATGTTGAGACGGGCAAAGATCTCCAACGGTTTCTCGCTTTCGATGATGGTATCGACCCGCAGCAGATGCGCCCGCGTCATCTCCTCTGTCGCCGTATCAGGCAGGTCGATCACCAGCGACAGGAACGAACCGTCGAACTTGAACACATCCATGCGCAACCCGTAGGGCGCCAGGTCAGCCTCACGCAGGTTACGCAGCTGGCGCAGGGTCAGCTCGGAGAATTCGCAATCATGAAACAGCGTCACCTCGCCCCCCAGGGTCGACCGCGTCGGTACCGAGGACAGACCCGGTGATGCCAGCGGCCCTCGCCACAGCTCGGGACGCCAGGACCAGTCGGTCCCATGCGGCTTGGGAAAGAAGGACGAGCCGATCAGAGGCAGCGCCAGCCGCCCGTCGGCCACGTTGATAAGCCGGTCCAGATGGGTGCGCAGGTCGCGCGCCCGGTTGCGCTGGCGACGCAGCTCGGACAAGGGGGTGGACAGCGCATTGCGGGCCGCCCGGCGCCAGCGCCGCATCTCCCGCAGATGAAACAATCTGTCCAGAACCCTGCCCATTCCCGTCCGCCGCTATTGGTGTCGCGCTGTTTTCTCTGTTTAGCGAAAGGATGTTAACTAAATAAACCCAATAACTCGATCCCTTGGGAAAATTTCTTGTTATGGAAACAATTCGCCGTCCAGCCGCGGCGGCCCCTCGCGGGGGCTACCTTGTAATCGGGCCGGTCAGTGCTTACCGTCCAAAGGGCGGCCAGGGTCGCATAGTCGGCATAAATGTCGTTCAGGGTCAGCCGCGGCAAGAGGTGGGTGATGGAGCCCAGTCTGTTTTCCTTCATCTGGAAACATTCGAAACGCCAGCAGATTGCGTTGCTGGCGCTGACGGTGATCTCTTTTCCCTTTCTTTACGCCACGCTCGAACTGCCCAAGCGGATCATCAACGATGCCATCGGCGCACAGGTTGACCGGATCGACCTTTGGGGCGTCGAACTGAGCCAGATCGAGTACCTGTTCGCGCTCTGCCTTGCCTTTCTCGCGATGGTGGTCCTCAGCGGGCTGATGAAGATGAAGATCAACACCATGAAAGGGGTGTTGAGCGAGCGGATGCTGCGCCGTCTGCGCTATCAGCTGATCGCGCGGATGATGCGCTTTCCGCGCGCTTACTACACGACCACCAGTCAGGGAGAACTGGTGTCGATGATCACCTCCGAGGCCGAGCCGATGGGCGGTCTGATGGGGGATGCGGTGGCGCAACCGGTGTTCCAGGCCGGCCAGATGCTGACCATCGTGACCTTCTTGTTCATGCAGAATGTCTGGTTCGGGCTGGCCTCGGTGGCGCTGATCCCGCTTCAGGCCTGGCTGATCCCGCGCCTGCAGCGGCAAATCAACCTGCTGAACAAGGCCCGCATCCAGCAGGTGCGCCGCCTGAGTTCCGAAATCGGAGAAAGCGCGGCCGGTATCGCCGATCTGCGCACCAATGGTGGCTGGCGCTATCGGCTGGCGCAGATCACCGACCGGCTGGGGCGGCTCTACGATATCCGGTTCCGGATCTATCAGAAGAAATTCTTCATGAAGTTCCTGAACAACCTGATCTCGCAGATGACCCCGTTCCTGTTCTATTCGGTGGGTGGCTATCTGGCGATCAAGGGCCAGATCACCGTGGGTGCGCTGGTGGCGGCACTGGCGGCCTACAAGGATCTGTCCAGCCCATGGAAAGAGTTGCTGACCTATTACAACCAAGTGCAGGACATGTCGCTGCGCTGGCAGGTGGTGACCGAACGCTTTGCTCCCCAGGGCATGATTCCAGCGGCACTCTTCGACGGCGAACCCGACGAGGTTCCGCGTCTGACCGGCGCCATCGAATTGCGCGACGTGACCGTGCATGATCAGGACGGCAACACCATCCTCGAAGATATCGACCTGACGATCCCGCCCGGTGCGCGGGTGGCGATCCGGTCGGACCGGCCCGCCGAGCGGGCGGCTCTTGCACAGCTCCTGACGCGCGAGATCTTGCCCAGCAGGGGCGAAGTGGTGATCTCGGGCCATCCACTCAGCACGCTGCACCAGACGGTGATCGCAGCCCGGATCGGCTATGCCCATTCGCGCCCGTATCTGTTCGACGGCACGCTGGGTGACAACCTGCTGATGCCGCTGCGCACCCGGCCGCAGACCGACCCCTTGGCGCCCACCCGGCCGGACCGCCGGCTGGTCGAGGCGGTCCAGGCCGGCAACAGTGGCGATACGCTGGATGTCGACTGGATCGACCCGAGCCTCGCCGGGCTCACCGACGGCGACCAGATCCGCGATTGGTGGTTCCAGTTGGTCGAGGCAATGGGCCTGGACGAATACATGTTCCGCCGCACCCTGCGCAGCCGGATCGACCCACACCTGCATGAAAGCCTCACCGCCGAGATCGTCGCCCAGCGCGACATCGTTGCGCGCCGCCTGTCTGAACGGGGGCTGGCCGCGATGGTACACCGGTTCGACCCGGACCGTTTCAACCCTGCGGTCCCGCTGGGGGGCAACCTGCTTTTTGCCGCCCCGGCGCGCGAGATATCGCAAGAACAACTGATCGGTGACGGACGTTTCATCCAGATGCTGCGGGACGAAGGTCTGGCCGACGAGGCAATGGAAATGGCGCTGGGTGTGGTGGCAACCCTGCGCCAGACCTTTGGGCGCGATGGGACCCAGCACCCGCTGTTCCGGCGCATGGGTATGGAGGACGCGGTCTATCTGCGCCTGCTCGACATTGCCGACCGCCACGCCTCCGGCGGCGTCGAGGCGTTGTCCGACGAGGAACGCGCTCAGCTGATGACCGTGCCATTTCTGTTGACCGCCGAGCAGATCGGCCCCGCCTTCCCCGAGGAGTACAAGGACAAGATCCTTGCCATCCGCCGCGACCGTGCCGGCCGTCTGCGCACGCTTGTGGGCAGCGATTTCGTCGCCGTGGATCCACAGGTCTATATCCCCCGGCTGACGGTTCTGGAAAACGCGCTTTTCGGGCGGGTCTCGATTGTTGCGGGCGCCCAGGCCGAAGCAATCGAGGACACGGTCGCCGAAGTGCTGGCCGAGGCGGGACTGCGCCGCCGTATTGCCGCGCTGATCTATGACATGCCCGCCGGTCTGGGCGGCGCCAACCTGCCAACGGTGTTTCAGGAGCGCGCCGCGTTTTCCCGCGCCAGCATCAAGCGTCCCGATATCCTGATACTGGACAATGCGCTGGCCAGCCACGACTCCGAAAGCCGCCTACGGACAAGGCAGCGGCTGCGCGAGTTGTTGCCCCGTGCCATCATGATCTTCATGGAAGACAGTTTCGCCAATCCCGAAGCCTACGACCTCTTTGTCGAGATCAAGCACGGCCGCATCGACGGCGTGACCAGGGCCAAGCCAGACCTTGCCGCCGGTGCCACCGCCGATCTGGACCGCAAACTGAAGATCATCGCCGCGACACCGCTCTTTGCGCGGTTGGATGCCCGCAACCAGCGGTTACTGGCCTTTTCGGCGCAATGGTATCGGGCGCAGGCTGGACAGGTCATCTTTTCCAGCGGACAGACCGCCGACGCCGCATATCTTTGTCTGTCGGGTCGGGCCGCGCTGCGCTGGCCCGAGGATGCACCGGGCGAGCGGCCCATTACATTGATCGAACCGGGCCGACTGATCGGCGATCTGTCTATCATCACGCGCCAGCCGCGCCCGATGGACCTGATCGCCGAAACCGAAAGCCGGTTCCTGCGTATCGGTGCCGAGGAGTTTCGCGCCGTCATCGAACACGATGCCGGTGTCTCGCTGCATCTGTTGCAAACCGTGGCAGGACATCTGGTCGAAGCCGGCGACATCCTGCGCGCGGCACGGATCAATATCACCGACTTCACCGGCCAATCGCTCCGCCCGGCACCGCTCCCGAACGGCGGGAAGGAGCCCGATGCCTGATCGCCGCACCTATGCCCCGCATGAACAACTGGTCGCGCCGGGGCGGGCCCGGCCCGAACTGTGGCGACTGATCGCCGGGCTGATCGCCATCGGGGTCATCGTGATGGGCGCCAATATGGTGCTCTACGGGTTGGTCAACATGCTCGCCAGCCCAGAATGGTCTGCCGGCTTCACCAGTGGCACCACGGCCGATGGGCTGTTGGTGCTGCTGGCCAGTTTCGGCTTTGTCATCCTGGGCGTTGGAATCGCCGCACGGCTGTTTCAGCACCGCGCACCGCTGGGTATCATCGGCCCGCCTCGTCTGGCGTTGCAACAGTTCTGGCGAGTGTTTCGCTTGCTGCTGGTGCTGGGGGCGCTGCTCTTGATCCTGCCCCCCTATGACATGGGCGCGCCGCTGAAAGAAAACCTGCCGCCGGGGCGTTGGCTGTTGTTGCTGCCGCTGTCGATCTTGGCGCTGCTGATCCAGACCGGAGCAGAGGAGGTCTTGTTTCGAGGCTATGTGCAACAGGCGCTGGCGGCGCGCTTTCGTTCGGCGCTGATCTGGATGGTGCTGCCCTCGGTCCTCTTTGCCCTTGGTCACTATCTGCCCGAAGAGGCAGGCGCCAACGCGCTGCCAATCGCGCTGTGGTCCGGGGTGTTTGGTATCCTGATGGCCGATATCACTGCACGGGCCGGGACATTGGGTCCAGCGGTCGCACTGCATCTGTTCAACAACATGATCGCCTTGCTGATCGTCTCGCTGCCCGACAGCCTGTCGGGCCTGTCGCTTTATATGCTGCCCTATTCGATGGCCGATACCGAGCATCTGCGCGTCTGGCTGGCTGTCGATTTCGCCACCATGTTCGTTACCTGGCTGCTGGCCCGGCTCGCCTTGCGACGCTGATTGCATTTCCGCGCACATCACCTTATTTGACGCGGGTGCAGCATCACGGGGAGTCCACATGAACTGGATCACGAATTACGTCCGGCCGCGGATCAACTCGATTTTCTCCCGGCGCGAAGTGCCCGAGAACCTCTGGCAGAAATGCGACGAGTGCGGAACGATGCTGTTCCACCGCGAGTTGGCGGATAACCTGAATGTCTGCACCCAATGCGGTCATCACATGCAGATTACGCCGCGCGCCCGGTTCCAGGCGCTGTTTGACGGCGGCATCTTTACCGAGGTCGAGGTGCCCGAGCCGGTCGCCGACCCGCTGCATTTCCGCGACCAGAAGAAATATCCCGAACGGATGAAGGCGGCCCAGAAAGGGACCGGCGAGAAAGAAGCGATGCTGGTCGCCACCGGCGAGATCGGTCGCACGCCAATCGTGGCCGCGGCACAGGATTTCTCGTTCATGGGCGGGTCCATGGGCATGTATGTCGGCAACGCCATCATCGCGGCGGCACAAAAGGCGGTCGACCTGAAGCGCCCGCTGATCCTGTTCTCGGCCGCTGGCGGCGCCCGCATGCAAGAGGGCATCCTGAGCCTGATGCAGATGCCGCGCACCACCGTGGCGGTGCAGATGCTGAAAGAAGCGGGCCTGCCCTATATCGTTGTACTCACCCATCCGACCACGGGCGGGGTGACCGCGTCCTATGCCATGCTGGGTGATGTGCATATCGCCGAGCCCAACGCGCTGATCTGTTTTGCCGGGCCGCGCGTGATCGAACAGACCATCCGTGAAACACTGCCCGAAGGATTTCAGCGCGCCGAGTACCTGCTGGATCACGGCATGCTGGACCGGGTGATCAAGCGCACCGACCTGCGCGAAGAGCTGATCACCGTCACCCGCATGTTGCTGAACCTGCCGCCTGCGGTGCGCGGCGACCTGCCCGCCCCCGAGACGGCAACGCCCGCCAAAGCCGAAGAACAGCCTGCCCAGACCGCGAAACCGTCCAAATCATGACCAATCCCGGTTCCGACCTCATCCTCCAGCGGATGATGGCGCTGCACCCCAAAATCATTGACCTGACGCTGGATCGGGTCTGGCGTCTCTTGGCTGCGCTGGATAACCCGCAAGACCGTCTGCCACCGGTGATCCATATCGCCGGAACCAATGGCAAAGGCTCGACCCAGGCGATGATCCGTGCCGGGATCGAGGGCGCGGGGTTGAGTGCGCATGCCTATACTTCGCCGCATCTGGCCCGGTTTCACGAACGCATCCGGGTGGCCGGAGAGCTGATTTCTGAACCCGACCTGGTGGCGGTTCTGGACGAATGCTACGCCGCCAATGGCGGCGAAACGATCACCTATTTCGAGATAACCACCTGCGCGGCCCTCTTGGCCTTTGCCCGCAGGCCCGCCGATTACACGCTGCTCGAGGTCGGTCTTGGCGGCCGCCTTGACGCCACCAATGTGATCGCGCGCCCGGCACTGTCGATCATCACCCCGATCTCGATGGATCACGAACAGTATCTCGGCGACACGCTGGCCAAGATCGCCGGTGAAAAGGCCGGGATCATCAAGCGCGGCGTTCCGGTTGTTGTCGGCCCCCAGCCCGACGAGGTGCTGGAGGTGATCGAGGCCACCGCCGCCCGGCTTGGTGCGCCTGTCCTAGCTCATGGCCAGCACTGGCATGTGCGCCAGGAACGCGACCGCCTGGTATTCGAGGATGAAACCGGCCTGTGTGACCTGCCGCTACCCAACCTGCTGGGCGCTCATCAGATCGAGAATGCCGGCGCGGCGCTGGCGGCGCTGCGTCACCTGAACCTGGGTGAGGCCGCCTGCGAGGCTGCCGTCACCCGCGCGCATTGGCCCGCCCGGATGCAGCGGCTGAAAACCGGCCCGCTGGTTCAATCCGCGCCCCAGGCCGAGCTCTGGCTTGACGGCGGTCACAACCCGGCCGCCGGCATCGCGCTGGCCGCTCTGCTGGCCAGCCGGCCCGGCCGCCCCACCCACCTGATCTGCGGCATGCTCAACACCAAGGACGTGACCGGCTATCTGCGCCCGCTCAGCGCCCAGGCGGGCAGCCTCACGGCGGTGTCGATCCCGGGCGAGGCAAACACGCTGAGCGCCGAACAGACCGCCGCCGCCGCCCAGTCGGTCGGGTTGACCGCAAGCACCGCACCGGACGTGGCCACCGCGCTTGCCCGCATCGTCGCTGTGGAACCCGACGCGCGCGTCCTGATTTGCGGCTCGCTCTATCTGGCCGGAAACATCCTGCGCGAAAACGGCTGAGGCTTCATTCCGCCGCAAATACTCCGGGGGGAGGCGACAAAATTCTGCGAATTTTGTGCCGGGGGGCTGCGCCCCCCTACTTGCCCCACTCCTTGTCCTGCATTTCGCGCAGGCGCGAGGCGGTGCGCTCGAACTCGAACGTGCCCTCGCCCTCGACATAGAGCATCTCCGGCTCGGCCGCCGCCGAACAGATCAGCCGCACCCGCGCCTCGTAAAGCGCGTCGATCAGGGTCACGAACCGCTTGGCCTCGTTGAAATTGTTGCGGCTCAGACGCGGAATGTCCTCGAGCACCAGAACCTTGACCGCTCCGGCGATGGCCAGATAGTCGCCCGGTCCCAGCATCCGCCCGCACAAGTCATAGAAGCTGGCCCGCCCGATCCCGTTGCGGAACGCGGGCAGTTCCACGTCGCGACCAGTGACCTTCAGGATCAGCGGCGTGCTTGCACCACCCGTCAGGTCGCGCCAGATCGCCTCGATCTCGCCACGCGCCGCAGGTCCGATCGGGGTGAAATAGACGCGGCTCCCTTCCAGCCGGTTCTGACGGTAATCGGTTGGCGACACCATCTCCCACACCCGCATCCGTTCCTTGATCAACTCGATGAACGGCAGGAACAGCTGCCGGTTCAGCCCGTCCTTGTACAGATCGTCCGGCACGCGGTTCGAGGTGGTCACCACCACCACGCCCGCAGCGAACAGCGCCTCAAAGAGCCGCCCCACGATCATCGCGTCGGTGATATCGGTGATCTGCATCTCGTCAAAGGCCAGCACCTTGACCGAGCGGATTACCGCATCCGCGACAGGCGCCAACGCATCGGCGACACCCTCATTGCGCGCGGCATGCATGCCGGCGTGGATCTCCTGCATGAAGGCATGGAAATGCACCCGGCGCACCGGCACCGTATCGCCCAGCGCCTCGACAAACAGATCCATCAGCATCGACTTGCCGCGCCCGACCCCGCCCCACAGGTACAGGCCCCGAGGCGGCGGCGGCGCCTTGCGGAACAACCCGCGCTTTACCGGTGTGCTCAATGCTTGGTGAATCCGGTCGAACTCGGCCAGTGCCGCCTCTTGGGCGGTATCGGCATGCAGGGTGCCCGCGGCCACACGGGCGGCGTAAAGATCGGAAACAACGGTCATTTTGCAGCCATACCCAACCTGCCCGGCCTTGAGAAGCGGCCCGTTACCGCTGCTCGCATCAATTTTCGTTAATGATGCCCGAAAAACTCCTGAATTGACGCCGCCATGTTTCAGCTTAGGGTCCGGCGAACAATACCACGGAGACCGCCAATGGACCGTTCGGCCCGCCTGATCAATCCGATCCTGATCGTCAGCTGCATCATCATCACCGTCAGCTTTGCGGTGCGCGCCTCGTTCGGCGTGTTCCAGATCCCGATCGCCGAGGAGTTCGGCTGGCTGCGCTCGGATTTCTCACTGGCCATCGCCATCCAGAACCTCGCCTGGGGCATCGGCCAGCCGATCTTTGGCGCCATTTCGGAAAAGATCGGCGACCGCAAGGCGATCTTTCTCGGCGCGCTCCTTTATGCTGGCGGCATGGTGCTCAGCGCCTGGTCGACCACACCGCTCGAACATCAGATCTATGCCTGGGCGGTGGGGTTCGGCATCGCGGGCACCGGCTTTGGCGTGATCCTCGCGGTGGTCGCCCGCGCCTCCAGCGACGACAACCGCTCGATGAGCCTCGCCCTCATCACCGCCGCAGGCAGCGTCGGACAGGTGATCGGCGCGCCCACGGCGGAATGGCTGCTGACCTTCCTGCCCTGGCAACAGGTGTTCATCGTCTTTGCGGTGGCAATCCTGGCGCTGGTGCTGACCCTGCCGATGTTGCGCGCGCCCGAACCGGCCAGCAAGGCCGAGCTGCAAGAAAGCATGGGCCAGATCCTGTCCCGCGCCTTTCGCGACCCGTCCTATACGCTGATCTTTCTGGGCTTTTTCAGCTGCGGCTATCAGCTCTCGTTCATCACCGCGCATTTCCCCGCCTTCGTGACCGAGATGTGCGGGCCGATCCTGCCCGGCGGCGTACTGCATTCGATGGGGATCACCACCACCTCGGCGCTGGGTGCGGTGGCGATCTCGCTGGTGGGGCTGGCCAATATCGCAGGCACCCTGACGGCGGGCTGGGCGGGCAAGCATTTCCCCAAGAAATACCTGCTTGCCGGTATCTACACCGCCCGGACCGTGATCGGAGCCGCATTCATCCTGCTGCCGATCACCCCGCTGTCGGTGATCCTCTTTTCGGTGGCGATGGGCTCGCTCTGGCTTGCCACCGTGCCGCTGACCTCGGGCCTTGTCGCGCATCTTTACGGGCTGCGCTACATGGGCACGCTCTATGGCATCATCTTCCTCAGCCACCAGCTGGGCGGGTTCCTCGGCGTCTGGCTGGGCGGGCGGATGTACGACCTATACGGCGATTACACCATGGTCTGGTGGATCGGCGTCGGCGTCGGCGCCTTCAGCGCCATCGTCCACCTGCCGATCCGCGAGAACCGGGCGCCAGTGCCCGCATGAACAGAGTGTGGCAGGGTCAGCCCTGCCACTTGTCCAGAATGTAGCGGCTGGTCATCAGGTCCAGATGCGCACCGCCGCCATTCTTGAACACTGTGATGTCGTCGCGCGACGCTTTGAAAGCATCAAGATCGTAGTAATCGGCCACCACATCGGCGCGGGTGATCACCCCATCGGCCAGCGGCATCATCAACTCCCCGATATGGTCCACCGTAGTATCGAAACTGTCGACAAAGATGCGCGCACGGCGCATGGCCTCGTCATCGGCCTCGCGCATGTCGGGCCGATAGGCGCCGATCAGGTTCAGGTGCTGACCCGGGCGCAGCCATTCGCCGCGAATGACCGGCTCGCTCGACATGGTGGCGGTGACGATGATGTCGGCGCGGTTCACCGCCGTGGCCAGATCGTCGACCACCTCCAGCCCGTCATACCGCGCCGCGACCTCCTCGGCCTTGGACCGGGTGCGGTTCCACATCTTCAGGGCCGCTTTGGGGAACCCCGCCCCAAACGCCTCGCACAGGGACAGGCCCACAGTGCCCGCGCCCACCACCAGCACCTCGCGCGCGTCGGGGTCGGCCAGCCGCAGCGCGGCCAGCAGGCTGTCCCCCGCCGTCTTCCACTTGGTCACCAGGTGGAAATCCACGAGCGCCGACAGCGCCCCGTCATGGTCGCTGTAAAGGTTCACGGCCCCGTTGATCATCGGGTCGCCCCGCTCGGGGTTGCGCGGAAAGATATTGGCGGTCTTGACCGCAATGCCCAGCCCGTCGATCCAGGCCGACCGCGTCAGCATCGTGTCGGGATCGCGATACAGGAACGTATCGCCGATCTGCGCCTTGGGCAGGCTGTGGCCATCGGCCAGCGCCCGCGTCAGTTCCAGCCAGTCCAGCTTGGCCTCGCCCTCGGCAAAGGGAATATGGGGTATGCTCATGCGGCCTCTCCTTCGGTCAACAGCCCCTCGGCCACCAGGCGCGCGGCCCAGCCCTGAGGCCCGGTGAAATGATGTACCTGCCAGCCGCGCATACGCGCGGCATCGATATTCTCGACCCGGTCATCGGCGAATAGCAAGGTCCCGGGCGCCAGCCCGCAATCATCCTCGACCGCGGCATAGATCGGCGCGTGCGGTTTCACCATCTGCATCCGGCCCGAGACATAGGCCCGGTCGAACTCGGTCAGGAACGGGTAAACCGTGCAGGCGTAGTCGAAATTCTGTACCCCGAAATTGGTCAGCGCAAAGACCGGCACGCCCTTGTTTCTGAGCGCCCTGAGCAGGCGCACCGAATGCGGGATTTCAGGCGACGCCAGTTCGATCCAGTTGTCGTGCCAATCCCGGATCTGATCGCGCCATTCGGGGTATTTCTCGGCCCAGCCATAGATCGTATCGGTGAAATGATGGCCCTGATCGACCAGGTCGTTCATGCCATGCAGATCGACCTCGGCAAACATCTGCCGCCGCCGCTCCTCGCCCAGAACGCGGTCATAATACCGTTCCGGCTGCCACTCGATCAGCACATTGCCGATGTCGAAAACCACCGCCTCGATTGTCATCTGAAATCTCTCTTGCCCTGAATGAATGCAGACCAGCGGCCCTGCGTCGGACTGAACCAAGAGCGGGCCGGATGATCAACCCGAAACATCCGCACCAACCCGCGAAACGAAAAACCCCGGCTGCGCGGGGCAGCCGGGGTTCGATCTGTTGCAAGAGCTGGGTCGCTCAGAGGCCGGTCGACACGTCGATCGTGTTGCCCTCTTCGAGGGTCACATAGGCCTTTTTCACGTCTTTCCGCTTGCCCAGCTGGCCGCGGAAACGCTTGACCTTGCCTTTGGTGACGGTGGTGTTGACCGCCTTCACCTTGACGCCGAACAGCGCTTCGACCGCTTCCTTGATCTGAGGCTTGTTGCTGTCGATCGCCACTTCGAACACCACGGCACCGTTTTCGGATGCCATGGTCGATTTCTCGGTGATGATCGGCTTGCGGATCACGTCGTAATGTTGTGCTTTCGCGCTCATTTCAGACGAGCCTCCAGTGCTTCGACAGCCGCTTTGGTGAGCACCAGGGTGTCACGCTTGAGGATGTCATAGACGTTTGCGCCCATCGACGGCAGGATATCCAGACCTTCGATGTTGCGCGCGGCGCGGGCGAACCCTTCGTTGACCGCGGCGCCGTCGATGACCAGCGCGCGCTTCCAGCCCAGGTTTGCAACCTGCTTGGCCAGAGCTGCGGTCTTGCCTTCGGATTCGGCGTTCTCGATCACGACCAGTTCACCTGCCTTGGCCTTGGCCGACAGCGCGTGGCGCAGGCCCAGCTTGCGGAACTTCTTGGTCAGGTCGTGGCCGTGCGACCGCGGGGTCGGACCCTTGTAGACGCCACCGTGGCGGAAGGTCGGCGATTTGCGCGAGCCATGACGCGCGCCACCGGTGCCCTTCTGGCGGTAGATCTTCTTGGTCGAGTAGCTGACTTCCGACTTGGTCAGAACCTTGTGGGTGCCGGCCTGCGCGTTGTTGCGCTGCCAGCGGACCACACGGTGCAGGATGTCCGCACGCGGTTCCAGCCCGAACAGGGCTTCGTCCAGGTCGATGTCACCGGCCTTGGAGCCGTCGAGTTTGATCACATCGAGTTTCATGCTTCACCCCCTTCGGCGGGCGCTTCGGCAACAGGTGCTTCGGTTGCGGCCGATTTCACAGCAGCCGGGAAGGGCAGGCCTTCCGGTGCTTTCTTCTTGACGGCATCCTTGACGGTGACCCAGCCGGACTTCGGACCGGGCACGGCGCCCTTGATGAAGACCAGACCACGCTCGGCGTCGGTTTTCACGACTTCGAGGTTCTGGGTGGTGACACGGGCAGCACCCATGTGACCGGCCATCTTCTTGCCCTTGAACACGCGGCCCGGGTCCTGACATTGACCGGTGGAGCCGTGCGAACGGTGGCTGATCGACACGCCGTGCGAGGCGCGCAGACCACCGAAGTTGTGGCGCTTCATGGCACCGGCGAAACCCTTACCGATCGAGGTCCCCGACACGTCGACCTTCTGGCCGGTCAGGAAGTGCTCGGCCGAGATCTCGGCGCCAACTTCGATCAGCGCGTCTTCGGACACGCGGAACTCGGCCAGCTTGCGCTTGGGCTCGACCTTCTGTGCGGCGAAGTGGCCGCGCATGGCCTTGGACACGCGCTTGATCTTGGGGGTGCCTGCACCCAGCTGAACGGCGGTATAGCCGTCCTTCTCGGTGGTGCGCTGGGCGACGACCTGCAGGTTGTCCAGCTGAAGAACGGTCACAGGGATCTGCTTGCCGTCTTCCATGAACAGCCGGGTCATGCCGACTTTCTTTGCGATAATACCGGAACGCATTCTCTACCCTCCGATCTTACGACTGCAGCTTGATCTCGACGTCCACGCCGGCGGCGAGGTCGAGCTTCATCAGCGCGTCCACCGTCTGCGGGGTCGGATCCACGATATCCAGGAGCCGCTTGTGGGTGCGGATCTCGAACTGGTCACGGCTTTTCTTGTCGACGTGAGGGCCACGGAGAACCGTGAACTTCTCGATCTTGTTCGGCAGCGGGATCGGACCGCGCACCTGCGCGCCGGTCCGCTTGGCAGTGTTGACGATCTCTTGCGTGCTGGCGTCCAGAACGCGATAGTCAAATGCCTTCAGCCGGATACGGATATTTTGGCTTTGCATTGTCATGCCTTTTTGTCAGGCGTTGGGGTTGAGAGGAGGATCCGCGCGCATCGCAAACCCTCGTCGAACCCAAACGGCGGGAATCACCCCGCCGTCAAATTCTCATCGAGAACCCGCGCGCTATACTAGGGGTCGGGATGGCTGACAAGGGGTTTTGGCCCCACCTGGCGGGATGCGGTCGCTTTTCCGGCAATTCCCACCCGTCAAGGGGATTGCGGGCCGGGTATCAGCCCTGGGCCTCCCTTTGCGCCGCGCGGATCTCGCGCTCCAGCGCGTCCAGAAACCGGGCTCGGTCAGCCTTGGAAAAGGGTTTGCCGCCGCCGCCCGCGCCCAGCGGGTTGGCCGCGCGCAGATCGGCCATAAGGTCGCGCATCGCCAGTTGCTGGCCGATATTGGCGGGGGTAAAGGCCTCGCCATTGTGGCGCAGCACCCGGGCGCCCGCCTCGACGCATTTCGCAGCCAGCGGAATGTCGGCGGTGATCACCACATCGCCGCGCCCGGCGCGCTCGGCGATCCACATGTCGGCCACGTCCGGCCCATCGGGCACGATCACGGTTTCGACCAGCGGGTTCTGCGACGGGCGCAGCCCCCCGTTCGACACCACCGCCATGCGCAGCCGGTGTCGGGTCGCCACCCGCTCGGCCTCGGCCTTCACCGGGCATGCATCGGCATCGATATAAAGCGTCGTCATTTCTCTTTGGTCGAGGGTTTCTTGTCGGCGGTCTCGGCCTTGCCGTTCTTGCGCTTTACCTTGAACTCCTCGGGGATGGGCATCCGGTTGAACGCATCCAGACCGGCGGTGCGATAGGCCTCTGCCAGGGTCGGATAGTTGAACGTGTTCTGCACGAAATAGTCCACCGTGCCCTTCAGGTTCATCACCGCCTGGCCGATATGGATCAGTTCGGTCGCGCCCTCGCCCACGATCTGCACACCCAGCACGCGGCGGGTCTTGAGGCTCAGCAGCATCTTCAGCATGCCATGTTCCAGCCCCATGATATGCCCGCGCGAGGTCTCGCGGAATCGTGCCACGCCCACCTCGTAGGGGATGCCGCGTTCCTGCAACTCTTCCTCGGACATGCCGCAGGTGGACATCTCGGGCACCGAATAGATGCCATAGGGGAACCACGGGCTTTCCGGCAGGGTCGGGGTTTCCAGCGCATGACAGGCCGCAACCCGCCCCTGCTGCATCGAGGTCGAGGCAAGCGAGGGGTGCCCGATCACGTCGCCAGTGGCATAGATATGGGGCACCGATGTCTGATAGGTCTTGCGATCCACCGTGATCCGGTTGCGGTGATCGGTTTCCAGCCCCACCGCATCCAGGTTCAGGGCCGAGGTCGCGCCCATCCGCCCGGCGGCGAACAGCAGCATCTCGGCCCGGATATGGCGGCCATTGGCCAGGCTGATCTCGATATGGCTGCCGGTGTCCTCGATCTTCTCCACCGCAGAACCCAGCCGCAGATCGACACCGTTCTCGCGGATCTGATGGGTGAATTCCTGGATCAGGGTGCGGTCGATGAAATCGAGAAAGGTCTCGCGCGGTTCGATCAGCGTCACCCGCACATCCAGCGCCGAAAACATGCTGGCATATTCGACCCCGATCACCCCGGCGCCGATCACGGCCAGCGAACGCGGGATCCGCTCCATCTCCAGAAAGTCGTCGCCATCCACCACCGTCTTGCCGTTGAAAGGCACGTAATCAGGGCGATAGGTCTTCGTACCCGTCGCGATCAGGAACTTGGCGGCGGTCAGGCGCGTGGTATCGCCCGCCTCGGTCGCCACCTCGATCTCGTGCGGGCCGACAAAGCGGGCCAACCCGTTCAGCGTGTCGATATGGTTGCGGTTGAACTGATGCTCCAGCACGTCGACCTCGTAATCGAGCGTCATGTGCAGCCGCGCCTTGAGATCCTCGGCGCTGATCCGGTCCTTGACCCGGTAGGAGCGCCCGTAAAAGCTGCGCTCGCGCCAGCCCGACAGGTTCAGCACCGTTTCGCGCAGCGTCTTGGACGGGATGGTGCCGGTATGGACCGAGACACCGCCCAGCCTGTCCTTGCGGTCGATCACCAGCACCCGGCGTTTCAGCTTGCCCGCCTGGATCGCGGCAGCCCGCCCCGAGGGGCCGGAACCGATGATGATCAGGTCATAGTCGAACGTGCTCATGCCGCTGCTCAATCGCGATAGAGCGCTTCGGCGTGGAATGACACGTGGTCTTCCATGAAACTGGAGACGAAGAAATAGGAGTGGTCATACCCCGGTTGCAGCCGCACGGTGGCCTGCTGGCGGCGCTCGGCGATGGCGGCGGCCAGCGCCTCGGGGCGAAGCAGGTCGATGAACTGGTCACTGGTCCCGGTGTCGATCAGAATCGGACCGTCAAAACCCGCCTGTTTCATCATCAATGTCGCGTCATGCTTGGCCCAGGTCGACTCGTCATTGCCAAGATAGGCGGTCAACTGCTTGCGGCCCCAGTCGCTGCCTGTCGGATTCGAGATCGGCGCGAAGGCCGAAACCGAGCGATAGCGCCCCGGCAGGTTCATTGCCAGTGTCAGCGCCCCATGCCCGCCCATGGAATGGCCGGTGATCGCCTGCCGCTCGGGGTCGATGGCAAAATGTTCGGTCACCAGAGCGGGCAGTTCCTCGGCCACGTAATCCCACATGCGGAAATGCGGTGCCCAGGGCTCTTGCGTGGCGTTCACATAGAACCCGGCTCCCTGACCCAGATCGTAATCCTCGTGATCCGCAACCCCTTCGCCGCGCGGAGAGGTATCGGGAAAAACAAGGGCGATTCCCTGCTCGGCGGCCCATCC
Source organism: Ruegeria alba (assembly GCF_022321465.1). Lineage (NCBI taxonomy): Bacteria > Pseudomonadati > Pseudomonadota > Alphaproteobacteria > Rhodobacterales > Roseobacteraceae > Ruegeria > Ruegeria alba. Next base: position 24,647 of record NZ_JAKOEM010000025.1, on the reverse strand, counting down.
CTGCGCACCCGCCTTGACCATGGCGTTTTCATGGGTGCAGGTCAGGCCCGACAGATACCACAGCACGGGTACCGGGCCGTCCCTGGCCTCGGCCGGCAGGAACAGGCCAAAGGTCATGTCACAGCCGGTCGCAGCCGAGGCATGGCGATAGACACCCTGAATACCGCCGAAACAGGCGTTTTCCGAGACGGTTTCGATCATGACGCGGTCCTTTCCCTCTGGTTCCCTGCAATGGCTAGCGGTCCGGGGACCAGAGGTAAAGCATGCCGACCGGTCCGCCCCGTCTTTTTGCGGCACTCAGTGATAGCGTAGCGGCCCGCTTGACTTGCCCCCGGCCTGCGCCTTTGATCGCGGCAACCGCAGGAGGTGACATGCAAAACCCATTCGATCAGGAACTTCAGGACCGTCTCGTGCGCTATGCCGCCATCGACAGCCAGAGCGACGAGACTGCGCCCGCTTCACCCAGCACCGCCTGTCAGTTCGACATGCTGCACCTGCTGCGTGACGAGCTTGTCGAAATGGGCGCCCAGGATGTGGAACTGACCGACTATGGCGTTGTGCTGGCCACCATTCCCGGCACCGCGCCGGGGCCGACCGTCGGCTTTCTGGCCCATGTGGACACCGCACCGCAATTCAACGCCAGCGGCGTGAAGCCGCGCGTGATCAGCGGCTATAACGGTGGTGACATCACCTTTCCCGACGATCCCGCGCTGGTGCTGTCTCCCGCCGAACACCCCTATCTGGCGGAAAAGATCGGTCACGACCTGATCACCGCCTCGGGCACCACGCTCTTGGGCGCCGATGACAAGGCGGGCGTGGCCATCGTCATGACCATGGCTCGGCATCTGCTGAACAACCCCGATATCGCGCGCGGCCCGATCCGCGTGGCCTTTACCCCCGACGAGGAAATCGGGCGCGGGGTGAGCGAGCGTCTGCCCGCCGATCTGCGCGCCGATTTCGCCTATACGCTGGATGGCGGGCAGGTGGGAGAGATCGAATACGAAAGCTTCTCGGCCGACCGCGCGGTGGTGACGGTGACGGGCGTGTCGATCCATCCCGGCTGGGCCAAGGAGAAGATGGTCAACGCCATCCACCTCGCCTCGAAGATCGTGCAGACGCTGCCCCAGGCGACAATGACCCCCGAAACCACCGACGGGCGTGACGGATTCATCCACGCCACCGATATGGAGGGCGGCTCGTCCGAGATGGTCATCAAGTTCATCCTGCGCGATTTCGAGCGGGACGGGCTGGCCGCCAAGGGAGAGCTGCTGCGCCAGGTCTGCGCCGCCGTGCAGGCAGCCGAGCCGCGCGCGGCGATCAAATGCGAGATCTATCCGCAATACCGCAACATGCGCTATTGGCTGGAAAAGGACATGACACCGGTCGAGCTGGCCCGCGCGGCGGCCGAGGCCGAAGGGGTCGCGCCGATCTCGGTGCCGATCCGGGGCGGCACCGATGGCTCTCGCCTGACCGAGATGGGGGTGCCGACGCCCAATGTCTTTACCGGCATGCAGTGTATCCACGGGCCGCTGGAATGGATCTCGGTTCAAGACATGGCAACGGCCACCCGCACCTGCGTGACGTTGGCGCAGATGGCGGCAAAGGGCTGAGGTGTGGGCACCCGAGACCTGATAGCCGAACGCGACAATTTTGCGGCCCTGCACCCGGAAACCCGCCATCTTGTGAATGGCCGCGACTGGGGCGTGATCCGGGCAGGACAGCGCGGCCCCGCGCTGGTGCTGATCCCCGGCACGCTGGGCCGGGCCGACATCTTCTGGCAACAGATCGCGGTGCTGACGAAGGAGGCACGGATCCTCGCGGTGAGCTATCCGGCCTCAGGCGGGATCAGCGATTGGGCGGCAGATCTGGCGCAGATGATCGCGGATGCCGAAATGCAGGGCGCGACCGTTCTCGGCTCGTCGCTGGGCGGCTATCTGGCACAGTATCTGACTGCCACCGAACCGGCACTGTGCAGCGGGCTGGTGGCGGCCAACACACTGGCCTCGGTTCGCGGGATCGACCAGGTGCCGCCCTATGCGCTGGACCTTGCCACCACGCCAATCCACGACCTGCGCGCCGGGTTCGAGGCCGGGCTGTCCACTTGGCAAACGCCCGATCACCCCTATCGCGATCTGGCGCCTCTCTTGCTGCAAGAGGTGCGCGGACGCATTCCCGAAGATGAGCTGCGCGCGCGATTGCAGGCCCTGAAAACAGCGCCGGAACTGCCCCCGCAAAGCCTGCCCCGCGACCGCATCTTTACCGTCCAAAGCGATGACGACCATCTGATCTCGCCACCGATGCGCGAGGGCCTGCGCGCCGCGCTGGACCCCGTTCGCGCCTACAGATTCCGGGCGGCCAGCCACTTTCCCTATGTCACCCGTCCCGACGCCTATACCGGATTGCTGCGCGAAGCGCTGGACCTGCCGGCTGGCCAAACGATCTGGCCTGCCGGAGAGGAGAGCCTGATATGAAGATCATAACCGCCGAAGAAATCCGCCAGCACTTGCCGATGCGCGACGCCATCGAGGTGGTGGAACTGACGATGATCCGGGTCTCGGACGGGCAGGCCAATCTGCCACTGCGCATGGTGATGGACATCGACGGCACCAACCGTCTGGGTGTGATGCCGGGCGCACTGAGCGACCCCACGCTCTATGGCATCAAGGTTCTCAGCCTGTTCCCCGGCAATCCCGCCAAGGGGCTCAGCTCGCATATCGGTACGGTGTTGCTGTTCGATGCCGAGACCGGACAGCCCCGCGCGGCACTGGATGCCGACGCGATCACCGCGATCCGCACCGCCGCCGCAACCGCCGTGGCAACCCGAGCCCTGGCGCGGCCTGATGCACGGGTGCTGGCGCTGATCGGCACGGGCGAACAGGCTGAAAGCCATATCGAGGCGCTGACGGTGGTTCGCGAGATTGCCGAGATCCGGGTTGCCGGGCGCAACCCCGAGCGCGCCAACGCATTTGCCCGGCGCATGGCCGATCATTATCCCGGCATCAGGTTCACCGCCGCCGCCACTGCCGAACAGGTGGTCAATGGGGCCGATATCGTCTGCACGCTGACCTCATCGCCCTCGGTTGTGCTGCACGGCGACTGGATCGGGCCGGGCACGCATGTGAACGCGGTCGGCGCCTCGATCCCTTCGATGCAGGAAATCGACGAGGCGCTGCTGTTGAAGTCAGAGCTGTTCGTCGATTATCGACCCTCGGCCTTTGCCCAGGCGCGCGAGATCATCTCGGCGCTGGAAACGGGCGCGATGACCGAAGCGCATGTCAGGGGCGAGATCGGAGAAGTGCTCGCGGCCAAGGTTCCGGGGCGCCCCGACACCGATGCGATCACGCTTTACCGCTCGCTTGGCATCGCCGCGCAGGATCTGGCCTGCGCCGATCATGTCTGCCGCGCCATCGGCCAGCCGTCGTCCATCTGATTGTGACATAGCCGGTATTCCCTGCATTCGTTCCGTCAGGCATGGACAAATGCGCCTCTCTTCGTTAGATGGCCCAATCTTTGCGCCGGGGTGAGTCCCGCGCCCTATTGGACATTCCCCTGATGACTTCCCCCCTTCTCGATGCCCTCGCCGAGCGCGGCTTCGACACGCTGACCGATGTGCAACAGGCGGTCACCGACCCCGCATTGGCCAGCGCCGACCTGCTTGTCTCGGCCCGGACCGGATCGGGCAAGACCGTGGGCTTTGGCCTGGCCATCGCCCCCACCCTGCTGGGTGAGGCCGAAACACTGGGCCCGCCCGCCGCGCCGCTGGCGCTGATCGTGGCCCCCACCCGCGAACTGGCCCTGCAGGTCAGCCGCGAGCTGACATGGCTGTTCGCCAAGGCGGGCGGCCGTATCGCCACCTGTATCGGCGGCATGGATGCCCGTACCGAGCGCCGGGCGCTGGAGCGCGGCGCCCATATCGTCGTCGGCACGCCGGGGCGCCTGCGCGACCACATCACGCGCGGCGCGCTTGATCTGGCCGATATCCGCGCCGTGGTTCTGGACGAGGCCGACGAGATGCTTGACCTCGGCTTTCGCGAAGACCTGGAATTCATGCTGGGCGAGGCACCCGAAAACCGCCGCACCCTGCTGTTCTCGGCAACCGTCTCTCCGGCTATCGCGGAACTGGCCAAGACCTATCAGCGCCAGGCCGCGCGCATTTCGACGCTTGGGGGCGAACGCCAGCATGCCGATATCTCGTATCAGGCGGTGCAGGTTTCGGGTGGCGACGGTGAACATGCGATCATCAACCTGCTCAGGTTCCACGATGCGCCCACTGCAATCGTATTCGCCAATACCCGCGCCGCCGTGGCGCGGCTGACCGCACGTCTGGCCAATCGCGGCTTTGCCGTGGTCAGCCTGTCGGGAGAGCTGAGCCAGGACGAGCGCAGCCATGCGTTGCAGGCCATGCGGGACGGGCGCGCCCGGGTCTGCGTCGCCACCGACGTGGCCGCGCGCGGCATCGACCTGCCCAATCTCGACCTGGTGATCCATGCCGATCTGCCGACCAACACCGAAGGGCTCTTGCACCGGTCGGGCCGCACCGGACGCGCCGGGCGCAAGGGGATTTCGGCGCTGATCGTGCCGGACAAGATTTCCAAAAAAGCATCGCGCCTGCTGAAATGGGCCAAGATCGAGGCCGAATGGATCCAGGCCCCCACGCCCGAGGACATTCTGGCCAAGGACGAAGCGCGGCTCCTCTCCGATCCGCTCTGGACCGATCCGGTCGAGGACGAGGAAACCCGCATCGCCGCCGGCCTGATGGAACAATTCACGCCCGATCAGATCGCGGTGGCCTGTCTGCGTCTATACCGTGCCGGATTGACCGCGCCCGAGGAACTGAACCAGCCACCCGCGCGCAGCGCGGCCTCGGCGGCGGCCAGTTTCGGCCCGTCGCGCTGGATCTCGCTGTCGGTCGGACGCGAACAGCGGGCCGAACCGCGCTGGCTGCTGCCGCTGTTGTGCCGGGCCGGCAATCTGGAGAAAAGCCAGATCGGCAAGATCACCATGCAGGCGCAGGAAACCCATGTCGAACTGGCCGAAGCGGCGGTTCAGGGGTTCCTCGACCAGATCGGCCCGTCCGGTGTCGTCGAAGGGGAGATCACTGCACGACTGCTCGATAGCCCTCCCGCCGACACTCCGCGCGCGCGCGCGCCCAAGAAGAGCCGAGACCGTGATTTCGAACGGCCTGCTCGGCCTGCTCCAAGAACACCGCGCGCGCCCAGAACGGAAACCGCATCTGAAGTTTCGCATGATGTCCGGGCCCAGGACCGGACGGAAGCGAAAAATCCAGCCTCCGAACCTGCGGCACCCCGGAGCAAGCCAAAGCCGGATAGCGGGACCAGGGACAAAGGCGCGAGGCCTGCAAGGGCCGTGACACCCAAGCCGTCGAAACCGACCTACGCTCGGTCAAAGCCGGAGGGACGACCGGACCATACGCCCAAGCGTCCGTCCAAGCCCGGCAGCGCCAAGGCGTTCCGTCCAGCGCGAGCTGACGAAGCCAAACCGCGTCAGTCCGAGAGCGGGCAGGGAGAAAAACGATATCGTGCGGATGCGCCCAAGGGCGCCAAACCCTTTCGTTCGGACAAGCCGCAGGGTGGTGGAGACAAACCCAATCGCTCTGGCAAGCCACTGGGCAGCGGCGCAAAGCCTTACCAATCGGACAAATCGGATCCCGGCAAGTCGTTTCGCAAAAAGAACGCAGACGCAGGTAAATCCAACCGCCCGGGCAAGCCCTTTGCACGGCCAGCGGGAAAGCCGCTGAACAAGGGTGGTGATGCACCGCCGCGCCGCAAGAAATGACGACAGCATCCGCCGACGACAGTCGGCGGGTGTTCAGAGCTCTACATCGGGAAGGCTGTCAAAAGCCGATTTCAGGGCCGTTCCCCAACCCGAGGAAATGGCCTGGAAATAAGGGTCGTCAGCGTCGATCCGGCGGGACAGGCCACGCGCGCAACTGCCTTCCTCGTAGAGTTGCAGGTCCAGCGGCAGACCCACCGAAAGGTTGGCCTTTATCGTCGAATCGAAACTCACCAGCAGCAACTTGACCGCCGCCTCGAAACTCATGTCCGGCTCGTAGGCGCGCACCAGGATCGGGCGGCCATACTTGGTCTCGCCGATCTGGAAATACGGCGTGTCCTCGCCCGCTTCGATGAAATTCCCCTCGGGGTAGATCAGGAAGAGACGCGGCGGGCTGCCCGCAATCTGTCCCCCCACGATCAGGGTCGCGTTGAACGCCGCGTCCGCGCGCTGCCCTTCTTCCGAGTTCGCGGCAATCACCTCGCGCAGGGTCTGACCGACCAATTGCGCCACCTGAAACATGGTTGGCGCCTCCATGATCGAGGGCTTGCGGTCGGCGGGTGCCTTGGTACGTTCCTCAAGGATCGAGATCACCGACTGTGTGGTCGCCAGGTTGCCTGCGGTCAGGATGGTGATGCAACGCTCGCCTTGGTTCTCGAAGGTGAACATCTTGCGAAAGGTCGAGATGTTGTCGACACCGGCGTTGGTGCGCGTGTCAGACATGAAGACAAGCCCGCGTTCGAGCCGCATCCCTACGCAATATGTCATCGCATGCCTTTACTGCTGCTGGACCTGAACCTGCACCGAAAGCGCTTCGCCCGCAGTGCCGAATCGTGTTCCAGATACCGGAGCAGCCTCGGCATAGTCCAGACCGGTTGCGGCCCTGACATATCGAGTGTCTGGGGAAATGCCGTTCGAGACATCAAAACCGACCCATCCAAGACCTTCGATCCAGGCCTCGGCCCAGGCGTGGGTTGCTTCCTGATCGATGCGATCGTTCATCATCAGGTAACCGGACACGTAGCGGGCCGGAACATCCAGATGTCGACAGCAAGCAATGAAGACATGGGAATGGTCCTGACACACGCCATGCCCGGCATCCAGCACGTTTTCCGCGCTCCAGCCGACATCGGAACGTCCGGTCTCATAGGTCACCGCCGCGCGGATCGCTGCCGAAAGACCATGCAGCCAGGCAAGGCTTCCGGGTTCACCCTCGACACCGCTTGCCAGGCGACGCACCAGCGGCCCGGCACGGGTTACATCGGTCGAACGCAGAAACATCCACATCGGCATGAACCCACCATGCTGGCCGATCACGCCATGGTTGTCCTCTACCTCTACCGTCCCTTCGCAGTGCACCGTGATCTCGGTCGTGCCCGCGTCGAAACTGATCAGATCGACCGTATTGTGGTGCTGGTCCTCGAAGCTCAGCTGCTTTTGGCCACCCTCCACACGTACCGTCCAGTCAAGGACCGTCTGCCCATGCCCGGTCTTGGGTGTCAAGCGCAGCTGTTGCAGCGCATAGGGCACCGGCTCATCATATGTGTAGTGGGTGGTATGATTGATCTTGAGGCGCATGGGTCAGTTATAGAACCTGTAATCGATTTCCGTCTGGCCACCGAGAGCGGATAGCGACTTGAGGAAATCGGTGATGAACTCGTGCAGCCCCATTTCGATGATTTCATCGATGTCACGGGACATGGTGTGATCGGCCAGCTGGTCGCACATCGAATGACAGCGCAGCCGCACGCCGTAATCGTCCGCCAGATAGCCAAGGTTCGACCGTATCTTGTCGACGCAGAATGCAAGACTGCGCGGCATGCGGCGGTCAAGGATCAGGAACTGGGCGATCTCACGCGGGCGAGGGTCCTGGCCAAAGGTCATGTGAAATCCGCCCTCGGCGGAAACAGACCGCAAGATCGTCTGCCATTGCACGTTGTCCAACGAACTGCCCACCGAAACGACCGAAGGCAGCAGCACATAGTATTTCACATCAAGGATTCGCGCGGTGTTGTCCGCACGTTCGATGAAGGTGCCGATCCTGGCAAAATCGTAGATGTCATTGCGAAGCATCGTGCCGTGCATCGCCCCGCGCACAAAGGCCGAGCGTTGGCGGATCAGGGTCAGAACGTCGGGCAGATCGCGCTCCGGCACCTTGCGCTTCAGGGCCTCTTTCAGCGTCATCCAGTTTTCGTTGACGCTTTCCCAGGCCTCCCGCGTCAATGCCGTCCGGACCGTCTTGCCGTTGTTGCGCGCGGCTTCGGCCATGTTGAGCACGGACGAGGGATTGTCCTTGTCCCGCAGCATCCAGTCGATGGCGCCGTCGCGGGTAACCTCGGAACCATGGGTTTCGACATAGCCGGCATATGCGCCGGCCGATTGCAGCACGCTGGTCCATTCATCGTCGACCGAACCTGACCTGGTCAGCGCGATGCGCTGGCCTGCCTCGATCAGGCGCGCGGTATTCTCGGAGCGCTCGAGATAGCGGAACATCCAGAAGAGCCCGCCGGCGGTCTTTCCCAGCATGTTCTAGTCCTCCAGCACCCAGGTGTCCTTGGTGCCGCCGCCCTGCGACGAGTTCACCACCAGACTGCCCTTTTTCAGCGCCACACGGGTCAGCCCGCCGGGGGTGATGTCGACCCCCTGAGGCGATACCAGCACGAAGGGGCGCAGATCGACATGGCGTGGCGCCAACCCCGCCTTGGTAAAGATCGGGACGGTCGACAGCGACAAGGTCGGCTGGGCGATATAGTTGCCCGGATTGGCGATCAGCTTCTTGCGGAACTCGTTCACCTCGCGCTTGGAGGCAGTAGGACCGATCAGCATTCCATAACCACCCGACCCATGTACTTCCTTGACCACCAGCTCGGTCAGGTTGTCCAGCACATAGGCCAGGCTGTCGGGCTCGTTGCAGCGCCAGGTCGGCACGTTCTTCAACAGTGCCTTTTCCCCTGTATAGAACTCGACGATATCCGGCATGTAGGAATAGATTGCCTTGTCATCGGCGATCCCTGTCCCCGGAGCATTGGCGATGGTTATGCCGCCAGCGCGGTAAACATCCATGATGCCGGGTATGCCCAAGGCCGAGTCGGGGCGGAAATTGAGAGGGTCGAGGAAATCGTCGTCGACCCGTCGATACAGGACATCAATAGTCTTGTACCCGCGGGTCGTGCGCATCGCCACGCGCCCGTCAATCACCCGCAGGTCGTGCCCCTCGACCAGTTCCACACCCATCTTGTCGGCAAGGAAGCTGTGTTCGTAATAGGCCGAGTTGTAGATGCCCGGCGTCAGCACCGCGACGGTAGGCTTGTCCGAGGCGGAGGCGGGCGCACATGCCGAGAGCGACCGGCGCAGTTGCCGGGGATAGTTCTGTACCGCTTGCACCCGGTTCTGCGAGAACAGCTCGGGAAACATGTGCAGCATGGTTTCCCGGTTCTCCAGCATATAGCTGACGCCCGAGGGGGTGCGCGCGTTATCCTCGAGCACAAAGAACTCGTCCGGGCCCGTCCGCACCAGGTCGATACCGACGATATGGGTGTACACCCCGCCCGGTGGCGAGACCCCGATCATCTGCGGCAAGAATGCTTCGTTGCGCGAAATCATCTCGGCTGGCAGACGGCCCGCCCGCACGATCTCCTGGCGGTGATAGATGTCATGCAAAAAGGCGTTGATCGCGCGGACCCGCTGTTCGATCCCGCGCGCCAGTCGCGACCATTCGCGACCAGATATGATACGCGGGATGATATCGAAGGGGATCAACCGCTCTGCGGCCTCGGCACGTCCATATACGTTAAAGGTGATGCCGGTCAGACGGAACAGCCGTTCAGCCTCTGCCTGTTTCTTGCGCAGGCGACCCGGATCTTCTTGCTCGAACCAACCGTTGAAATCGGAATAGGCCTCGCGCAGCGCGCCGTCCCGTCCCCACATTTCATCAAAAATCGCGTTTTCCATAAAAGCAAGTCTATGCAGGTCAAGGGAAAACACAATCTCCGTTTTGCGGTCAACGGCACCGATATGGGCATCTGCCAAATAACAGTGCAATCTTAACGGCTCAGGGTTCAGAGCCCGAGCACATCGACCATGTCGTATTGGCCGGGGGCCTTTCCCTGACCCCAGAGCGCGGCCTTGAGCGCGCCGCGCGCAAACACTGCTCTGTCAGTGGCCACGTGGCGCAGCACGATCCGCTCGCCCGGGGCGGCGAACAGCACGTCATGTTCGCCCACGATGTCGCCGCCACGAATGGCGTGAAACCCGATATGGCCGCGCTGGCGCGCGCCGGTGATGCCATCGCGGGCACGGTCGGCCACATCTTCCAGACGCACGCCGCGCCCTTCGGCGGCGGCCTCGCCCAGCATCAGCGCGGTCCCCGAGGGCGCATCGATCTTGTGATGGTGATGCGCCTCGATCACCTCGATATCGAAATCCTCGTCCAGCGCGGCGGCCACCTTCTTGGTCAGCTGTACCAGCAGGTTGACGCCAAGGCTCATGTTGCCCGCCCGCACGATCACCGCATGACGCGCCGCCGGTTCCAGCGCCGCGATCTGTTCCGCCGTCATGCCGGTGGTACCGATCACATGCACGCAACGCGCCTGCGCTGCGAGGGCGGCAAATTCCAGCGTCGCGGCAGGTGCGGTAAAATCGATCACCGCCTGCGCCTTGGCAAACGCCTCGAGCGGGTCGTCGGTCACCGCAACGCCCAGCGCCTGACCGCCCATCGCCTCGCCCACATCGCGCCCGATCCAGTCGTGCCCAGGGCGTTCCAGCGCGCCCACCAAACGTACCTTGTCGCTGTCGGTGACGGTCCGTACCAGCATCTGGCCCATGCGTCCCGAGGCGCCGGTGATCACGATACCTGGAATATGGGTCATGGCTTGGTCCTTCTTTTCCTGCGCGTGATGCCTCCTACCGTGTTCGGCACCGCTTGGCAAAGCCTCGCTTTGCGCTTAGATCGAAGCCATGGCAAAGAACAAGTTCCACGATGGCCCCGGCCCGTCGCAGCGTCAGCTGCGTGTCGGCGAAGTAATCCGCCGCACTCTGTCCGAGGTGCTGGCGCGCGGCGACGTGCATGACCCCGACCTGAACCGGATGTCGATCACAGTGGGCGAGGTACGCACCTCTCCCGACCTCAAGATCGCCACCGCCTATGTGCTGCCGCTGGGTGGCAAGGGGCAAGAGGACGTGGTGCAACTGCTGTCCCGCAACAAGGGAGAGCTGCGCCGGGTGATCGGCAAGAAGCTGGGGCTGAAATTCACCCCCGACCTTCGGTTCCGGCTCGACGAGACATTCGACCGGCTCGACGATACAAGGCGGATGTTCGATCAGGACGCGGTGCGCCGCGATCTGGACGAGTGATCCGGGCGGCGGCTGTCCTCGCCCTGTTGACCGGCGCAGGTCAGGCAGCGGCGGTGGATTGCCGCGACCTGACCCATGACGGCAACCTTTATACCGTGTGCGAGGTGGATGCCCGCAACGCGGACCTGCGGTTGTTTCTCAATGACGCGGACGGGACACTGCTGGGTCAGTTTTCGACCGTCGATCAGACCCTGAGAGCCGAAGGGAAGCGGCTGGCCTTCGCCATGAACGCGGGCATGTATCACGACGACCGCTCGCCTGTCGGGCATTATGTCGAGAACGGGGTCGAACAAAAGCGGGTGATCTCAAATGCCGGGCCGGGTAATTTCGGCCTGTTGCCGAACGGGGTGTTCTGCCTGCGTCCGGGCCGGGCGGATGTGATCGAGACACTCGACTATCAGGCCGCGAAACCGGATTGCCGCTTTGCCACCCAATCCGGGCCGATGCTGGTGATCGATGGCGCACTGCACCCGCGATTCCTGCCCGATTCGACCTCGCGCTATATCCGCAACGGGGTTGGCACCAGCGCCGACGGCGCGCGGGCGGTGTTTGCGATCTCGGGAAATTCGGTGACGTTTTACGAATTCGGCACCCTGTTCCGCGATGTACTGAAAACGCCAAACGCGCTCTATTTCGACGGCAATATCTCGCGCCTTTACGCGCCGTCGCTGAACCGTGCCGATCTGGGCTTTTCCATGGGCCCGATCGTTGGCGTCGCGGTCGACGATCGCTGAACCGCACCCGCGCGGCACAAATTGACAGCCCGGCCCGGATCAGATAGGTCGCGCGCCTCAGATCTGGACGAGGGCAGGATGGCACGCAAACGCAAGGGACGCGACATTTCGGGATGGCTGGTGGTGGACAAGCCCGCCGGCATGACCTCGACCGCCGTCGTCAACAAGGTCCGCTGGGCGCTGGGCGCCAACAAGGCCGGTCATGCCGGAACCCTCGACCCCGAGGCCACCGGCGTTCTGGCCATCGCGCTGGGCGAGGCGACCAAGACGGTTCCCTATATCACCGACGCGCTCAAGGCCTATGTCTTTACCGTGCGTCTCGGCCAGGCCACCAATACCGACGATGCCGAGGGCGAGGTGATCGCCTCTAGCGACTTGCGCCCCACGGATGAACAGATCAAGGAAGCGCTGGCACCGTTCCTGGGTGATATCATGCAGGTGCCGCCCAAGTTCTCGGCGGTCAAGATCGATGGCCAACGCGCCTATAAGCTGGCCCGCGACGGCGAGGATGTGGAACTGGCCGCCCGCCCGCTCTGGGTCGAGGAACTGTTGATGGTGGATCGGCCCGACGCCGACCACGTTGTACTGGAGATGACCTGCGGCAAGGGCGGCTATGTCCGCTCGATCGCCCGCGACCTGGGTACCGCGCTGGGCTGTCACGGCCATGTGCGCGAACTGCGCCGCATCTGGTCGGGCCCGTTCGAGGCCGAGGACGGCATCACGATCGAGCAGATCGACGAGATGGCAAAGACGCCCGAACTCGACAGCTATCTGCGCCCGCTAGAGGAGGGTCTGGCCGACCTGCCCGAGCTCAAATGCAGCCCCGAAGGCGCCCAGCGCCTGCGCAACGGCAATCCCGGCATGGTCTATCCCGGTGACGCCGAATATGGCGACGAGGCCTGGGCCTCGTTCGAGGGGCGCGCGGTGGCGGTGGGGGTATACAAGTCCGGCGAGCTGCACCCGTCGCGGGTCTTTGCCTTGTCCGAGTAACCTCCGGGGCGTGACGCAAGGCGCAGCGCGTGCTAGGGCACGCCCATGATCACCCGTACCCATACCAAGGGCGACGCGCCGTCGACCGCCATCTATTCCGACTGCGAGCGCTACCGCTACAGCCTGACCCGTGTCTGGGACCCGGCCGGGCGCAAGGCGCTGTTCGTGATGCTGAACCCCTCGACCGCGACCGAGGTGCAAAACGATCCAACGGTTGAACGCTGCGAGCGGCGGGCGCGCACGCTGGGCTTTGGCGCCTTTCAGGTGACCAATATCTTTGCCTGGCGCGACACCGATCCCCGCAAAATGCGCGCCGCCGCCGATCCGGTCGGGCCAGAGAACGATGCGGCCATCCTGGCGGGCGCCAAATGGGCAGATCAGATCGTCGCCGCCTGGGGCACGCATGGCGCCCATCTGGACCGGGGACCGGCAGTCGAACGCCTGCTGCGCGGCACCGGGCTGCCGCTGTTCCACCTGGGACTGACCAAGGACGGGCATCCCAAGCATCCGCTTTATATCGGCTATGCCCAGCAACCTGCGCTCTGGCCTGAACCCGGCACTCGTTAACCATCCATCCTGAACAGCTTTGACGAACCCCTTGCAATCGTGGGATATTTGCGGACAGGGGCGACGTGTGTCTGGAGTAGTGGGATGTTGATGCTCGCAGGTCTGTTGGGGCTGGCCGCTGTTGGCGGTGTCGTTCTCATGACGGGAGGGGACGAAGACGATGAGGAGCTGCTGTCGGCAGAGGACCAGCAGGATAGCGATAGCACCGAAACGCTGAGCATGGTTTCCGGCGGTGTGCTGCCTGAACCTCTTTTGATGGCAGACGCCATCGTCGGCGGTAACGGGCAGGTCCAGTCCGGTGGTGACCAGGGCGATATTCTGACCGGCGAGGACGGGGACGATCAGATCAACGGGTATGATCTGGACGACACCATAGCCGGGGCCGATGGAAACGACACGCTGCATGGCGCCGGCGGGAATGACGAGATCCGCGGCGAAGGCGGGTTCGACCTGTTGCATGGCGAAGATGGTGACGACAGCCTGGATGGCGGCGCAGGCAATGACAACCTGTTCGGCCATTTCGGAGACGACAAGATGCAAGGCGGCAGTGGCGACGACACGCTTTATGGCGGTCAGGATGACGACCTTCTGGATGGTGGCGACGACAACGACGCTTTGCATGGCGGATATGGCGACGACACCCTGTCCGGCGACGCGGGTCGGGACAGCTTGTTCGGCGGTTTCGGCAATGATCTGATCCTCGGGGTCGAAAGTGGAGCCAATGCTATGCTTCCGCACACCGAACAGGAGGTCGACTATCTCAATGGCGGACAAGGTGACGACACAATTTGGGCCGGTGCTGGCGACATCGTCACCGGTGGCGACGGAGAGGACGATATCCTCTTGAGTGATTGGCCGTCGGGCGGAGAGGCGGTCGAGGTCATGGACTTTGATCCAGCGGAAGACCGTTTGATGGTAATCTGGGATGGCCCGGAAGGGCAGAGCCCCGACATTGAGATCAGCAAAGACGCCGAGAACCCTGAAATCAGCCGAGTCATGGTGGATGGACACGAGGTTGCGCTGCTGCGTGGTGGCGAGCCGAGCGATATTAATGATATCGTACTGGTCCGTCCGGGCGACCTGCCCCTGGCCGGAACTGCGGCCTGAGCTGCGCCCGCAGAAAGCCTTTGCCCTCTCGTTCTTTTCCGCGTATACGCGCGCATCCGCAGCGGAATCGCTCTGATGCGGAAACTCTCCATGGGCCTGTGCTGGACGACATCCCGGCCTGCGCCATTCACTCTAACCTGACAAGGAGACCCCGATGTCGATCACTGCCGAAGAAAAAGCACGCGTGATGAAGGAATATGGCACCAAGGACGGCGACACCGGTTCGCCCGAAGTCCAGGTCGCCATCCTCAGCTCGCGCATCGCGACCCTGACCGAGCATTTCAAAACCCACAAGAAAGACAACCACGGCCGCCGTGGTCTGCTCAAGCTTGTGGCCCAGCGCCGCAAGCTGCTGGACTATCTAAAGGGCAAGGACGAAGCTCGCTATCAGTCGCTGATCGAGCGTCTGGGCCTGCGCCGCTAATCGGGTCCGAGATCGGATTTGGGAAAGCGCCCGCCTCTGGCGGGCGTTTTTCATTTGGCCGCTTGCCCCTGTCAGGCCCCGTAACGCGCCAGAAATGTATCGACGGCAGCCAAGGCCACATCATCAATCTCAGACTTGGTAAACCGCGTTTGGATGCCGAATACCGCACGCGTCCACAGGCGCGTCTTGCAAAGCTCCGAAAACTGTTCTGCGGCCATCGGAATGTCATCGATTTCCAATTCGCCCTTCGCTACCGCCTTTTCCAGATATTCGCAGATCTGGCGCTGGCCGTTCTCAGGCCCCGCTGCATAGAAGGCACGCGCCAGTTCGGGGAAGCGTTCTCGCTCGGCCAGGCAGATACGAAATACCTGCTGAGCGAAATCCGAAATCAGGAACGCCACCAGTTGCGTCGCGGTGATGGTCAGCACCTCGCGCGCGGGCCGGGTTTCATCGATCATTGACAGGATACGTTCGGCCATCAGCTGGCATTCATTCTGTGCCACTTCGACGAACAACAGGCGCTTGTCGGGAAAATAGCTGTAAAGAGTCGCCTTGGACACACCGGCCGCCCGCGCGATGTCATCGACATTGGCGCCTTCAAACCCATCGTTCATGAACACGTCGCGCGCGCCCCTGAGCACTTGGCCGAATTTGCGTCCTGTGCGCAGAATGGTCGAAGCCTGGGTCATTCCGTCTCCGCTGATGTTCGGTTTGTTAACCTATTTTGCGGCGGCTGTAGTTTCAACGATTCGGACGAAACCGGTTGCAAGCAAGGGCGCGCACGCTATCTTGGAATCATTCTAATTTGAGGTCGAGCATGCGGTTTCTATCCTATCGCAAACACTTTCGCGATCTGTCAGAACAAGAGGTGATCGCCTTGGCGATCTCCTCCGAAGAGGACGATGCGCGCATTTACCGCTCTTACGCCGAGATGCTGCGCGCCGATTTCCCCGCCACGGCCAAACTGTTCGACGGCATGGCCGCCGAAGAGGATCAACACCGGGCCCAACTGATCGCCCTGCATGAACGGCGCTTTGGCGCGGTGATCCCGCTGATCCGGCGCGAGCATGTCGCTGGGTATTATGCGCGCAGGCCTGTCTGGCTGGTCGAAAACCTCGGGATCGAACGAATTCGCACCGAGGCAACTGCAATGGAGCGCGATGCCGAGCGATTTTATCTGGCCGCCGCCGCCCGCTCGACCGATGCCGCCACCCGCAAGTTGCTGGGAGATCTGGCCGCCGCAGAGGCGGGGCATCAGGCCACCGCGTCCGATCTTGAATCGACCCATCTGGACGACGAGACCCGCGCGACAGAGGAAGCAACCGCGCATCGCCAGTTCATCCTGACCTGGGTACAGCCGGGACTGGCCGGGCTGATGGACGGGTCGGTGTCGACACTGGCACCGATCTTTGCCACCGCATTCGCCACTCAGGACACCTGGACCACCTTTCTGGTCGGTGTCGCTGCCTCGGTCGGGGCCGGCATCTCGATGGGCTTTACCGAGGCCGCCTCGGACGATGGCGAATTGTCGGGCCGGGGCTCTCCGGTCAAGCGCGGCTTTGCCTCGGGCATCATGACGACGCTGGGTGGGTTGGGCCATGCCTTGCCCTATCTGATCCCCGATTTCTGGACCGCGACCAGCATCGCGATCTTCATCGTGTTTTTCGAGCTTTGGGCCATTGCCTGGATCCAGAACAAATATATGGAAACGCCGTTCTTCCGCGCCGCATTCCAGGTTGTGGTGGGCGGCGCGCTGGTGTTGGCCGCCGGAGTGCTGATCGGAAGCGGCTAGCGGCCTTGTCATCCGGTCAAATCATGTTACCAATTTCGAATGGTCGAGATCTTTCTGCGCACATTGCCATTTTTCGTGATCATCGGCCTGGGATTCTGGGCCGGTCGCACACGGTTCTTCACGCCCGAGGCGACCGCCTATCTGACCAAGTTC
Organism: Ruegeria alba; assembly: GCF_022321465.1. Classification (NCBI taxonomy): domain Bacteria; kingdom Pseudomonadati; phylum Pseudomonadota; class Alphaproteobacteria; order Rhodobacterales; family Roseobacteraceae; genus Ruegeria; species Ruegeria alba. The sequence continues at coordinate 7,735 of NZ_JAKOEM010000025.1, read as the reverse complement.
GTGTTCTTCTTTGCCTTGTCGGCGATGCTGTTCCGGTTTGCCGCCACCCTGCCCTTTGCCGAAATCTTCAACGGGCAATTGGTGATGGGCTATCTCTGGGGCACCGCCGGGGTCTATGGCATCGCCTCGCTGGTCGCATTCCTGCGCAAGCTCGACGTGCCGACCGCAGCGGTCGAGGCGCAATGCGCCGCCATCGGCAATGTCGGCTTTTTGGGCCTGCCAATGCTGGCGATGCTGTTTGGCGAGGCGGCGATCGGCCCGGTGATGCTGGTCCTGTCGGTCGATCTGATCGTGTTTTCCTCGCTCATCGTGATCCTGATCAATGGCGGGCGTGACGGGCGGCTGAGCCTTGGGACGCTGCGCCTGATCGGTCTGGGGCTGCTCAAGAACCCGATGATCGTCAGCATCACCGCCGGGCTGATCTGGTCATCGCTGCGCCTGCCGATCCCCGGACCGCTGAACGATTTTCTGACCATTCTCGGTGGGGCGGCGACCCCCGGCGCGCTGTTCGCCATCGGCGCCTCGCTGGCTGGACGCTCGGCCGAACGGGTACAGATCGCCGCCTGGCTGAGCCTGTGCAAGCTGATCATCCACCCGGTTCTGGTGGCGCTGGCGGTCTTGTGGGTGTTCCCGGTCGATGCGTTCTCGGCCTCGGTCGCGATTGCCGCGGCGGCCCTGCCGGTGGCGGGCAATGTCTATATGCTGGCAGCCCATTACGGGGTGGCGCCACAGCGCGCTTCGGCGGCGATCCTGCTCTCAACCGCCGTCTCGATCCTGACCGTACCCGCCTTTATCGCCTGGGTCAGTGCCGTCTGATCCGAAGCGATTGCATCGCGGATGGTGATGTTATATGCGACATTTTGAATGCATTAGGAGATCTCTATGTTTCCCGCCCGGTTCGCTCCCCTGCTCTCTGCCGCGATCATGTCCGGCCTGATGTCTTGTATCGTGACATGCGTGGCCACCGTCCGAGCTGTCGGAGTGGCTCCGGGCATGGCCGCCAAATGGATGAGCGCCTGGATGCTGGCCTGGCCCATCGCGCTGGTGGTGCTGCTGTTCGTGGCGCCGTTGACCCGTCGTCTGGTCGCCGCCCTGGTGCGCAGCGAAACCTGAACCCGGCCAGGTCAGGTTGACGGGGCGCCACGCGAACCGCGAACATCGGACGCTAATGTGCCTCGGCCCAGTTGGCGCCCCGGCCCGCATCCACCACCAGCCGCACATCCAGTCGCACCGCCGGATCGGCGGCGCCCTCCATTATATCGCGAGCTGCGGCGATAGTGTCTTCGACAGCGTCCTCTGCCACTTCGAACAGAAGTTCGTCATGCACCTGAAGCAGCATTTTTGCCGGCAGGTCGCGAATGGCATCCGGCATCCGCACCATGGCGCGGCGGATCACATCCGCCGCCGTACCCTGGATCGGCGCATTGATCGCCGCGCGGCGGGCAAAGCCTGCATGTGGCCCCTTGGCGTTGATCTCGGGTGTATGGATGCGCCGGCCGAACAGGGTCTGTACATAGCCATGCTCCTTGGCAAAGGCGATGGTGTCGTCCATGTAGGTCCGGATGCCGGGGAAACGCTCGAAATAGCGGTCGATGAATTCCTGCGCCTCGGCGCGCGGAATCCGCAGGTTGCGGGCCAGACCGAAGCCCGAGATGCCGTAGATCACGCCAAAGTTGATCGCCTTGGCGCGACGGCGAATCTCGGGCGTCATTTCCGCAAGCGGCACGTCGAACATCTCGGACGCGGTCATCGCGTGGATGTCGAGCCCGTCGGCAAACGCCTGTTTCAACGCCGGGATATCGGCGATATGGGCCAGGATGCGCAGCTCGATCTGGGAGTAGTCGAGGCTCAGCAGAACATTGCCCGGCTCGGCCACGAAAGCCTCGCGGATGCGGCGGCCTTCTTCGGTGCGCACGGGAATGTTTTGCAGGTTCGGGTCGGTCGAGGCCAGCCGCCCGGTATTGGCGCCAGTGATCGAATAAGAGGTATGGACCCGCCCGGTATCGGGGTTGATATGGGTCTGGAGCGCGTCGGTATAGGTCGATTTCAGCTTGCTCAGCTGCCGCCAGTCAAGGATCCGCGCGGGCAGTTCGTGTTCGGTCGCCAGATCCTCGAGCACATCCGCCGGGGTCGAATACTTGCCGGTCTTGCCCTTCTTGCCGCCCTCAAGCGACATCTTGTCGAACAGGATCTCGCCCACTTGAGCAGGCGACCCAACGTTGAATGTCTCACCGGCCAGTTCGTGAATCTCGGCCTCGAGCCCCGCCATCTTTTGCGCGAAGGCGTTCGACATCCGGCTCAACACCTCGCGGTCGACCTTGACGCCATGCATCTCCATCTCGGCCAGCACAGGCACCAGCGGGCGTTCCAGTGTTTCATAGACGGTGGTGACCTGCGCGCGGTGTAGTTGCGGTTTGAACAGCTGCCAGAGCCGCAGTGTGATGTCGGCATCCTCGGCGGCATAGGCGGTCGCCTCGTCGATCGGCACCTTGTCAAAGGTGATCGCCGATTTGCCCGAACCCAAGAGCGGCTTGATCGGGATCGGTGTATGGCTGAGATACCGCTCGCTGAGCGTGTCCATCCCATGCCCGTGCAAACCACCATGCATCGCATAGGACAGCAACATGGTGTCGTCGATTGGCGACACCGCAACGCCGTAGCGGGCAAAGATCTTGGCATCATATTTCATGTTCTGCCCGATCTTGAGGATCGCGGGATCCTCGAGCACCGGTTTCAGCAGATCGAGCGCCTCTTGCAGCGGCATCTGCCCCTCGGCCAGCTTGTCCGAGCCAAAGAGATCACCCGCGTCACCGTCGCGATGGGTCAGCGGAATGTAGCAGGCGGCGCCCGGTTCCACCGCCAGCGAGATACCGACCAGATCGGCGGTCATCTCGTTGAGGCCGGTGGTCTCGGTATCGACCGCGACCCAGCCGCGTTCGCGGGCCTGGGCGATCCATTTTTCCAGTGCCGCCGCATCGCGCACGCATTCGTATTTGGACGCATCGAATGGCGGCTGCTCGGGCTGGGGCGCCTCTTCGGCCTCTGGCGAGGCCTTCTCGGCGATCACCGGAGCCTCGGCCCCCAGCTTGTCGGCGATCCGCTTGGTCAGGGTGCGGAATTCCATCTCGGCCAGGAAGCCCAGAAGCGTATCTGGATCCGGGTCGCGCAGTTCCAGATCGTCCAGCGTGAAGTCGAGCGGCGTGTTCGCATCGAGCGCGACCAGGCGTTTCGAAAGCTCGATCTGGGCGCGCATGTCGATCAGGGTCTGGCGGCGCTTGGGCTGCTTGATCTCTTCGGCGCGGTCCAGCAGTTCCTCGAGCGAGCCGAATTCGTTGATCAGGAGTGCTGCGGTCTTGACGCCGATGCCGGGGGCGCCGGGCACGTTGTCGACGCTGTCGCCCGCCAGCGCCTGCACATCGACAACGCGGTCAGGGAAGACGCCGAATTTCTCGAACACGCCATCGCGGTCGATGCGCTTGTTCTTCATGGCGTCGAACATCTCGACCCCGTCACCCACCAGTTGCATCAGATCCTTGTCGGAACTGACGATGGTCACCCGCCCGCCCGCGTCGCGCGCCTGATGCGCCAGGGTGGCGATGATGTCGTCAGCCTCATATCCCTCCAGCTCCTTGCAGGGGATGTTGAACGCCTCGGTCGCCTGCCGGGTCAGCGGAATCTGTGGACGCAGGTCCTCGGGCATCGCCTCGCGGTTGGCCTTGTAAAGGTCGTAGAGGTCGTTGCGGAAGGTGTGACTGCCCTTGTCGAAGATCACCGCCAGATGGGTCGGCGCATCAGGGCCGTGATCACCATCGACATAGCGTTGCAGCATGTTGCAGAAGCCGGACACCGCCCCGATCGGCAGCCCGTCGGATTTGCGCGTCAGCGGCGGCAGCGCGTGATAGGCGCGAAAGATAAAGGCCGATCCGTCGATCAGATGCAGATGGCAGCCTTTCCCGAAATTGCTCATGCGCGCTCTCCCTGTCGGTCAGGGATGGTTCTGCCACAGGGTCAGCCGGGTGACCAGTCAGGAACATGCCTTAGCCACCAAACAGACCGCTGAACACATCCGAGAAACTGTTCAGCAGCGCCATGATGACCAACGCGCCGAGGAGGGCGAAAAAGGCTACGGTAACAAACTGGAACAGGATCGCGCCCGTTCCGATGACCACTCCGGCAATGGCCGGACGTCGTTTTTCATGACGAAGGATGCCAATCACCGAGACAACAATTGCCAAACCGCCCAACATGGCGACACCGATACGCAAGTAGTCATCCAGGTCGCGGGTGGGGGCGACCGGTTCGGGTTGCTCCATGCCTGCGGCGGCCCTCAAAGTCGATTTTCCGATCTCGGCAGCCAGCTCGCCCAGCGAAACGCCGGTGGATTGTTGCGGTGCAAACGGCCCGGCCCAGAACACGAAAAGCGCCGCGAACAAGGCCAGTGCTGCAAGGAAGAATCCGGTCCAACCAAAAACCGGGTTGCCCGTATCAGCAGCGGTCATGTCTGTCATGTCACTTACCCACGATGGTCACACCAAAGCGGCTAAGTGAAAATCGGGGCGAGATTTGGGCGGAACCCGGTTGGGCAGGCAATCAGCCTTGCTCTGTGCCCTTCAGAACATATTTGCAATCGCAATAGGGGCATTCGACCCAGCCGCTATCCTCGGGGATCTGCAACCAGACGCGCGGGTGTCCCAAAGCGCCTTCGCCCCCGTCACAGGCAACGCGGCTTTTTTCAACGATCTTGGTTTCCGGCGCTTGGATGGTCATCGCGGGGGCCTTTCTTCAGGTTGTCGGCACTGCGGACATGGATTAGGTCCGTTTATGAGCGACAAGGCGAGCAGGAGCAAGAGCCGCGCATGACCGAAGACGCAATCCGGATCGAGGGTCTGACCAAGACCTATCGCGGCAGTCACGGACAGCCGGAAAAGCAGGCTCTGAAAGGGATCGACCTGAGCGTGCCGCGCGGCTCTGTCTTTGGCCTGCTGGGCCCGAATGGGGCGGGGAAATCCACGTTGATCAACATCCTTGCCGGGCTGGTCACCAAGACCTCTGGCAGGGTCACGATCTGGGGGTTTGACCAGGATCAGAACCCGCGCCAGTCGCGTGCCGCCATCGGGGTGATGCCGCAAGAGCTGAACCTCGACCCGTTCTTCACCCCGCGTGCCGCGCTGGAAGTTCAGGCCGGTCTATACGGTGTGCCCAAATCACGGCGCTGGAGCGACGAAATCCTCGCCATGATCGGCCTCAGCGACAAGGCCGAGGCCTATGCCCGTACCCTGTCGGGCGGCATGCGGCGGCGGCTGTTGCTGGGCAAGGCGCTGGTGCACCGACCCCAGGTTCTGGTGCTGGACGAACCCACCGCCGGCGTCGATATCGAGCTGCGCCAGATGCTCTGGACCAATGTGCGCAAGCTGAACGCCGAAGGCATGACCATCATTCTGACCACCCATTACCTGGAAGAGGCGCAGGAGATGTGTGATCAGATCGCCATCATCAATCAGGGTCAGGTGGTGGCACGGGACAGCACCGCCAACCTGCTCGGCCGCCTCGACGCGCGCACGATGGTGATCTTGCCCGAAGGGCCCATCACCGATCTGCCGCAAGGCCCGGGGATCGAGGCCGAGGCGCGCGACGACGGCACTCTGGCATTGCGCTATCACAGCCAGAGCACCAGCGCAGAATCTGTGCTGGAAGCAGTCCGTTCCGCTGGCATCCGCATCCGCGACGTGCGCACCGAACAGGCCGATCTCGAGGATGTATTTCTGGCGCTTACCTCGGCGGGGTGACAGGCACCGCAGCTCCAGTCGCCCTTTCAAAGGCCGCGTCATAGTCACTGCGTAGCGTACCCATCACCCGGTCCCAGAACAGGAAATACAGACCGTAATTACCAGTGAACCGCCCGTGATGCTGGTTATGCGCGACCGAGGTGTTGATCCAGCGGCCCAACCAATGCTTGTGAAACCCGCGCGGATAGAGCTCGAACCCAAGATGGCCATAGACATTATAGGCGATCTGGAAGATGAAGAAATACATCACCGCCGCCCAGTGCACCGGCAGGGTAAAGGCGATGATCGGCAGTATGCCCACCTCCAGAACCGCCTCGATCGGGTGAAAGGCATAGGCCGTCCAGGGCGAGGGGTTGGTAGAGCGATGATGTACCAGATGCACGTGTCGGTACAACGCCCGCGTATGCATCAGCCTATGTATCCAATAGAAATAGGTGTCGTGCAGCGCCAGCATCCAGACAAAAGTGAAGGCCAGATACCCCCATCCCCGGCTGCCCATCGACCCGCCATAGATATTGGTGTGATTGAGAAATATGAAAAAGATCAGCGACGAGATCACCGCAAAGATACCGACCGAGATCAGGGAAAACACTAAGTCCCGACCATAGTCAGTCAGCTGGGGCCAGCGCTTTTGAATCTTGCGCGACCACATCACCCGTCTCAGCAGCAGATAGAACAGGGCAAAGGCCCCGGCTGCAAAGAACAGGTAGCGCTGCACGATGCGCAGCGATTCCTCGACCACAAAACGTATCAGATCTGCGTCCAAGCGCGCCTCTTGCTATCCCTTGAGGTCAGTCTACAGAGGCGCGCGCGGTTGTCACCCGGATCAGGCCCGGTCGACGCGCGCCTGATAACAGTTGTTGCGAGCCGAGCGCACATGCGCATAGGCGACATCGGACCGTTTGAGCATGGTCTCGGCAGCCACGAGTAACTCTCTGGCGGGAACCATTTGCCCGGTGCCATAGACGATGCGGTCGTCGCGCGCATAGCCCTTGATCAGATAGTGGGACGAACTGGTCAGCACCACGGGCAGCGGGCTATCCTCGGGATGACGGGCGCAGAGGTCGGCGCAGACAAAGATCGGCCCGGTCTCGGCATAGGGGTGCAGCCCCTCGAAGGGCCGATGCGCCAGGATCAGCATTGGCGCCCCCTGCGGAATGTAGCGCAGGCAATGGCGGCACGGGTTGCCACCGCCATCCGACACCGCGCGCTCGGGCGGATTGCCATAGGCATCGGGCGCGCCTCTTTGCCATGCGCGAACGGTGCCGGTGTCAAGTGCGGTGATATGGATCATGCGGCCCTCCTGTCGAGTTATGCCGCGTCTTATCGCCCTGTCGGGCGGGCACTGGCGACCCGGTTCCTGCGGGTTCAGCCGCAGGTCAGCCGGATCACGACTCCCGCCTTGTCAGCAAAGACATTCAGGCGGTTGGGCCGGTAGTCCTGTGTTACAGGGGAATCAGGGTCAATCACCCGCGCGCCTACGGGCAGAAGGTACGCTACATCCGCAACCGGTTGGCCCACGATCTCTCCCAGATCATCCCCCTTGCAGAAACTCAGATCGACCGGTGCGGGATCGGATACAGGTACCTCCTCGATGGGGCCGGTACAGGCGGTAAGCAGAACAAGGATCGGGGTAAATCGGTGCATTGGCGTTCCCTTTTTGACAAATGTCGGTTCCGTGTGGTCAGGTGCGGGCGAAACCTGACACGAAACCGGTATCCAAGAAACCCGGCCTTTGCGGTCGGGGCAAATATGACCGGGACAAGGAGAGACGAGATGCGGACACGCGCGGCGGTAGCGGTTGAGGCGGGCAAGCCTCTGGAAGTGATGGAGGTGAACCTCGAAGGGCCGAAGGCGGGCGAGGTTCTGGTCGAGATCAAGGCCACCGGCATCTGTCATACCGACGAATTCACCCTCTCGGGCGCCGATCCCGAGGGGCTGTTCCCGGC
>NZ_JAKOEM010000024.1:0-54075 GCF_022321465.1 Ruegeria alba | reverse complement strand
AATGTGCATGACTGGTATGTCGGCGTGCGCAACGGCAAGGTCGAATGCGTCTGGCCGGTCTCGGCCCGCGGCCGCGCTTTCTGATTTCGGACAGGCACCGCCTGTCCGACCGGCTGGAGGGTCGTCCTTTGGGCGCCATTGGTTCAAGCCCAATGGACGACGCCCCTCCAGACCTCCCCGGGATATTTGCAGCAAGAGGAAGAGGCAGGGCATGGCCCTGATGGGATGCGATGTGGATTGTTCCAGAACGTGAGATAGCCGGGTTGATGACCCGCGCGGCGGCCTTTGATGCCGTCGAACAGGTCTTTGCCGCCATGGCCTCGGGCGATGCCTGCAACTTTCCCGTGGTGCGCGAGGCCCTCGGCCACGAGGACGCGCTTTACGGCTTCAAGGGCGGGTTTGACCGCGCGGGCCTGACACTGGGCCTGAAAGCGGGCGGCTACTGGCCCCACAACCTGGAAAGGCGCGGGTTGATCAATCACCAGTCCACCGTGTTCCTGTTCGATCCCGATACCGGCAAACCCTCGGCCATGGTCGGCGGCAACCTGTTGACGGCCTTGCGCACGGCGGCGGCGTCCTCGGTGTCGATCAAGCATCTCGCCCGCCCGGATGCAAAGGTCATCGGCATGATCGGCGCGGGCCATCAGGCCACGTTCCAGCTGCGCGCTGCCCTGGAGCAGCGCGCCTTCGACAAGGTCATCGGCTGGAACTACCACCCCGAGATGCTGCCGAACCTGGCCCAGGTTGCCGAAGAGGCCGGCGTGCCGTTCGAGGCGGTCGATCTGCCCGGAATGGATGAGGCGGATGTGATCATTTCGATCACTTCGGCCTTCTCGCCGTCCCTCATGGCGGATCACGTCAGCCCGGGCACCCACATCGCCTGCATGGGAACCGACACCAGGGGCAAGCAAGAGGTCGAGGCCGCGCTTGTGGCCCGCGCTTCGGTGTTCACCGATGAAGTGGCGCAGTCGGTCAGCATCGGCGAGGCACAACACGCGATCGCGGAGGGTCTGATCACCCAAGCCGATCTCATCCAGTTGGGCGCCGTGATCAACGGCACCCATCCGGGCCGCACATCGGACGATCAGATCACCCTCTTCGACGGCACCGGCGTCGGTTTGCAGGACCTCGCCGTCGCCGCCGCAGTCGTCAACCTGGCAATAGACCGCAGCGTCGCAATCCAGGTCGATTTCTAATCGGTAGCCATCCACGCAAATGATCCGTTGCAGGCGTCACCATTGGTGGCGCCTGTTTTCGTTCGAGAGGTGTCACAGGCACCCGCATGTCTCGTCAGGGTATCACCCAAGACCCCCCCAATCATCGACAGAATCCGGCGCGGGCGGGCAATCTGCATTCAACAGAAACCTGCAAATATGGTGAGCCCCAGTGACCAAGATTGACCAGATCGAGACCCTGATCCTCGACATCCCCACCATTCGTGGTCACGTGCTTTCGATGGCGACGATGCGCACGCAAACTGCCGTGCTGGTCAGGGTCAAGTTCTCGGACGGCTCCGAAGGCATCGGCGAAGGCACGACGATTGGCGGGCTGAGCTACGGACCGGAAAGCCCCGAAGGCATCCAGTCGGCGATCGAGACTTATATTGCGCCCGCCTTGCTTGGCCGCAACGGCGATGATGTGAATGGTGCGATCCAGCTGATCGACAAGCTGGTCAAAGGCAATCGCATCGCCAAGACAGCTGTCGAGATTGCCCTCTGGGACGGGCTGGGCAAGCGCTTGGGCGTGCCGGTGTCGCAACTTTTCGGCGGGGCCGTGCACGAGCGTCTGCCGGTCGCGTGGACACTGGCCTCGGGCAATTCGGAGACAGACATCACCGAGGCCCAGGAGATGATCGAAACCCGCCGCCACAACATCTTCAAGCTGAAGATCGGCAAGCGGTCTGTCCGCGAGGACGTGGCGCATGTGGCACGGATCAAGCAGGCGGTTGGCGACGCGGCCAGCGTGCGCGTCGATGTGAACACTGCGTGGTCCCTGCAAGAGGCCCGCTGGGGTCTGAAGGGCTTGCAAGAGGCGGGGTGCGAGCTGGTCGAACAGCCGGTGCCCGCCCGCTATCGCAGCGCCATGGCGGAATTGGCCAAAGGCTATGAGATTGCCGTGATGGCGGACGAGGCTCTGAACGGACCCGAGGACGCGCTGGAAGTCGCCTCGGCCCGCGCGGCGGATGTGTTTGCGGTCAAGATCGGCCAGTCTGGCGGGCTCAAGCGCGCATCTGAAGTTATCGCCATCGGGCAGGCGGCAGGACTGGGCCTTTACGGCGGCACGATGCTGGAAACCGGTCTGAGCACCGCTGCGGCCTTGCAACTATTCTCGACCGTCGAGGATCTGGCCTGGGGCACCGAACTCTTCGGCCCGCTCCTACTGACCGCAGACATTCTCGCCGAGCCGATCTTCTACCGCGATTTCTGTGTCGAGATCCCCAAGGGCATCGGCATCGGTGCTGCGCTTGATCCCGACAAGATCGAATTCTTCCGCCGTGACGGCGGGCGGACAATGAAAGCCGTCGCTGGCGAATAGACCCGCGACACGACCATCAATCCCGGCCAAGGCGCAAGACAAGGTGCTGAGGCAGTCAGGAGGAGGACTAAAGAATGTTCACCCAATCCAATCTCGATGAATTCGAAGCGCGGCTCGACGGCGCGATACAGGACGACCCGGAAAACGGCATCTTCCGCTGCCGCCGGGACATCTTCACCGACGAAGAGCTGTTCGAGCTTGAGATCAAGCACATCTTCGAAGGCAACTGGATCTACATGGCGCATGAAAGCCAGATCCCGAACCCGGGCGATTACTTCACCCTGACCATGGGCCGCACGCCCGTCGTCATCACCCGTGACAAGGACGGCGATCTGCACGCGCTGGTCAACGCCTGTTCGCACCGGGGCGCGCAGCTGTGCCGCTTCAAGCGCCGCAACCAGAAGACCTTTACCTGCCCGTTCCACGGCTGGACCTTCTCGAACACCGGCAAGCTGCTCAAGGTCAAGGACCCCAAGGGCGCGGGCTACCCCGAACAGTTCAACAAGGACGGTAGTCATGACCTGACCAAGGTTGCCCGGTTCGAGAACTACCGTGGCTTCCTGTTCGGCTCGCTCAATGCCGATGTGAAGCCGCTGGAGGAATACCTCGGCGAAGCGCGCAAGATGATCGACATGATCGTCGATCAGGCCGACGAGGGTCTCGAAGTGCTGCGCGGTTCGTCCACCTACACCTATGACGGCAACTGGAAGCTTCAGGCCGAAAACGGCGCCGACGGCTATCACGTGTCCGCCGTGCACTGGAACTATGTCGCCACGACGGCTCACCGGACCGATGACGGCAAGGAAGACAACATCAAGGCGACCGATGCGTCCAAATGGGCCAAGCAGCGCGGCGGCTTTCATGCCTACGAGAATGGTCACATCCTGCTCTGGACCGAATGGGCCGACCCGACCAACCGCCCCGGCTATCCGCGTCTGGAGGAATGGACCGAGAAGTATGGCAAGACCAAGGCCGAATGGATGGTGGGCGTGCTGCGCAACCTCTGCCTCTATCCCAACGTCTTCCTGATGGACCAGTTCTCCAGCCAGATCCGCGTCTTCCGCCCCGTCTCGGTCGACAAGACCGAGGTCACGATCTACTGCATCGCGCCCAAGGGCGAGAGCCAGGAAGCGCGCACCCGCCGCATCCGCCAATACGAGGATTTCTTCAACGCCTCCGGCATGGCGACGCCGGATGACACCGAGGAATTCCGGGCCACGCAGCGTGGCTACGCCGGCGCATCGCACGCAAAGTGGAACGACCTGACACGTGGCGCGACCCAATGGATCGAAGGCCCGGATGAAGACGCCAAGGCCCTGGGCATCAACCCGGTTCTGTCCGGCGCCCGCACCGAGGACGAAGGTCTGTTCGTCATTCAACACAGCAACTGGTCCGAGCGGATGGGTGAAGCCATCGCAAAGGAACGCGAAACCGCGCCTCAGGCGTCGGTCGCAGCCGAGTGAGGAGGAAAGAACATGACAACTGCAACTCTTGATCGCCCTGCAACCGGCGCGATGAGCTTCGAAGACATTCAGGCCTTCCTCTTCGCGGAGGCCCGCGCTCTGGACGACCGCGACTGGGATACTTGGCTGACATTCTATCACAAGGACTGTCCGTTCTGGATGCCCACATGGGATGACTTCGACATGCTGACGGAGGATCCGCAGAACGAGATGTCCTTGATGTACTACCCCAACAAGCAGGGGATCGAGGACCGCGTGTTCCGGATCAAGACCGACCGGTCGTCGGCGACCTCGCTGCCGGAGCCGCGCACCAACCATTACCTGTCGGGCATCGAAGTGCTGAGCCGGGAGGGCGACGAAATCAAGCTGCGTTTCAACTGGCAAACGCTGAGCTATCGGTATCACGAGACCGATACCCACTGGGGCACGTCGTTCTACACGATCGACACCAGCGGCGTGAGGCCGCTGATCACCGACAAGAAGGTGATCCTGAAGAACGATCACATTCACCACGTGATCGACGTCTACCACGTCTGATCCCGGGTCTCCGGGAAACTGAAAACCTCCGCGCATCCACGTCAGGGTGCGCGGCCAAGGGAGGAGCATGCCATGACGACCTACAACGTTGCCCTGAATTTCGAAGATGGCGTCACGCGCGTCATCCAGTGCGATGACGATGAGAAGGTGACCGATGCGGCCTTCCGTCAGAAGATCAACCTGCCGATGGATTGCCGGGATGGCGTCTGCGGCACCTGCAAATGCTTCGTCGAGAAGGGCGAGTACGAGCTTGAGTTCTACATGGACGAGTCGATGAGCGACGAAGAGGCAGAACAGGGCTATGCGCTCACCTGCCAGATGATCCCGGAAAGCGACTGCGTCGTGCGCGTCCCGGCCTCGTCCGCCATCTGCAAGACCGCGCCCGAGGCCGTGGAGGCCGAAGTACAGGGCGTCGACAAACTCTCCGAGACCTCCTTCGGTCTGTGGGTGAAACTGTCAAAGCCGATCAACTTCCTGCCGGGCCAGTATGTGAACCTGACAGTCCCCGGTACGGACAAACACCGGTCCTATTCCTTTTCGTCCGCACCGGGCGCGCAGGAAGCCACCTTTCTGATCCGCAACCTGCCCGGCGGTGTCATGAGCACCTATCTTGGCGAACAAGCGAAGCCTGGCGACGCTCTGACCGCAACCGGTCCGATGGGGGCCTTTTATCTGAGGCCAATCGAGCGCACGCAGGTTTGGCTCGCCGGTGGCACCGGTCTGGCGCCGTTCCTGTCGATGCTGGAACAGGTGGCCGAGCAGGGAGCAGAGCACCCGATCACGCTTTATTATGCCGTGACCCGCGCCGCCGACCTCGTGGAACTGGACCGCGTCAACGCGCTTGCTGAAAAGATCGGCAACGTCACCGTGATCACCATTCTGGCCGCCGAAGAAGACGCGCATGAGCGCAAGGGTTTCGTGACCGATCACCTCGGCGGCGATGACTTGCACGACGGGGATTGCGACGTCTATCTGTGCGGCCCGCCGCCCATGGTCGATGCCGTGCGCGCGCATTTCGGGAAACTGGGCGTCGAGCCTGCGAATTTCTACTACGAGAAATTCAACCCCACCGAAGAGAAGGCCGAAGCGGCATGAAACGCCGGTTCGACGATAAGGTGATGGTCGTCACCGGCGCGGCACAAGGTATCGGCCGCCGCGTCGCCGAACGGGCGGCCAGCGAGGGGGCGCGTGTTCTGATTGTGGACCGCTCGCCCGCCCGCAAGGACGTCGTCGCGGCGATCCGGGAGCATGGGGGTGAGGCCGAGGCGATCTCGGTCAACCTTGAGACCTGGGCGGGCTGCGAGAAGGCGATGCAAAAGGCCGTGGACCTCTGGGGCCGCATCGACATTCTGATCAACAATGTCGGTGGGACCATCTGGGCCAAGCCCTTTGAGCATTACGAACCCAAGCAGATCGACGCCGAAGTGCGCCGTTCGCTCTTTCCGACTCTCTACTGCTGCCGCGCGGCCATTGAACGGATGCTGCCGCAAGGCTCGGGTACAATCGTCAACGTGTCGTCCATTGCGACGCGGGGCCTCAACCGGGTGCCCTATGCGGCGGCCAAGGGCGGGGTGAACGCGATCACCGCAAGCCTGGCCTGGGAAGTCGCCGAACGAGGCATTCGCGTGGTCGCTACCGCTCCGGGCGGAACCGAAGCCCCGCCACGGGTCGTGCCGCGCAACCCCAACGCCGAAGAAGAACAACGCGAAGACTGGTACCAGACCATCGTCGACCAGACGATCCAGTCCTCGTTCATGAAACGATACGGAACGCTCGACGAGCAGGCCGGCCCGATCCTGTTCCTGGCGTCGGACGATGCTGCCTACATCACCGGGGTCACCGTCCCGGTCGGTGGGGGCGACTTAGGATAGGCCCTGAGGAGGGGTCGGAAACCAACTGGAGGAAATCCAAAATGAAACGCGCAATCCTGGCGGCCCTCGGGTTCGCCACCAGCTTCGCCATGCCTGCTGTGGCAGAAGAAGACATCAAAGTGGGGCTTTTGCTCCCTTTCTCGGGCGTCTACGCGTCGCTCGGCAATGAAATCGAGACCGGATTCAACCTGGGCCTGCAACAGTTCGGTTCCGAGAGCGACGTCACTTTCGAGATCGCCCGCGAAGACACCGAGGTGAAGCCGCCTGTCGCGCTTGGCAAGGCCAAGAAACTGATCCTGCAAGACAAGGTCGATGTCATGGTGGGCATCGTCAGTTCCGGTGTTCTCGGTGCGGTGCGTGACATGGTGCATGGCGCAGGTGTGCCGCTGATCGTGGCCAATGCCGGCAATGACGAGGCCACCGGTGCCTCCTGCTCGCCTTTCATCACGCGGATGTCGTTTTCCAACGGCCAGATCAACCGTCCGATGGGCACCTGGATGGCCGAGCAGGGTGTGAAGAAGGTGTTCACGCTTGCGCCTGACTATGCTGCCGGTCGCCAGATGATCGATGCCTTCACCGAGACCTTCACCGCCGCAGGCGGCGAGATCGTCGGGCAGGAATTCACGCCGTTCCAAAAGACACAGGACTTCGGTCCCTATCTCGCGCAGGCCAAGGCCAGCGGTGCCGATGCGGTCTATGTTTTCTACGCAGGCGGCGAGGCGATTTCCTTCATCAAGCAATATGACAGCTTTGGCCTGAAGGCAGACCTGCCCCTCTATGGCTCGGGCTTCCTGACCTCGCCGCTTTATGTGAACGCACAGGGCGAGGCCGCCAAAGGCGTCATCACGGCGCTGCACTATGCGCCGACCATCGACAGCGAGGCGAACGCAGCTTTCGTGGCCGCCTTCACCGAGGAAACCGGCCGCGCTCCGTCGGAATTTGCCGTCCAGGGTTACGATGCGGCTCGCGCGCTGATTGAGGCAACAAAGACGGGCGCGAACGACCGTGCAGGTTTGGCAAATGCCCTGCGTCAGGTCAGCTTCGAGGGGCCGCGCGGTCAGCTCGCGATCGATCCCGCGACCAACAACATCATCCAGCCGATCTATGTTTACGAAACCGTGTCTGGTGAAGGTGGGTTGACGCAGAAAGTCCTCGCTCAGCTCCCCGCGGAAGCTGATCCGACCAATGGCTGCGAGATGGCACCCGTCTCCAACTGACCGAACTGTCCCGGCCGCTCGCCTGTGGCCGGGACAAAACGTTCGAGGAGGACCCTCAATGGCACATGATCTTGGATTTTGGACGCTTCAGGCATTGAATGCCCTGCAATTGTCCATGCTTCTGTTTCTTCTTTCCATCGGCCTGACGGTCATTTTCGGGCTGATGCATTTCGTGAACCTCGCGCATGGCTCGCTTTATGCTCTTGGCGCGTATTTCGCGGCCTCGCTGGCTGCCGTGGGCGGCTATTGGATGGGGTTCTTTCTGGCGCCCGTGGCGGTCGCCGGGGTGGGGATCCTGCTCTATTCCGGTCTCATCAAGCGGATGCGGAAATCGGGGCCCATGGCACAGGTTCTCGTCACCTTCGGGCTGATCTTTGTCCTGCTCGATCTGACACGCATCTTCTGGGGTGATCTGGCTCTTGCCATTGACGCGCCCGCGCTGCTTGGCGGACGTCTGACCTTCCTTGGCGTCGAGTATCCGACCTACCGGTTGTTCATCATCGTTCTGGGTCTCGCCATCTTCGGCGCACTGGCCTTCGTTCTGGGCCGCACCCAGATCGGCGCGATGATCCGCGCCGGTGTCGACAATGACGCCATGGCGGCCTGTCTGGGCATCAACGTGGAACGGCTGTTCTTCATCGTCTTCTGTGTCGGCTGTGCCCTTGCGGGCCTGGCCGGTGCCGTCGCGGCACCGCTTCTCAGTGTGACCCCCGAAATGGGGCTGCAGATCCTGATCCCGACGCTGATCGTGATCGTGATTGGCGGTCTCGGCTCGCTCAAGGGTGCCATCGCGGGATCGCTGATCTACGGCTTTGTTCAGACTTTCGGTGCCGTTCTGGCCCCTGGGCTGGCCTCTGTTCTCATCTATGCGCTTTTGGCTGCGGTCCTTGTGATCAAGCCAGAGGGCCTCTTTCCCGCGAGAGGATAAGACGATGTTTCGCCACAACACGCTTCGTTACACCGCTCTGGTCCTGCTCGCGGCCGGTGCCCTCTTTCAGGCTTTCACGGCCGAATATTTCGGTCTGGAGATCCTGACCGAGATCCTGATCCTTGCCATGCTGGTTCTGGCGCTCGACATCGTTGCAGGCTTCGGTGGCATGGTCTCGCTCTGCCACGGTGCTCTGATGGGGGTCGGGGCCTATGCCTATGCGATCCTGTCGACCAAGGCGGGGATCGCGCCGCCCGTCGCCATGGCGGGTAGCATTGCGCTGACCGGCGCGGCGGCCTGGGTCATCGGCGCCATCGGGTCGCGCAGCCATGGTATCTATTTCATCATGGCGACACTCGCCTTCGGGCAAATGGCCTATTCCTACGTGTTCGAGGCGCCGATCTTTGGCGGCGATGACGGGTTGGGCGGCATATCCCGGCTGGATCTGAGCTTCATCGGCGTTGATCTGAACGACAGCCGCAGCTTTGCACTCTTCTGTCTGGCCATTCTCGGGGCGGTCTATGGTGCGGCGGTGCTGATCCTGCGATCCGGTCTTGGCCGCTCGCTCACCGGAGTCATGCACAATGAACAGCGGATGCGAGCGCTTGGCCTGACGGTCTGGCGGGTCAAGGCCGATGTGTTCGGTCTGTCCGGCATGATCGCAGGCCTCGCCGGCGCGCTGGCCGCACAACACATCATGTACATCTCGCCGGGGCTGCTGAGTTGGACCGTCTCGGGCGAGGCGCTGGTTGTGGTGATCCTCGGTGGGCTTGGAACGCTTGTCGGACCGCTGATCGGAGCGGCTGCCTTTGTCGTCCTGAAACATGAACTGAGCGCGGTCACGACCTATTGGCACCTTGTTGTCGGTGCCCTCCTGATCGCCGTCGTGATGAGCCGCGCCAATGGCATCTTCGGCTGGATCGAGGCCCGCTGGGGCGGCGTTTTCGACCGCCGCCTGGCTGATGCAACCCGCAAACAGGAGCCGGAGGAGGCGTTGACCGATGCTTGAGGCACGTAATCTGGACAAAAGCTATGGTGCCGTGCACGTCACGCGCAACGTGTCGCTGAAGCTGGAACGGGGCGAGCGCCGGGTAATCCTGGGGCCGAACGGGGCGGGCAAGACGACGCTGTTCAACCAGCTTGCCGGCGAACTGACCCCAGACAGAGGATCGGTGCATCTCGCCGGTGAAGATGTCACAGCACTTCCCGTAGCGAAACGCGCCCGTCGCGGGCTTTCGCGCAGCTATCAGAAGAACACGTTGTTCGATGGTCTGACGGTCGAGGAAAACCTTGGGCTTGCGGCGGCAGTTCACACGGGCAATGCAACACAGCTCTGGTCGGACAGCCTGGCAAAACCCGAGGTTC
This sequence comes from Ruegeria alba, assembly GCF_022321465.1. Classification (NCBI taxonomy): domain Bacteria; kingdom Pseudomonadati; phylum Pseudomonadota; class Alphaproteobacteria; order Rhodobacterales; family Roseobacteraceae; genus Ruegeria; species Ruegeria alba. The sequence goes on along the minus strand of NZ_JAKOEM010000024.1, from coordinate 44,159 downwards.
GCGAGATCGTGGATGAGGTGGCCGAGCAGGTAAACCTGATGCCCTTCATCCACGCGAAAGTGTCCGAGATCAGCTATGGGGTGCGTCGCCAGCTTGAAGTCGGTGTGGCGCTGGCCACGCGACCGCTGGTTCTGCTGATGGATGAACCGACCAGTGGTGTCGGGCCGGAAATGTCCAAAGGGTTCCACGACCTGCTGGCGGACCTGCCACGCGACCTGACCATGCTGATCATCGAACATGACATGGACCTTGCCTTTGACGTGGCCGATACGATCACGGTGCTGAACTATGGCGAAGTGGTCTTTGACGGGCTGCCGGAAGAAGCGCGTGGGTCGAGCCTGCTCAAGGAAATCTATCTGGGGAGCTGGGAAGATGCTTGAACTGAAAGCCATCGAATCCGGATATGGGGAAACACAGGTCCTTTATGGCCTGTCGCTTCAGGCACAGGCGGGCCGGGTCTTGGCCATCCTCGGGCGCAACGGTGCCGGCAAGTCCACGACACTGAAGACGATCATGGGCCTTTTGCCGCTCAAGTCCGGCGAAATCCTGTGGGGTGGCAAGCCGATCGCAGGGCATCCCTTCGACATCGCCAAGAGCGGGATCGCCTATGTGCCAGAGACACGCGATATCTTTCCGTCCCTGAGCGTGCGCGAGAACCTCGAGATCGCGGCCAAGCGGTTTGGCGGGTCGAACCCTGAATGGACAATGGAGCGGGTGCTGGACCTGTTTCCGCGTCTGGGAGAGCGCATGGAAAACGGCGGCATGCAGCTTTCGGGTGGCGAACAGCAGATGCTGGCCATCGCGCGGGGACTGCTGATGAACCCCAAGCTGCTGATCCTTGATGAACCGACCGAGGGCCTGGCCCCCATTATCGTCAAACTGATCCACGACAAGCTGCAAGAGCTGAAAGCGGCGGGTCTGTCGATGATCATCGTCGAGCAGAATTTCGGGTTTGCCACGTCGCTTGCCGATGACGTGGTCGTCGTCAGCAAGGGGCAGATCGTCTGGACCGGAGATGCCGAGGCGATCAAGGCCGACGAAGACGCACAGCACACCTGGCTGGGCGTGTGAAACCTGCGTGCAGGGCCGACGCGCCCTGCACGCTCATCCCTTTTTGACAGGGCTTTTTCGCGCCACTTTCTGCGCGATGTTGACGAAATTCTTGACGTGCACGCCCTGTTCATCAAGACGGTAATTCACCGACAGTTCGGTCCGCGCGATCTCGGGTTCGATATCGAGAAACTTCATCCCCTTGCGCGGCGCATTCGCCACGGATTCCGGGACGATGCACACCCCTTCACCGACCGCGACAAGGCTGAGCGCGGTTTGCAGATCCATGCACCAGATGCGTAGGGGCGCATCAAACCCCGCATCCTCGACCGCCTTGAGAACCATGTCCGCATAGCTGGGCCTGGGCCGTTCGGGGTAAAGAATCAGGTGATGGGTCATAAGCCGTTCCAACTTGGCCACTGTCCGGGTGCCCGTATCGACGATATCGGGCAGGGCGAGGATCAGCTTTTCTTCGACCAGGTGCTTTGACAGGAACTCAGGGTCTTTCAGGGTTGGCCGGGCAAATACGACGTCGAGTTCCCGTGACACCAGTGACCGGTGCAGTTCGGCGTTGTTCATCGGGATCAGGCTCAGGTTCACGTCCGGGTAATTTGCCCGGTACGATCTGATGATGTTTGGCAGAATTCCGAATGTGGCAGAGCCAACGAACCCGATCCTGAGCCGTCCTTCGGCCCCTTGTCCGAGCCGACGCACCTCCAGTTGGGTGTCTTCAAGGTCTGCGAGGATTGTTCTGCCACGCTTCAGCAATCGCTCCCCTGCCTGTGTCAGGGTGATCGCGCTCCGGCCCCTGTTGAACAGGATCGCGCCGAGGTCTTCCTCAAGTTGCTTGATCTGACGGCTGAGCGGGGGTTGCGCCATATCGAGACGTTCCGCGGCGCGCCCGAAATGCAGCTCTTCTGCGACGGCGATGAAATAGGTCAGCTGTTTGAAGTTCATTTTCGCCGTCCTCCCCCGAACGGATGCGCGCGGGTCAGGGTGTCATGAAAGCGGGTCTGGGGCAATCCGTGCGGCGGCGTGGAAGTGTGACCTGGAGCTGTTTGGCCGGAGTTCTGGCACGGGCACGGGAATGACCGGTTTGAGTCCGCATTTACCGATGTTGCATGGCGCGTGAATGACTGCTTCGACTGATGGGCAAGAAGCGACTGCCAGATTTTTGGTGACGGTAATTCCTGGTCGTGCAAGGGTCATTCATGGCAGACGCGAACAAGTATTTTGGAACCCCCGATCAGCAGGCACTCGAACGACGAGCCGATTTATTGTGGCAGATCGTCAAGGGCGATCCTCGCTATTCCTGCCATGGGCGCGCCGTTGCATTGATTGAACGCGGTGCAGACGACGTCAATCTCCAGATCGCGCTTGCGCAAATACAGGGTGTTGGCCCATCTCCCCGCCTGACACCGGAGGTGATGCAATCGCGAAAGACGGCAATCGAGGGCGCGGGCCTTGCCACGGATGTCTATGAACATTGGGGCGGCAACCTTTCCTCGGTTGAGATCGCGAAAGAGCTGCTTGCTCGCCGCGCTTTGCCGGTTGAGCTTAGCGTTCACGAAGCTGGAAGAGATACAACGGACGAGGATTACAAATCCCTCGACGTCTTAACGCAATCCTGTGGCGTTTTGCTGCCTTCTTCAGGCTTCCTAAGTGGGGCTGAAAGACCCGCTGTTTGTGTTTACGCAAGAACTGCAAATGGTGATGCGGTTGGTGTCGCTGCCGCGATCGCAGAAAACCCACCGAATTCAAATGAAACCCACCGGGCTTGGTGGGGCATGCTATCCACTGCGGAGCAATGGCGTGGGCGCGGTGTTGCCAAACTCCTCGGAGCGATGGCTTTGGTGGCTATGGCAGAGCGGCACAAGATACAGTTTTTCGGAACCGGCATTCGAGCCGGAAACACGGAGTCAGCAAACCTGTGCCTAGGGCTCGGCTTTTCGCCGTCAGGGTTGCTGGACCTGATGGCCATTGATCCCATGACCATGTCGGGTGGGCGGATGACCAAATAGCTTCGATCTCAGCTCTTGCTTTTCCCTGCCTACGTAAAGCGTGCTAGGGCAATGTGACAACGCCAATATGCTTTAAACACTCGTCATGAACTCCATGCCCGGTGCATATGAAAGCGGCGTTGGATCAGCAGCGGCAAAGGCCCACTTCGTCCCGCACAGCAGTCGTTCAAACGGCTGGAGGTTACGGTGATGCAGCGAAAGGCAGCAAGGTCCCGCACTCCCAACACACGCCCTCTGCCAAACACGCCACAAGAAAAAAGGCCCCCGTCTTGCGGGGGCCAGTTTACAGGGAGGTATCGGGGATTACTCTGCGGCGATTGCCTTTTCGTCGGCAGCCGTCTTGAGCACGAAATCGAACTCGAAATGCAGGTCGGTGCCCAGGTCGGCGGCAGCCGGCTTGAACTTGCCGATCAGGCTTTCCTTGACCGCGAACACGCTGTCCTCGTCCAGCCAAGCACTGTCGGCGTCGTAGATCTGGCTGATCAGCGGGCGGTAGCCGTCTTTCGAGATGATGAAGTGCATGTGGCCCGGACGGTTCGGGTGGTGACCCATGAAGCGCAGCAGTTCACCGGCGGTTTCATCATCCGGGATCGGGTAGGGGACGGGGCGCACGGCGACAAAGGCGTAATGGCCGTTCTCGTCGGTCTCGAACCGGCCGCGCAGGTTGTATTCCGGCTGATCGGGGTCGAGGTTTTCATAGATGCCGTTCGGCGCGTCTTCCCAGACGTCGAGCGTCACACCGGCGATGCCGTTGCCGTTTTCATCCTTGATATAGCCTTCGAAATAGGCGGTTTCTTCGTTTTCATAGTGCTTCTGGATGGTCGAACCGCCCTTGGGCAGAACCGGCGGGTTCTCGCGATAGAACGGGCCCAGAACGGTGGATTCGCTTTCGTTGCCTTCGACGGGGTTGGTCATCATGTCGACCAGAACCTCGACGCCGAGGATGTCGCCCAGAAGGATGAATTCCTGGCGGTTGTCGTTGCAGAGCTTGCCGGCACGGGCGAGGTAGTCACAAACGAACAGGAATTCGTCGTGCTGCAGTTTCACGTCCTTGATGAAAGCGTGCAGGTGCTTGACCAGGCCGGTCGCGAGTTCGCGCTGGCGGTCGGTGATGTCGCCATGTTTGCCGAGGCTCTCGATCACGACTTCGGTGATGTTCTCTTGGTTGACGATGCCCATGGGTAAATCCTCCTCCTGGCAATCTGTATATCCGGTTACGAGTTGCGTGACTGCCTCTCGTTGCAACACAGACTTTGCCGAATCCCCACGTTTACCCAATGCCCGCGGCGGTATCGGGTGATACCGACGGCGACCCGACCCTTGCGAACATGGCGTTTATCGCAAGGTCGCAAGGCAGAGTATTGACCCATACCCTTGCCGGCATGGCCCACGGGCCCGCGATCATGGCAGCTATTCCCCAGCTTATGAACGCATGGGAGGCCAAGGTGATCGATACCTTCAAGCAAATACAAACGCGCCTTGAGGCAACGCCGCATTTGCTGCGCCTCGGTCGGCTGTTTTCCGAAACCGTGCTTATCGAGGTGGGTGGCGATGAATTCTACCTGTCCTTCGAAAAGGGGCACATCGTCTCGGTGGTCGAAGGTCCCAGCCGCAAGACACCCTGGCGCTTTGCTCTGCGGACGGATGCCGAAGCGCTGAACAAGTTCTGGGAAATGCGGCCCGAGCCTGGCTTCCACGACATCTTCGGACTGGTCAAGATCGGTCGCGGTCGGATCGACGGCGACATTCTGAGCCTCGTAAAGAACCTGCGCTTCTTCAAGGAAGTGCTGACTCTCGCTCGCGCAAAAGAGGAGTTGGCAGCATGAGCATCGAGCCTATCACCGGTCGCTATGTCACTGTCACCGTGGGCGGCGCCCCACGCCGTATCTATTTCGAAGAGGCAGGGCAGGGGCGTCCGGTCATCTGCCTGCATACCGCAGGCGCCGATACCCGCCAGTGGCGTCATCTGATGAATGACGCCGAGATCACCGCATCGAACCGCCTGATCGCCTTCGACATGCCGTGGCACGGCAAATCACTGCCGCCTGAAGGGTTCGAGACCCAGGAATATTTGCTGACGACCGAAGCCTATATCGAAACCGTTCTGGCCGTCATCGACGGGCTGGGCCTCGATCGACCCGTTCTGTCAGGCTGTTCGATGGGCGGACGCATCGCGCTGCAACTGGCGGCGCTTCACCCGGACAAGTTCAGCGGGTTCATTGCCATAGAGGCCTCTGATTTCCAGCCCGCCTGGTACGATATCGACTGGTTCCACCGTCCCGATGCCCATGGGGGCGAGATGGGCGCTGCGTTGGTTTCTGCCAACATTTCGCCCTATGCGCCGAATACCGAACGCTGGAACACGCTGTGGATGTTCATGCAAAGCGGTCCCGGCGTTTTCCGTGGCGATCTGAGCTTTTACACCAGGGACGACAGTCTGATCCCGCGCTTGCCGACTATCGATACGCGGGCAACGCCGGTGCATATCATCGTCGGGGCCTATGACCTCACCTGCACCCCGGAGGATGCCGAGCGCACGGCAAAGGCCATTCCCGGCGCCACGCTGGCGGTCATGGACGAGCTCGGCCACTTCCCGATGAGCGAACACCCCGAAGGGTTCCGTCCGTTCTTCTTGGACGCACTGGAAAAGATGCCAAGCCCGACAGCGAAAGCTGCGTGACAGATCAACCCCTGCGCAGGAGGAGGAGCCATGTGCAAGAACGCGAAAACCCCGTGCCCCGGATGCAAGAAACACGAGAAAGTCGACGCGACCTGGATGTTCTTCACCGATGACGAGCGCAAGGCTATCGAGGCATCGCGCAAGCGTCCGGCACTGTTCGACCTTTCCTTTCTGAAACCTGAACCCGGACATGCTGGCCTCTGTCCGGCCACGTCCAACGGATAAGTACACCCATGACCAATCCCTGCATTATCTGCGTGGCGATTACGGGCAGTTTGCCGAGGAAAGCCAACAACCCTGCCGTTCCGATCACGGTATCAGAACAAGTGGAATCGACCCAGGAGGCCTTCGAGGCCGGGGCCACCATCGTGCACGCCCATGTGCGCAACGATGATCAATCCCCGTCTTCCGATCCGGAGAAGTTCGCCGCGCTGAAAGAGGGGATCGAGAAACACTGCCCCGGCATGATCATCCAGTTCTCGACCGGTGGCCGGTCGGGTGCCGGTCGGACACGCGGTGGGATGTTGCCGCTTTCGCCCGACATGGCCTCCCTGTCCGTCGGCTCGAACAACTTTCCGACCCGGGTCTATGAGAACCCGCCTGATCTGGTCGACTGGCTGGCCAGCGAAATGCTGAGCTATCACGTCAAACCGGAAATCGAAGCCTTCGACCTGAGCCATATTCTGAAAGCCAAGGATATGGCGGACAAGGGGCAGCTTGCCGGTACGCCTTACATCCAGTTCGTGATGGGCGTGAAAAACGCGATGCCGGTCGATCGCGATGTCTTCGACTACTACATCCACACTGTGCGCCGCCTGTTCGGTGAAGACGCGCCATGGTGCGCCGCCGGCATTGGTGCCAATCAGCTCAAACTGAACGAATGGGCCATCGCTGCGGGGGGCCACGCCCGCACGGGGCTGGAGGACAACGTCCGCCTCGATCGCGACACGCTGGCTCCCAGCAATGCAGCCTTGGTGCGCCGGGCCGTGGACATCTGTGACAAGAACAACCGCCCTGTGGCGGACTGGCAAGAGGCGCGCCGCATTCTTGGACTGCGTCTGCCCGGCAATACAAAGAAAGGACAAGCGGCATGAAGAAGGTTTATGCAACAGCAGCTGAGGCGCTGGACGGTCTCCTGCATGACGGCATGCTGATTGCCGCCGGGGGCTTTGTCAGAGGGATGGCGCTTGAGCGGGGCAGGGTGGGCAGTTAGCCTCTGAGCATACCGAAACGTGATCCTTGTAATTCCCTTCGCAGCAGCCCACAGATCATTCGTCTGGTGGTGATGCTGTAGGTCAGATTTCCGCTGTCGCTGCGCAATGTCGAGGATCTGCTTCACGAGCGCGGCGTCGATGTCAGCCACGAAACGTTCGGGTTCGTTGGCTGAACAATAGGGCGGAGAAATCACATTCGCCATTCCTATGAAGAGAGGGGGTATTCAACGCTTCAAGTGAATGCGAAGTTTGCAGATGTTTGCTGCCGTCATGACTCGGCCTTCAATCACTTCAATTCGAAGTGCGGCCTCACCAGCCCACAGAGTTTCAAATTCAACCGCGCCGTCACCCTAGCCGAGTGGTGTCAGCTTGCCGCGGCAGAAAGGGTAGGGTTACTGTTCCAGCTGAGACCAGTTCGAGACCGCTTTATGATATGACGAGAGTCATTCTTTCTGAGTTTGGGTGGACCGGCTATTGTCTGCCTGACTGCGGGCCTGGGGCGCGCGAACGAGAAGAACAATTGGGTCATGAAATGGTGCAGATGATTGAAATCATAGATGACGAACTCACTGGTCATGTGGTCAATGTCCAGCACATTGTCGCAATCACTGGCAACAACTCCGGCGACCAAGTTCTGCTGCTTTCGACCGGTCGGGAAATAAAACTGCACGAAAGCGAGGACATTGACATGTTGCTCGGCAAGATACAGGGGCTGGAGGAGTAGGGATGCCGAGGCCTCCCGGCTTGATTTCACTTGTTGCCATTTGCGGCCTCCGACTACAGGGCTGGTGCGACAAAGGAGCAACATAGACAAGCCGAAAATGCTTGATGGAGATCAACGCGGACTTCTTCCCGCTGCGTAGATTGGATGCATGAAGATTACGCAGGGTGGCTATCATGGCTACACGATTGAAGGGCGAACTGTCGGTCGAACAGTTGCGGCGAACTTGTGATCCCGCGAGCCTCGTCGGCGCGGGAACCGAGCAAACTGGCAAAGGTGGGCTGGTTGGCCAGGAACGAGCGCTGCGTGCCCTCAAGCTGGCAGTGGAAATTCGGCACGAAGACTTCAATCTTTTCGTTCTCGGCCCGCAAGGGACGGGGCGCCACACCACGGTGGAACAGGTTCTGCGCGCTCATGCTGCCACGCGCGAAACACCATGCGACTGGGTATATGTGAACAACTTTGATGCGCCTCATAAACCGGTCGCGCTGAAGTTGCCTGTTGGCCTGGCGGATCGGCTAAAGGTCGAGATGGAGGACGTCATAGACGACCTGGCGGGCGACATGCCTGCGCTTTTTGAATCCGAGGAATATCAGGCGCAGAGGCGCGCTATTGAAGAGAGTTTTAGCGAGCGGCACGAGCAGGCTATGGCCGATTTCGCAGAGCGCGCTCGGGAGGAAAACACGACACTGATCAGAACGCCGATGGGTTTCATGGTTGCTGCCACCAAGGAGGGAAATGTTCTCAAGAGCGAGGAGTTTAAGAAGCTACCGGAAGACGAGCAGACAGTGATCGAGGAGAAGGTCGAGCGTTTTCAGAACCAGCTCTCTGATATACTCAGAGACGCTTCCAAAATGGAGCGTGAGCACCGCTCGCGGGTCGAGGCATTGAATGCCGAGATGGCAGAGCGCGCGGTTTCCAGCCGGATCGGCGAGGCGGAGTCCGCCTTTGGTGCTGTCGATGGAGTGTCCGACTATCTCTTTCGTGTCCGAAAGGACATGATCGAGAACCCCGAGATCTTTCTCCAAGCGGCAGCCCAGCGACAGAACGGGCCGTTTCCCGAAGCAATAGCGAAATCGCATCTGGACCCGATCTTTCGACGTTACCTGGTCAACGTGATCGTGTCCCACGATCCGGCTGCGATGTCTTCGGCACCAGTCGTTGTCGAGGACCTTCCCTCATTGGAACGGCTGGCGGGACGGATCGAGCATATTTCCCAGATGGGTTCTCTGGTCACCGACTTTTCCCTCATTCGACCCGGGGCGCTGCATCTTGCAAATGGAGGATATCTTCTGATTGATGCGCGGCGAATTCTCGCAGAACCCTACGCGTGGGACGCTCTGAAACGGTGCCTGAAGAAACGGTCGATTACCATCACGTCTCTGGTCGATCGCATGAGCCTGTTCTCGACGACCTCGCTGGAGCCCGAGCCAATTCCGCTGGACGTCAGGGTGGTTCTGGTGGGCGACCGCAGGCTGCACAGCCTGCTTGTCATGCTGGACCCGGAATTTTCCGAGCTGTTCAAGGTGCAGGCAGATTTCGAAGGCACCGTGACGCGCAGTGGCGAAACACTGTTCGGTCTGGCCTCGGTCCTTCACGACTTCACGCGGAAGCAGGGCTTGCTTCCACTGACCGATTCCGGCGCAGCGAGGTTGCTGGACGAGGCCACGCGTCTTGCTGGCGATGCGCGCAAGCTGACGCTGCAACTCGGTCAGTTGACCGATCTGCTTCGCGAGGCGGAACACTATGCGCGATCGGACGGGCATTCAATCGTGAGCGAGACCGAAATCGCGCGCGCGGTGGGCGAGCGCGAGCGTCGCGCGTCGCGCGTACAGGAACGTTTCCAAGAGGCCATTTCACGACAGATCGTCCTGGTCGATACAGAGGGCACAATGGTCGGTCAGATCAATGGTCTTTCCGTCGTCGAAACAGGAACTTACCGCTTTGGCCGCCCCTCGCGCATCACGGCGCGCGTCCGGATGGGGGCGGGCAAGCTGATCGACATCGAGCGAGAGGTGGAGCTTGGCGGCGCCCTGCATTCGAAGGGAGTGATGATCCTTGGGGGCTATCTAACATCGACCTATGCGCTGGATGCACCTTTCTCGCTTCACGCCAGCCTCGTCTTCGAACAAAGCTATGGCGGTGTCGACGGGGATAGCGCGTCTTGTGCCGAACTGATCGCGCTGCTTTCGGCGCTTTCGGGCAGGCCGGTTCGACAGGATCTCGCGATCACCGGTTCGGTCAATCAACTTGGAGAGGTTCAGGCCATCGGTGGCGTCAACGAAAAGATCGAGGGGTTTTTCGATGTCTGTGCCGAGCGTGGGTTGACCGGAAATCAGGGCGTGATCATCCCGGCCTCGAATATCGAACACCTCATGCTGCGCGATCGGGTGGTCGAGGCCGTCGGGCAGGGGCGTTTTCGGATCATTCCGATCCGGTCTGTCGATGAGGGGGTGGAAATCATGACCGGTCGCACCGCAGGCGCAAGGGTGGAAACGGGAGAGTTCCCGGATGGCAGCGTGAATGCAGAAGTCGAGGCAAGGCTTCGTACGTTTGCCAGGGATCGCAGAGCGTTTTCTGCCCGCACCGAAGCGGCAGGTGAGGGTGAGCATTCATGAGCAAGGAGATGCGTCCTGAACCTCATCTTCTGGTCGTTGGAATGAATAGTTCCGATGTGAAGGCCACGATGTCATTTGCGCGTACCCTGTTGGACATGCTGCCAGCGATCCCGAGGGGCCTGCTAGTAGATACGCGGATTGCAGACCTCGCTATTGGTGTAGGGCATAGGGTCGTAGCCCTCGACGGTACGCTCCGGGAGATGCCAACTGACGAACAGTTGCGGCGAACCGTGAAATGGGAGGCAAGCCGTCTGGAGACACTCATCGCCGACTTGTCATCTGGACGCTCTGAGCGCTTGAGTTGCGAGGTGGCCGAAGGCGATCTGATCACATGCGCATGCGCCGCTGCTGCCGACGAAGATATTTTGCTGCTCTGCCAACGCCCCATGCTTGGATTTCATGGCAATGTGCTTTTGATCGGTGCACCCAACTCACACTCGACCAAGGTCTTGGCCATGGTGCGCGCGCTGGCCAATTCATCCGCGGCCAAGATATCCGAGGTTCAAACCACCGAGGAGGTCGCAGCAGTTTTCAAAAGGGTTGATCGCAGTCGCGTCGCGGCAATTGTCGTTGATCTCAACGTGGGTCCACTGAAGAGCGAAGAGGACCTGAGGCACCTTTTCTCTGCCGCGCGTTGTCCGGTGGTCGTGATTGGGGCCAAGCATATCAAACCGACCTGTGACAAAGCGGACGCGTCCGTTACCTGACTGCTGGGGGCGTTGTTTTCTGCAACCAGAACGGTTGCGGGGGTGCTGCCCTCAAGGAAATCGGTGCCAGCCACCGTCAGGAAACGGGTTGCTGGTTTGAGGTGCCCCCTAGATCTGTAGACGCTTCGCCGCCTACCGGACCTGGTTTGGTCCCGTGATCGTTCCTGTTTTCAAAGGAGGCGCCCGGAGAAGTACGCGGCTCTCAAGGAGGGACTCGAAAGGCACTGCCCGGGAATGATCATCCAGTTTTCGACCGGTGGAGGGTCAGGCGCAGGCCAGACGCGTGGCGGAATGCTGCCACCGCGACCGGTCATGGCCTCGTTGTCCGTCGGATCGAATAACTTCCCGAACTTCCGCCCCGACAGGTTGACGAACTTCGTTTCCGGGGGGGGTGTTACGTTGCGCCCAAGGGTAGACCCGCATCGTATCCTTGACCCCCTAGCCTACATTGATCCGAAGGGTCTTGCCACAAGGCATTGGGTTGAGACGGGCAGGGTGGTTCACGCCTCAGTCTTCAACTATTTCAACTAGGAGCGCAACCTCACCAGCCGACAGAATTTCAAGCTTAACCGCGCCGCCGTCTAGCCGAGTGGCGCCAACTTGCTGCGGCATAAAGGGCAGGGTTACTGTCCGAGCTGAGACCGGTTCGAAGCTGTCTGACACCTCCCAGAAATGGCCTTCGCGCTGGTAGCAGGGTCCAAAAAATGGATGGGGAACAGCCCGGCTAGGAAGCGCCTCACAAGTTCCATCGCCCAAACGCGCGAGAAATTCTCCATGTCGGTCAGGTAGTGCACCCACATGCCCTCAAGCAGCGCTAGCGTGCCATGGGTGGCATCTTCGGCGAGAGTTGCCGATGCCCCCTCCTCGCCAGCTATTTCTTCAAAGGCGGAGCGCAGTTTTTGCACCAAACGCTCGTCTTGGGTGCTGGTGTATTGGGCGATCCCGGGGTGAGAACTTGCCGCGCCGCGGAATGCATGCCAGATCTTGATCCCGCGCGGGCTGAGTAGGGTTTCGGAAAGATCGGCGACGACGATCGCCATCACACGCACCGCCGGGGGGGCGTCGCCGATGTCGGTCATCCGATCCATTTTTGAATAGTAGTGCTCGCTGAACTGCTTGGCCGCTGCGGTTACCAGATTGTCCTTGCCGCCAAAATGCAGGTGTACCATTCCGCGCGACAATTCCGCCCGGTGAATGATGTTTGTGACTGAGGCCTCCGTCAGGCCGCTTTCAGCGATCGTGTCGAGAGTCGCGTCGATCAATGCCTGCCGGCTGGCTTCTGGATCACGCTTGGCTGGTCGGCGTCGACGGTGTTTGGTTGAGGTAATATCTTTCATATTCAACCATGTAGATCGATTTCCATCAAATTTCAAAGAGTAGATTGACACAAGCACTGCCGCCGCGCAATACTTAATGGACAATCGTCCATTAGGGGATTTAGGCAGGCCAGGTCGGGGAGGTCCGGTGTTCAAGCCCAGAAGCGAAGCGGCCAGAGGATATGCTCTCAGTTCGCCTGCCACGGCCTATGTCGGCTTTCTGGTGGCGGCGCCGCTTGTCATTCTGATCACCTATTCCTTCTGGACGCAGACCTACGTTACGCTTGATAAGACGCCCACGCTCGGGAACTATCGCGCCGCGCTGTCCGATCCGCTGGTGCATCACCTGATGCTGCGTTCGATCTGGATCGCTGGCGCGGTCACTCTGGCGACCGTGGTGCTGGCCTATCCGATTGCTTATTTCATCGCGATGAAGGCCCGGAGAAAAACGATCTGGCTCTTGTTGATTACCATTCCCTTCTGGTCCAGCTACCTGCTGCGGGTGTTCGCATGGAAGCTGATACTGGGATTCAATGGCGTGATGAACTCGGCGCTACTGGGGCTCGGCCTGATCGATGAACCGCTTGATTTTCTGCTTTATAACGAGTTTGCAGTGGTGCTGACTCTGGCTCATGCCTGGGCCCCGTTCGCGATCCTGCCGATCTATGTCAGTCTGCAAAAGATCGACCCCAGCCTGCTTGAAGCAGCGACCGACTTAGGCAACAGCCCGCTGCAAAGGTTCCTGCGCGTGACGCTGCCGCTTACCGTGCCCGGTATCATTGCCGCCAGCCTGATCATTTTCGTCCCAACGGTGGGCGATTATGTGACCCCCGCGCTGGTGGGCGGGTCGGATGGCAAGATGATCGCCAACCTGATTCAGGTTCAATTCGGTGCTGCGAACAACTGGCCTTTAGGAGCCACGCTGTCGCTTTTGGCGATGATGTCGGTCGGCTTTGTGGCAATCGTGTTCGTCATCGCGGGTCGCGGTTTGGGGGGGCGAATTAGATGAAACGTCCTTCACTCCTTGTGATCTACGCCTTTGCCTATTTGATCTTCCTTTACCTGCCGGTGATGTTCTTGCCGCTGTTTTCGTTCAACAGTGGAACCATCGTTGCATTTCCGATCAAGGGCTGGACACTTGACTGGTACCGCAAGCTGGGCGAGCAGGATACCCTGATCCAGGCGCTTTGGAATTCGCTGGGTGTCGGTGCAGTCACGGCATTGCTGGCCACCGCCATGGGGCTGTTCGCTGCCCGCGCTTTTGTTCGCTACCGGTTTCGTGGTCAGGCTGCGGCCGAGGGGCTGGTGATGCTGCCGCTCGTCATTCCCGGCATCATCGTTGCCTCGTCGATGCTGGTGCTGTTCTTGTTCCTTGGTCTGCAGCCGTCGTTGGTTACGGTCACGCTGGGGCATACCTTTCTGGCACTGCCTTTTGCCGTATCGATCCTGAAATCCGCCTTTGACGATTTCGACGCCTCGCTCGAAGAGGCTTCTTATGATCTGGGCTGTGGCGTGTTCGAGACTTTCCGGCGTGTCACCCTGCCGGTTGTTGCCCCGGGCATCGTCGCCAGCATTCTGGTGACCTTTACCGTCAGCTTCGACGAATTCGTGCTGGCCTTCTTTCTGTCTGGCAACCAGCCAACCCTGCCGGTCTACATCTGGAGCCAGATCCGCTTTCCGGCCAAGCTGCCCAATGTTCTGGCGCTTGGTTCCATTCTGCTTTTCGCCTCGGTCATGCTCTTGGTGCTGGCCAAATATTTCCAACGCCGCTCAACAACTCGAGACGTCTGATGACCGAGAAAAACATCATAGAACTCAAAGGCGTCGAGAAACGCTATGGCAGTTTCCTGGCGGCCTCCGGGATCGATCTGGACCTTCGTCAGGGCGAATTCTTCTCTTTGCTGGGGCCGTCGGGCTGCGGCAAGACCACGGTGCTACGAATGATCGCGGGTTTCCAGGAACCGACACAGGGCGCCATCCTGATCGATGGGCAAGACATGGCCGGCGTGCCGGCCAACAACCGTCCCACCAACATGGTGTTCCAGAGCTATGCCATTTTTCCGCATCTGAATGTGGCCAACAACGTGGCCTATGGGTTGCGCGGGCGGGTGCCCAAGGCCGAGATCGACGCCCGCGTGACCGAGGCGCTGGAGATGGTTGAATTGGGAGGGTTGCACCAACGCGGAGCCAATGAGCTGTCTGGCGGTCAGCGCCAGCGGGTCGCACTGGCCCGCGCACTGATCATGCGACCCAAAGTGCTGCTGTTGGACGAGCCGCTCTCGGCGCTGGACAAGAAACTTCGCGAACAAATGCAGTTCGAAATGCGTAACCTGCAACAATCGCTGGGTATCACCTTTGTCATGGTCACACACGACCAATACGAGGCTATGACCATGTCCGACCGCATCGGCGTGATGTTTGATGGCCGCCTGGAGCAAGTAGACACGCCGGCCACGCTTTATGCGCGCCCCTGCAACCGGGCGGTGGCCAGTTTCATCGGAGAGATGAACATCCTGCCGGCCACTGTACTGGAGGAAACCGGGGGCATGCTTTCCATTGAAGCGGCCGGGTTTGGCCGCATGCGGATCGAACGAAATGTCAACGCCACCGATCGGGCACGCGACATCATTGTCGGCATCCGCCCCGAACAGCTGGAAATCAAGGCCGACAAACCCGCCGACTATCCTGCCACGCTGAAAGGTAAAATCAGCAATGTCGCCTTTTACGGTGAGAACATCCACTATCATGTCGCGGTCGAGAATATCGACAAACCGATCGCGGTGTCGGTGCCGAACTATTTCCACACGGTCGATTTCAATCGCGGTGACGCGGTCTGGTTGGGCCTGCAAGTGGCCAGTGTGATCGATTTGGGTAAAGAAAGAAAATCAAGCCAACGGGAGAAAACATGAGACTTCAAGGCATTGCAGCATTCGCACTCGCGACCGCCATCAGCACCGGCTGCGCCAGCGCCGGGGGGGCGGACCTGAGCGTTTTCGATTGGTCGGGCTACGAGGATCCGGGCTTTTTCGCCAGCTACATGGCGAAATACGGGAACGAGGCGCCCAGCTATTCCTATTTCGGCAGCCAGGAAGAGGCTTTTACGAAGCTTATGTCGGGCTTTACCGCCGATCTCGCCCATCCCTGCTCGGACGCGGTGCGCAAATGGGTGGCGGCCGACCTGATCAAGCCGCTGGATGAAAGCAAGCTGACCAACTGGGCCGATATGCTGCCCGAGATCAAGGAGGTCGACGGCATCGTTCTGGATGGCAAGCTCTACATGCTGCCCTTCGAATGGGGCAATACCGGCCTGATCTATCGCACCGACAAGATCGCTGCCGACGCGGTCTCGCTGCAACTGCTGGCCGATCCCGCCTATGCGGGCAAGATCGCCATTCCCGATGCGGCCTCGTCGGCCTATGCGCTGGCCTCGCTGGCCACCGGCAACGGCGCCGATTACACCAATCTGAGCGACGAACAGTTCAAGGAAGCGTCGGATTTCCTGCGCGCGATTCATCCCAACATGCGGTTCTACTGGTCGGATGCGGGCCAGCTGGACCAGGCGATGACCAGCGGCGAGATCGAAATGGGCTGGGCCTGGAACCAGTCCGAGCTGAACCTGATCTGGAACGAAGTGCCCGCCGCGATGATGCGGGACGTCGACAAGGGTATCGCCACCTGGGTCTGTGGCTATGTGCATCTGAAATCCTCGACCACGCCGGACGAACAGGTCTATGACCTGCTCAACGCGCTCACCGATCCTGTCAGCGGTCAGTACATCATCGACAACTGGGGGTATCCGCATTCCAACGCCAAGGCGTTCGAGATGGCCGATCAGGCCAACATCGAGGCCTACGGGTTCTCCGATCCTAAAAGCTTCTTCGAAGGCAGCCTGTTCTTTGACGCGGTGACGCCGGAACTCGAGGCCAAAATGCTGGCCGAGTTCGAGCGGATCAAGGCTGGCTTCTAATTCACTCATTTCGCCGGGGGCGCCTCTGCGCCCCTGGCCCCGACGGATAGGAACACGCGCGACATGTCCGACGCGAACCCATACGCTTTGCTTTTTGAACCGGTTAAGATCGGCCCGGTAACAGCCCGCAACCGGTTCTTTCAGGTACCGCATTGCACCGGGCTGGGTCATCTGCGTCCGCGCGCCGACGCCGGTGTGCGAGGGATAAAGGCCGCTGGCGGCTGGGCGGTGGTTTCGAACCAGGAAACCGAGATTCATCCCACCTCGGATCTTTCGCCCTTTCCCGAGGGGCGGCTTTGGGATGACCGTGACATTCCAGCTTTGCGGCTGATGACGGACGCCGTGCATGAACACGGGGCGCTGGCCGCGATCCAGCTGGTGCATAACGGCAACCATGCCGTCAACCATCTGAGCCGCGCGCCGATCCTGGCCCCCTCCGAGATGAGCGCCGATCTGGCGATGCCGAAACACGCCCGCGCCATGGACAAGACCGATATCCGCGAGTTGCGCCGCTGGCACCGAGATGCAGCGCTGCGCGCCAAACAGGCCGGCGCCGATATCATTTATGTCTATGCGGGGCACTCCATGTCGATCGCCCAGCATTTCATGCTGCCGCATATGAACACCCGCAGCGACGAATATGGCGGGTCGCTGGAAAACCGCGTGCGGCTTGCCCGCGAGTTGCTGGAGGACACGCGCGAGGCGGTGGGCGACACCTGCGCCGTGGCCTTCCGTTTCGCCATTGACGAGATGCAGGGACCCGACGGCATGCAGGCCGCCGAAGAGGGCCGCGCCGTGGTCGAGTTGCTGGCCGATCTGCCCGACCTGTGGGACGTCAATGTCTCGGGCTGGGACAATGACAGCATCACCACCCGGTTTCAGCCGCAGGACGGATACCAGAACGACGCCCTTGCCTTTGTCAAGCAGGTGACCGGCAAGCCCGTCGTGGGCGTGGGCCGGCTGACCTCGCCCGACCTTATGGTGTCGATGGTCAGAAAGGGGATCGTGGACCTGATCGGCGCGGCGCGACCCTCGATCGCCGACCCGTTCCTGCCGACCAAGATCCGCGAAGGCCGCATCGACGAGATCCGCGAATGCATCGGCTGCAATATCTGCGTCGCCTCGGACAATCTGGGCATTCCGATCCGCTGCACCCAGAACCCGACCATGGGCGAGGAATGGCGCCGCGGCTGGCACCCCGAGGTCATCACCTCGAAGGGCAAGCAGAACGAGGTTCTGGTGATCGGCGGTGGCCCGGCCGGGCTGGAATGCGCCATGCAGATGGCCCGGCGCGGCTATGAGGTGACACTGGCCGAGGCATCGTCCGAATTCGGCGGGCGCGTGGCCCGTGAAAGCCGCCTGCCGGGGCTGTCGGCCTGGGGCCGGGTGATGGACTACCGCCTGAACGACCTGACCCAGCGCGCCAATGTGCGTATGTTCACCGACAGCGCACTGGATGCGGCGCAAGTGGCCGAACTGGGCATCGGCAACGTGTTTGTGGCGACCGGCGCCCATTGGCGCCGCGACGGCATCGGCCGCAACACCCAGCGCCACGCGCCAGATATCGCAGCGGGCGCAACCATCCTGACACCCGACGACATCCTGTCGGGTCAGATGCCCCCTGTGGGCCCGGTCCTGGTCTATGATGACGACAATGTCTATCTGGCGGGCGTGATTGCCGAGAAGCTGGCCTTGGCCGGTCTGGAGGTGATCTTTGCCACGCCCGAGAGCCTGGTTTCCAGCTTCACCGTGAACACTCTGGAACAGCATCGCATTCAGGCCCGGCTGATCGACCTGGGCGTGGACATCCGCTGCAACCAGACGCTTGCGGCACTTGGCGCGGGCAATGCCAGCCTGGCCTGCGCCTTTACCGGGCGACAGCTACCGGTGGTCTGCGGGTCTGCGGTGCTGGTGACCGAGCGCATCCGCGAGACCACCCTGCACGCCAGCCTGAAGCCTCTGAACCTGACCACGCTCGAACTGATCGGGGATGCCGCGCAGCCGGGCCTGATCGTCGATGCGGTGTTCTCCGGCCATCGCGCCGCCCGTGATTTCGAACGCCCGCAACAGGATGCCGACAAGGATTGGTTCCGCCGTGAAATCATCGACCTGAGAGAGGAGTCGTGACATGACCGGACGCCCCCCCGAACTCGACGCGCTGATTGCCGAATACCACCCCGGACTGGCCATGCCGCGCGGGTTTTACACCTCGCAAGCGATCTATGATCACGATATCGTCCGGGTCTGGAACCGGAACTGGCTCTGGGCCGGGCACGAAAGCCAGATCCCCGAGGCTGGGGACTATGTCCTGCTCGATTACGGGTCGGAATCGATCATCATCGTGCGCGACCGCGACGGCGGGGTGCGCGCACATCTGAATATCTGCCGGCATCGCGGCTCGCGCATCTGCACCGAGGCTGAGGGAACGGCGCGCGTCTTTGCCTGCCCCTATCACGCGTGGACGTTTGAGTTGACAGGCGAGTTGCGCGCGGGCCGGGCCATGGGGCCGGATTTCGACCCCTCGCGCTGGGGGCTGTTCCCGGTCCGGGTGACGCTGTTTCAGGGACTGATCTTTGTCTGCTGCGACGCGGACACACCGGCACTGGAGCCGGCGCTGGCGCAACTGGCCCCGCTGACCGCGCCCTATGGGCTGGACCGTCTGAAGGTGGCGCACAAGGCCAGCTATCCGGTGCCCGCCAACTGGAAGCTGGCGGTCGAGAACTATCTGGAATGCTATCATTGCGGCCCGGCACATCAGGAGTATTCTCGCTCGCACAGCCTGAAATCGCCCAAGGAAATGGCCGAGCTCGTGGGTCCGCTGGCTGCACGCGCGGCGGCGGCGGGGCTGTCCTCCGAGATGCTGGACCTGACCGGGGCGGCCGCTCCGACGCCGTTCACCGGCGCCTATCTGCGCCGCTATCCGCTCTATCCCGGCTACGATACCGGCAGTCGCGATGGCGCGCCCCTGGCACCGCTTCTGGGTGACCTCAAAGGGTATGACGGCGGTGCCACCGACATGGGGATCGGGCCACTCAACTGGTTCCTGGTCTATTCCGATCACCTGGTCGGCTACCGGTTCCTGCCCCGCGACGTGCAGCAGACCGACATCGAGGTGGTCTGGATGGTCCATGCCGACGCTGAAGAGGGGCGCGACTATGACCGCGAAGCGCTCACCTGGCTCTGGCATGTCACCTCTCAGGATGACGAACGCATCATCCGGCACAATCAGGCCGGCGTGAACTCGGCCTATTTCCAGCCCGGCCCGTTGAGCGAAATGGAAGGCTGGGTGGGCGATTTCTACAACTTCTATCTACGCATGATCGGGCCGGACCCAGAATTCAGGAAGGCAGCAAATGGTTGAGACATCCACAAAACCTCGTCGGCGGGGTGGCGGCGGACGTGCCGCGCGGATCGCGGTGCAGCAGGCGACCACCGGCAACGAGGCGGTGCATGGCGGGATGCAGGGCGGGCGGTACAAACCGCTCAGCCAGCGCGACATGGAAAACATCCACTCGGCCGCGCTGACCGTGCTGGAACGCACCGGCGTGTCCGATCACTTTCCCGAACTGCTGGACCTTGTCCTGCCCAAAGGCGCGGTGCTGAACGAGCATGGCCGTCTCTGCTTTCCCCGCGCGCTGGTGGAGGACCTGCTCTCTGTCGCCGCAAAGGAGTTCTATGTCTTTGCCCGTGGCGAACGTGAGGGCAAGGATGACATGCACTGCACCGCCGAAAGCGTCTATTTCGCCAATTCGGGCACGGCGGTCACCACCTTCGACTACGAAACGAGGTCCTATCGCCCCTCGACCCTGCGCGACGTCTACGATTTCACCCGGCTGGTGGATCAGCTGGAAAACATCCACATGCTGGGCGATACGGTTCTGGCCACCGATGTGACGGACGATTTCGCCCATGACATGAACACCGTCTACGCGATGCTGGCGGGCAGCCAGAAACCCGCCTGCCTGACCTTTCGCGACCGCAGCCACATCCCGCACGCGATCCGCATGTTCGACCTGGCCTCGGGCGGCGAAGGCAGTTTCATGAAAAAGCCCAGCGTGATCTTTGGCGGCTGCCCGATGGTTTCGCCCCTGCGGATCGGGCGCGAGAACATGGAGCTTCTGATCGACACCGCCAAACTGGGCCTGACCGTCGATCTGGCGGTGCCGCCGCAGGCCGGGGCCACCGCCCCCGCCACGCTGGCCGGAACACTGGTGCAGACCGTGGCCGAGACCCTCGCTTGCGTGGCGATCGTCAACCTGATCACCCCCGGCTGTCCGGTCTGCTTTGCCGCCTGGCCCTTTATCACCGATCTGCGCAGCGGCTCGTTCACCGGGGGCAGCGGCGAACAGGCGCTGATCGGGGCCGCCGCGGTACAGATGGGCAATTTCTATGGCCTGCCCACTTCCGTGGGCGCGGGGATGACCGACGCCAAGGTGCCTGATGCGCAATACGGGTTGGAAAAGGCGCTGACCTTTTCGCTGGCCGCCCATGCGGGTGCCAACCGGCTGTGCGAGTTCGGCGGCATGATCGGCAGCCTGATGGGATGCAGTTTCGAAAGCATGGTCATCGACGACGAGGCCGGCGGCATGATCCTGCGCACCCTGCGCGGGATAGAGGTTTCGGACGAGACCATGGCCGTGGACGTGATCCACAAATGCGCCCTCGACCCTGGTCATTTCCTCGGCAACTCCCATACGCTCACCTACATGAATACCGAGTTCGTCTATCCGCAGCTGATGGATCGCGAGCGCACCGACACCTGGGAGAACGAGGGTAAGACTGACCTTCTGGAACGGGCGCGGGACAAGGCCAACACGATCTTGGACAGTCATTTCCCCAACTATTTCGGCGCCGCCGACGCAGAGGTGCGTGCGGAGTTTCCGATCATCATGTCAGAAGAGGAGATGGCTCGCCGTGGATAACACCGAACTCAGAGCCTGGGATAACGGTCATTTCGTTCACCCGTGGGAAGGCATGGCCGCTGTAGGTCAGAACGACCGAACTTTTGTCGAAACTGCCAGCGGCATTCATATCGTCAACGACAAGGGCGAACGGCTGATCGACGGGCCCGGCGGCATGTGGTGCACCCAGATCGGTTACGGCCGCACAGAGATGGCCGATGCGATGGCGGAACAGGCGCGTCAGCTTGCCTATTTCTCGCCCTTCAACAACACCAACTCGATCGCCACACGGTTTGCTCGCGAACTGGCAAAGCGGGCGCCGGGCGATCTGAACCACGTGTTCTTCACCACCGGCGGCTCTACCGCGGTCGACAGCGCCCTGCGGTTTATCCAGTTCCGCAACAACCTGATGGGACATCCCGACAAGAAGATCGTAATTTCACGGCAGAAGGCCTATCACGGCAGCACCTATCTGGCCGCCAGCGTCAGCGGCAAAGAGCGTGACCGGCTGTGGTTGGATAAGGCCGATGACCTGGCCCATTTCCTGCCGAATGTGAACCCGCTGTATCGTGCCGAGGGCCAGAGTGTCGCGGACTTCCTGGACGAAAAGATCGCGGATCTGGAAAACGCGATCCTGACCTTTGGGGCGGATAGGGTGGCCGCCTTCATCGCAGAGCCAATCCTTGCGTCGGGCGGAGTGATTGTCCCGCCCGAAGGCTATCACAAGCGCTGTCTCGAAATCTGCCGCCGCCATGACGTGCTCTATATCTCTGACGAGGTCGTGACCGCCTTCGGGCGGCTGGGTCACTGGTTCGCCTCGAAGGACGTGTTCGGCATTCAGCCCGATATCATCACCTGCGCCAAGGGAATGACATCGGGTTATGCCCCGATGGGGGCCGCGATCATTTCCGACCGGCTGATTGCCGACATCGCCGGGAACGATGCCACATTCTCAAACGGGTACACCTATTCCGGCCATCCGGTTTGCGCCGCCGCCGGGCTGACCAGCATGGAGATCATCGAACGCGAAGGCATTCTGGAACATGTCCGGCAGGTCGCGCCGGTGTTCCAGGAACGGCTGCACGATCTGCGCCGGATCGGCATTGTCACCGACACCCGCGGTATGGGGCTGATGGGGTGCGTGCAGTGCTCGCTCGACGGGAATAAAACCAGCTTGCTGGAAGGCGACTATGAGATCGGCGCGCGGATCGATGCCGAATGCCAGAAACGGGGTCTGCTGGTTCGACCTATCATCAATATGTGCGTGATGTCACCGCCCCTGATCATCAGTGAGGATCAGATTCACCAAATGTTTGATGTCTTGGGGGACGGAATCCGCGCGTCGGTAATATGAGTTGTGGTATTGTCAAAGGTATGAACGGCGGTCTCAGAAGGCATCCGGTTGAGACGGGCAGGGCGGTCTCGTAGCCTCTGAGGATGCCGAGACGCGATCCGTTCATATACTTCCACAGCAGTCCAGAGATCATTCGTCTGGCGGTGATGCTGTAGGTCAGATTTCCGCGGTCGCTGCATAATGTCGAGGAGCTGCTTCACGAGCGCGGCGTCGATGTCAGTCACGAAACGATCCGGTTCTGGTGGCAAAGGTTTGGCCCGATGTTTGCGTCCGAGATCCGCAGGAAATGCGCGGATCGGCTTCGGTCCTGGCCGCAGTGGCGTTGGCACTTGGATGAGATGTTCGTGAAGATCAATGGCGAGCGGTACTACCTTTGACAGGCCGTCGATCACGAAGGCGAGGTCCTGGAAAGCTTTGTGACAAAGACGCGGGACAAGAAGGCTGCATTGAAAATCCTCAGAAAATCAATGAAGCGCCACGGTCGACCTCATGTCCTGGTGATCGACCGGTTGAGGTCCTATGGTGCGGCGATGAAAGCCATCGGCAGGAAACGGGTCGCTGGCTGAACAACAGGGCGGAGAATTCGCATCTGCCATTCCGACGCCGCGCGCCGGCAATGCAACGCTTTCGGCGCGTGCGAAGTTTGCAGAAGTTTGCTTCCGACCACGCCTCGGTCTTCAACCATTCCAACTCGCAGCGCAGCCTCACCAGCCGACAGAATTTCAGGTTGAACCGCGCCGCTGCTCTTGTCGAGTGGCGCCAACTTGCTGCGGCAGAAAGGGCAGGGTTACTGTCCGAGCTGAGACCGGTTTGAAGCTGTCTGACACCTCCTCATTGTGCTGTCAGTTCCGCCGCGTGCTCGCGTCTGATGCAACGCGCGGCACCAGTGCTTTGACCAAGTTTGTCATATCGAGCGTTCCCTCAGGCACACCATCGCGCATCACGATAAAACGATGCGACGTGTCGCCGCCCGAGCGGGCAATCATGCTTTCCAGCGTATCGTCATGATCGACCTCGCCATGGGCGTCGGGCGGTACCGGCTGCCCATCTAGCGGAGTCATGATCGAGCGGACCCGCAGCACCCGGGCCCGGTTGATGTCGCTGACGAAGTCCTCGATATACGGATCGTTCGGATTGAGCAGGATATGCTGCGGCTCGCCCTGCTGCACGATATAGCCGTCCTTGAGAATGACCAGGTGATCGGCCAGTTTCAGGGCTTCGTCCAGGTCATGGGTGATAAAGACGATGGTCTTGTGCAACTCGGTCTGCAATTCCAGCAGCAGGTCCTGCATGTCGGTGCGGATCAGCGGATCGAGCGCCGAAAACGCCTCGTCCATCAGCATGATGGGCGAGTTCGAGGTCAGCGCGCGGGCGATCCCGACCCGCTGCTGCATGCCGCCCGACAGCTGGTGCGGATAGTGGTTGCCATAGCCATGCAGCCCGACCCGATCTAGCCATTTGTCGGCCTCGACCAGATAGTCCCGCTTGGCCACGCCGCGCACCTTGAGCGTGGTGCCCGCGTTCTCGGCCACGGTTTTGTGCGGCAGCAACGCGAATTTCTGGAACACCATCGACATGACTTCGCGGCGCAGGTTGCGCAGCTGTTCCTCGTCATAGGCCAGCACATCCGCGCCATCGACCCGCACCTCGCCCGAGGTGGGTTCGATCAGGCGGTTCAGGTGGCGGATCAGTGTCGACTTGCCCGAGCCCGACAGGCCCATGATCACAGTGATCTCGCCCTCGCGCATGTCGACATTGATGTCACGCAGCCCCAGAACGTGGCGGTGCTGTTTCAGCAGATCGGCCTTGGACATGCCGTCCAGCACATGTTTCAGCGCCGCTTTCGGATCGGCACCGAAGATCTTGTAGAGGTTGCGGATCGAAACCTTGATATTCTCGCTCATGCCCGTGTCCCTCAGTGCTGTTGCGCGGCGTTGACGCGGTTGAGCGCGGCCTTGGTGACCCGGTCGAGGATCACCGCCAGCAGCACGATGCCCAGGCCCGACACAAGGCCGACACCCAGTTCAAGGTTGCGGATGCCGCGCAGGACCAGAACCCCGAGGCCCGGCGCCGAGACCAGCGAGGCGATGACGACCATGGCAAGGCTCATCATGATGGTCTGGTTCACACCGGCCATGATATTGGGCAGGGCCAGCGGGATCTGCACGCCGAACAGCTTCTGCCGGTCGGTCATGCCGAAACTGTCGGCGGCCTCGATCACGTCCTTGTCCACCAGCCGGATCCCCAGATCGGTCAGGCGGATGACGGGAACGATGGCGTAAAGGATGATGGCGATGCCATAGAGCTTGGGCTCGGTCACCGAAAAGAGAAAGATCAGCGGGATCAGATAGACGAAAGAGGGGAGCGTTTGCAGCATGTCCAATATCGGGATGGTCATGCGTTGCAGCCGGTCGTTGCGCGACATGGCGATGCCGATGGGCACCCCGAACAGCACGCAGAGAAAGGCGCAGACAAAGATGATCGCCAGCGTCTGCATGGCGTGGTCATAGTGGTCGACAAAGGCCAGAAACACCAGGCAGGCCATGACAAAGCCCACCAGCCGCATCGAGCGCGAGGCGAAATAGACCACCAGCGCCAGCAGCGGCATCATGATCCACCAGGGCGTCGCCTCGAAAGTGGCCAGAGCGAATTCCAGCATCCAGCTCAGCGGCTGCGTCAGCGGGTCCAGTACAAAACGGAGTGCGCCCTTGGCCGCCAGGAACGCGTCCTCGACCCCCTTGGTGACATCGCGTGACTTGGCGAAGGCGGCGCAGGCCTTGTTCAGCTCGTCCAGCGAGGGAAAGGGCAGGTTGAACAGGGTGGTCTCGGTCTTGCCACCGGCCTTGGCCAGCAGATCGGCCATCGACAGCGTGGCTTCGCCGGATTTGCCGGCATCGCACCAGTCGCGCAAGCCAAGGCTGTTGAACAGAAAGTCATAGGTGGCCATGAGAACGAGCCCCTTTCACGGTTGTCTCGGACGGTTCCCGTCTGGTGCCGGGTGCGCGACGGCGGGTGTCGAAACCGCCGGGCCACCAATGGCGGCCCGGCGGAAGTTCCGGATTACTTGATCAGGGCGGCCAGCTTTTCGCGGGCCGCGTCATTGACCCAGCCAGCCCAGATGTCCGAATTGTTGCTCAGGAAATAGACCGCCGCCTCTTCGGCCGAAGCACCGTTGTCGTCTTTCCAGGCCAGCACGGCGTTCATGACGTCGATGTCAAAGCTGAGATTGCGCATCAG
Source organism: Ruegeria alba (assembly GCF_022321465.1). Taxonomy (NCBI): domain Bacteria; kingdom Pseudomonadati; phylum Pseudomonadota; class Alphaproteobacteria; order Rhodobacterales; family Roseobacteraceae; genus Ruegeria; species Ruegeria alba. The sequence goes on along the minus strand of NZ_JAKOEM010000024.1, from coordinate 18,373 downwards.
CTCGGCCACGTCGGGCGCGCGCTCGGTCAGGGCTGCCGTCGCGACGGTCAGCACCGGCGCCGGCGGAAAGTCGGAAACGCCCGGATTGGCATTTTCGGCCGACTGGTTGGCCAGGTGCACATCCGTGTCGATATCGCCGATCGAGATCTGGGTCATCGGGTATTTGCCCAGAACCGCGGTGGGCGCCCAGTAATAGCCGAACCAGGGGGTCTTGTCCTCGTAGGCCGCCGCGATCGAGGTGGCCAGCGTCTCGCCCGAACCGTGGTCGAAGATCTCCATCTTGTCGCGCATGCCCAGCGCGGTGATCAGGTTGTCGTTGACGATCCGGCAGCCCCAGCCCACCGGACAGTTGTTGAACCGGCCACCGACCAGATCGGGGTTGGCCAGAATGTCGGCGACGGTCTTCAGTTCGGGATGCGCCTCGGCCAGGTACGAGGGAATCCACCAGCCTTCGAGGCCACCGGGATTGAACACCTCGGCCAGACGCTCGACCTTGCCTTCGGCCTCGAGCTTGAGATAGGGCTCGCCGGCCGAGTTCAGCCAAAGTTCGGTCACGATGTCTGGCTCGCCGTTCTCGGCAAGCGAGGCGACCGAGGTCACGGTGGCCGAGGGCACCAGCTCGACCGTGCAGCCATAGCCCTGTTCCATCAGGAACTTGGCGGTATGCGTGATGATCTGGGACGAGGGCCAGTTCATTTCGGTCAGCGAGACCTCGCCACATTCGGCCCATGCGGCCGATGCCGTGGTCATGGCCGCGACGGCGATGACGCTTCTGGCCAGAGTGATGGGATTGTTCATGGTCTTCTCCTGTTGGTGATTTGTTTTTTGCCGTCCCTGGCCTTGTCCAAGTGCGGGTTTCGGGACGTTTACACCCGCACCGAGGCTAGAGAGCGTGTCCTCTCAAAGCAATTTGAAACCTTTGAAAGAAATTTCAGAGTTTCTGAAGTTGCGTGATCGTGTCTCCAACCACCCGTCGTCGAGCGGGGCGCCGCGTGGCCGAATTTGGGATCGGATGCGGGCATGCGGGTCATTGCAAGATCACCAACTCGGGCGCGGCGCGGTTGGTCAGCAATCGGGCAGGCCCGTCGGTCACCACGATGTTCTCTTCGTGTACCATCATCAGCCCGTTGCCGTAGCTGAGCGAGGGTTCGATGGTCAGGACCATGTTCTCTTGCAGCACGGTGGTGTCAAAGGCCGCGTGCGAGGGCTGTTCGGTCAGTTGCATGCCCAGCCCGTGACCCAGCCGCCCGATATCGCCGCCGCTGTCATCCAGCTCGGCGATGACGGCGGACATGGCCCCGAACAGGTCGCGGCAGGTGGCGCCGGGGCGGGCGGCGTCGATCCCGGCCTGGGTCGCGCGCCACAGCACGTCATAGGCGCGGCGCGCGGCATCATCGGCACGGCCTATCGCCCAGTTGCGGTCGAAATCGCAGAAATACCCGTCCCAGGTACAGCCGGTATCCAGCATCAGCACATCCCCCGCCCGCAGGGGCCGTTGCGAGGGCGGCGAGATCACATCCGCATAGCCGCCCTGATCGGCGGCGCCCACCACATAGGGCGCGTCATCCGCACCCAGCCCGATCGCCGCGCGGCGGAACTCGCGAAACACGGCGTCCAGCGGCATCCCCTCGGACACGAAACCCGGCACCGCTTCGAATGCGGCCGAGCCAATGGCGCAGATATGGGCCAGCTTCTCGATCTCGGCAGGGGTCTTGACCATGCGCAGCCCCTGCACCAGGCCGGTGGCATCGGCAATCTCGAGGCCGGGCAGGGCAGAGATCAGGCGTTCCCAATCGCCCAGCGGCATCCTGAGCAGCGTCTCATGCCCCTTCATGACGCCCAATCGCGCGCCGCGCGCGGCCAGCGGCGACAAAAGCTCGGTCAACAGGCTGATCCCGTCATCCTGCGGCTGCGGCGCGGGCCAGGTGCGTACATCGTCCAGCCAGCCGCGCCGCATCAGTTCGGCGCCGATCTCGGGGATCACCGCAATGGGCTTGCCGCTGGCGGGCACGAACAGGAACCAGGGCCGGGTCGGGCTCTGCCAGAACAACGTGTGAAAGCCGCTGAAATAGCGCAACTCGGGTTCGGTCATCAGCAGCAGACCGTCCAGCCCCTGTGCCGCCATCCTGTCTTGCGCCCGCGCCGTGCGGGCCTCGAATTCGGCGGCGGCGAAGCCGCGCATGGGACTGTCAGCCATGGGTAAAACCTCCGACAATGGCGCGGGCCGAAAACTCTGCCAGTTCACCGCGCCAGAACTGGCGGCCGAAACAGAAAGGGCGCCCGGATGCGTCCCGGATCACCTGAGTCAGTTCGATCCCCGACTGGCTTTGCGCCAATCCCAGCAACTGGGTCTCTTCGGGATGGGCGCCGCGCATCCGGATCATGATATCCCCGGTATGCGCGACCAGATCGTAGTGGCTGTCGAGCAGACGGGTGGTGGATTGATGCAGGTCGTGAGACAGGAAATCGGGGCATCTTGCGGCATCGACATATTCGGTCTCGACAAAGATCGCGTGACCATCCTGACGGAACAGCCGGGTGTATTCATAGATCGCGGCACCCGGTTTCAGCCCCAGCCGCGCGGCCAGTGCGGCGTCTGCCGTGTTCTCCTGCGCCCGGATCACCTCGATCCCCAGCGCGGCGCCCCGGCTTTCGGCATCGGCGACAAAGCTGACCATGTTCGAGACGTCATAGCTGACCCGCTTGGGCGAGACGAAGCGCCCGCGCCGGTCGGCGCTATAGACCAGCCCTTCGGCCTCGAGCGCATCAAGCGCGCGCCGCGCGGTCATTCGGCTGATGCCGGTTTCCTCGGCGATGCGCCGTTCCGAGGGCAGGGCGGCATGTTCCGGCAGGCTGCCATCGACGATCCGCCGTTTGATGTCCTGAACGATCTGCTGAAAGCGCGGCGTGTCGCGCGATGGTCCTGTCCGGAGCTGATCGGGTGTTGCGTCGTTCATCTGATTCCCGCAATTTTCATCAAGGGTATTTGGTATATACCAGTTCGGGCAAGGAAAATTATTTCACTTGACTGAACGGGCGGACTCACCGTTACATCGTGTGAGTCTGGTATATACCAGTTATTGCGGTTTGTCTCGCACCCGATGTGCCGGCCTCCGCCTCGCAAGGGAAACAGCGCATATGTTCACCTCGGGAAAACAGGTCGTATCCAGGGATTGGTCACCGGTGCTGGACGCCGGGCGCCATCATCGTGCGCGGCTGGGCTTTATCCTGATGTCCACCGATCTGGCGGCCGAGGCGGATTTCTTCGACATGGTGCCGCCGGGTGTCGCGGTGCATATCACCCGCCTGAAGACCGACGATTACACCACCAAAGAAACGCTTGCCCGGCATATCGACCACATGGCCGATGCCGCGGCGCGGATCCAGCCCGACCTGAGACCCGATGTCATCAGCTATAGCTGCACCAGCGGGTCCATCGTCATCGGCGAGGACAGGGTCATGGCCGAGATCGCCAAGGGCGCGCCCTGGGCGCGGCCGATGTGCCTGGTTCAGGGGGTGCTGGACGCCCTCGATGCATTGAACGCGCGCCGCATCGTCGTGGGCACGCCCTATCTGGACGAGGTCAACACCGCCGAGGCCGAGTATCTACTGGCCAAGGGGTTCGAGGTGCTGGATATCCAGGGGCTCAACCTGTCCACGGGCACCCAGATGGGACAGGTAACGCCGCAATTCTGGAAGGAATTCGCCCTGGCGATCGACCGGCCCGAGGCAGACGCGATCTTTCTGTCCTGCGGCGGCATACGCGCGCTCGAAGTGGTCGAAGAGATCGAACAGGCCGCTGGAAAGCCGGTGATCACATCGAACCAGGCCCAGTTCTGGAGCTGCCTGCGCCGCGCCGGAATCACCGATCAGCTGACCGGCTTCGGCCGGATTTTCCAGAACCCCGGCACGGCGCTGCTGCCGGCATGATCACCCCCGGTGCAGCCGGGTCAAACAAGGGAGGAAAGACGATGGGACTGTTGTCACAGGAACAGAAGGACACGTTCTGGCGCGACGGCGTGCTGGTTGTCGAGGATGCGGTGTCGCCTGATGAGCTGGCCGCGCTCAGGGCCGAGTTCGCGGGTTGGGTCGAGGAAAGCCGCGCCCATGCCGACGACTATGGCGAGACGCTGGACGGTCGCGCACGGTTCGACCTGCAACCGGGTCACAGCGCAGACAAGCCCGCCCTGCGCCGGGTGCAGTCGCCCGAAGAGGTCTCGGAGGTCTACGCCGACACCATGCGCAAAGCGCGCACGGTGGATTACTGCGCCGAGCTGATCGGACCCGGCGTGCGCTTTCATCATGGCAAGGTGAACTCGAAACTGCCCGGATCAGCCACCCAAGTGAAATGGCACCAGGATTTCCCGTTCGAGCCGATGACCAATGACGACATGATCACCTGCCTGTTGTTCATCGACGACGTGACGCTGGAAAATGGCCCGCTCGAGGTGATCCCGGGCAGCCACAAGGGGCCGATCCATTCGCATTGGCACAATGGTGTGTTCACCGGCGCGGTGGATGACGCGATCGTCGAGGCAGAGCGTGACAAGATCGTCAAATGCACCGGCAAGGCGGGGTCGGTCTGCCTGATGCATGCCAGCCTGCTGCACGGCTCGGCGCCGAACCTGTCGGACCAGCCGCGCACGCTCTACATCACCACCTATTACGCCGAGGACGCGATCGAGCTGAGCCCCAACCACCTGCCCAGCCGGTTCACCCATGAACTGGTGCGCGGCGAGGCCTCGGGCCGGGTGCGCTGCACCACCTATCAGATGGAGCTGCCGGCGGTGCCCAAGGGGACGTCCTTCTTTGCGCAACAAGAGGGGTCGGATGGCGCCGGCGCCGGGGCGATGATGTAGCCATGCAAAACGCCGCGTTCTCCCCCCCGTCGGTCATTGAAACGCTTGCGTTCGAAACCGATGCCGGACTTGGCCAGCGGGCCCGGATCGGCTTGATCGTGTTGCAGACCGATCAGACCATCGAGCACGAGTTCGCCCGGCTGTTCCGGGGGGAGGGCGTGGCGCTCTATCATGCGCGCATCCCCAACGCGATGGAGGTCTCGCCCGAAACCCTGCGCCAGATGCAGGCCGATCTGCCGCGCACCGCCGAACTGTTGCCGCCGTCTTTCGGATTTGACGCCATCGGCTATGCCTGCACCTCGGGCGCCACGATGATCGGCGAGGCCTGCGTGGACGAGATGATCCGCGCGGTACATCCCGGCGCCCGCACCTCGAACCCGCTCACCGCCTGCAAGGCGGCGCTCTCGGCGCTGGGCCTGCGCCGTATCGCGCTGCTGACGCCGTATCCGCCCGAGGTGACGCTGGAAATGCAGGCCAATCTGCGCGCCGCGGGGTTCGAAACCGTGGCGGTTGCCTCGTTCAACCAGTCTGACGATTTCACCGTGGCCCGTATCTCGGCCCAGAGCATCCTTGACGCCGTTGCGACCATCGGCGCGCGTGACGAGGTGGAGGGTGTCTTTGTCTCCTGCACCAGCCTGCGCGCGCTTGACGTGATCGCCGAGGCAGAGGCCCGGATTGGCAAGCCGGTGATCGCCTCGAACCAGGTTCTGGCCTGGCACCTGATGCGGCTGGCGGGCCTTGACGGCGTGCCAGAGGGCGCCGGTCGCCTGTTCGCGTCCGGCTGACCCACCGCACCCAATCCCCGAATTTCAAGACAGGATCAAGCAAATGACCACTCCGCTTCCCGACAGGGCCCGCGTCGTCATTATCGGCGGCGGCATCATGGGCTGCTCGGTGGCCTATCATCTGGCCAAGGGCGGCTGGAGCGATGTCGTGCTGCTGGAACGCAAGACGCTGACCAGCGGCACCACCTGGCACGCGGCGGGGCTGGTCGGGCAATTGCAGGGCAGCCATGCCACCACCGCCTTTGCCAGCTATGGCGTTGAATTGTTGCAAGAGATCGAGGCGGAGACCGGCCAGAACCCCGGTTTCCGCCAATCGGGTTCGATATCCATCGCGCTGAATGACGAGCGCATGGCCGAGCTGAAGCGCAAGGCCGATTTCGCACGCCTTTTCGGGGTCGAGGCGCATTACATGGAGACGGCAGAGATTGCCGAGCGCTGGCCGCTGATGAATGCCGAGGGCGTTCTGGGCGGCATCCACATGCCCTCGGACGGGTCGGCCAACCCGGTCGACCTGACCCAGGCGCTGGCGCGAGGCGCGCGAAAATACGGCGCCACGATCCGCGAGAACGTGAAGGTCGAAGAGGTGTTGACCGCCAATGGTCGCGTGACCGGCGTGCGCACGGATCACGGCACCATCACCGCCGATTTCGTGGTCAACTGCGGCGGTATGTGGGCGCGTGATCTGGGCCGCCAGAACGGTGTCGGCGTGCCGCTCCATGCCTGCGAGCATTATTATCTGGTCACCGAGCCGATCCCGGACCTGCCCGCCGACCTGCCGGTGCTACGCTCTTACTGCGACGGCACCTATTGGAAAGAGGACGCAGGCAAGCTGCTGTTCGGTTTCGCCCATTTCCAGGCTAAACCCTGGGCGACCGGCGGCATCCCCGAGAGTTTCGAATTCGACAGCCTGCCCTTTGTCGAGGATGACGTGATGGAGGTGCTGGACCTGGCCATGAACCGCGTGCCCATCCTGCAAGAGACGGGCATTCGCACCTTCTTTAACGGACCTGAAAGCTATTCCCATGATGGCCGCTTTACCCTGGGCGAGGCGCCCGATCTCAAGGGGTACTTCGTGCTGGCCGGGGTCAATTCCACCGGTATCCAATCTGGATCAGGCGCGGGCAAGGCGCTCGCCGATTGGATCATGGCAGGCCACCCGACGATGGACCTGTCCGAGATGGACCCCGCCCGGATAGAGGAGTGGCAAGCCCGCGATCCCTATCTGCGCGAACGCTGTCCTGAAACGCTGGTGCTGACTTACGCGATGCACTGGCCGGGGCGGCAACGGGAAAGCGCACGAGGTTTGCGGCGTACACCATTCTACCACGCGATGAAGGCCCGTGGTGCGGCCTATGCCGAAGCGCAGGGCTGGGAACGCCCGGGTTGGTTCGCGCCCGATGGGGCCGCACCCACCTACGATCATTCCTTCCACCGTTCAAGCTGGTTCGAACATATGCTGGCCGAACAGCGCACCGTGCGCGAGGCGGCAGGGCTGATCGACTATTCCATGTTGGGAAAACTGATGGTCGAGGGACGCGACGCGGAACGCTTTCTGCAACGCGCTTGCACCAATGACATGGCGCTGCCCTTGGGCAAGGTGGCTTACACGTTGATGCTGAATGACCGGGGCGGGATTGAAAGCGACGTGACCGTCGCGCGGCACGGGCCAGAGAGTTTCATGGTCATGAGCGCGATATCGCACACACGGCGGGATCGCGCCTATCTGCAAGGGCTTGTCGCGCCCGATGAGGATGTGCGTTTCACTGATGCAACGACGGCCTATGCGGTGCTATCTCTCTGCGGTCCGAAGTCGCGGAATATCCTTACTGCCGTCTGTGACTTGGACCTTAGCAACAGTGCCTTTCCTTTCAATACCCTGCAGCACTTTCATATCGGCCACGCCCCCGTTTTTGCCCAGCGGTTGTCCTATACCGGGGAACTCGGATGGGAGATTTTCATCACTCCCGATTTTGCCGAGCATGTCTTCGATTGCCTGATGGACGCCGGTGCGGCGCACGGCCTGCAGTTAGTTGGTGGCGAAGCGTTGAACGCCCTGCGCATCGGAGCGGGTTTCGTGCATTGGGGCCACGATTTGGCCTATACGGACGCGCCGCACCAGGTGGGCCTTGGATTTGTGTGCAAGACGGACAAGCCGGTGCCTTTTATCGGACGGGATGCCTTTCTCGAACGGAAGGCTGCTGGAAAGGGTGCGTTCCTGTGTTCGCTCCGGTTGGATGATCCGGACGCGCTATTGCACCACAACGAACCCGTTCTCAGAGACGATGAGATCGTCGGTTTTGTCACCAGCGGCGCTTATAGCGCCGAGGCGCGTTCGGCTATCGGGCTCTGTGTGATCTCTCCACCCAACGGTGGCACGCGCAGCACTCTATTGGCCGGGACTTACGCTGTTCTGGTTGAAGGACGAAAAATCCGGGCAGAGATCGGACTGAAACCCATCAACAGATGGACCACCATAGACTAGTGCGCTGGCTGATCCTCTCGCCGAGAGGCGCCAACTTGGCGTGACCTAGGAGGCAGCGCAATTGTCCTTGATGAGATTGGTTATAGTCTGTCTGACAGATCCTGGCGGGGGTCTAGACCAGCAACGCGCCGCACTTCGTCGACCAGGATATCGGAGAAAGCACGGGCCAGGCGTGAGACCGGGGTGTGTGCCGGTGTCAGCACCGCGATGCGATAAACGATCGACGGGCGGAACGGAATGAACACGATGCGCGGCTGGTTGAGTTCGGATTGCTTGTAGTAGTAGACACTCATCGGGCTGACGATCGCCCAGGCAAGCCCATCCTCGACAAATGCGAATTGCGAGGCCGCGTTTTGCATCTCGAAACGAATGGTGAGGTCCAGGCGTTCGCGGACAAAGGCGTTCTCGACCTGGCGGCGAATGAAATGGCCGTCGATAAAGGTTGTCATCGGCAACCCCACCAGATCATGTGGCGTCAGGATCTGTTGGCGTGCCAGATCGCTGTCCGCAGCCACGGCGCAAAGACAGTCCATGCTGGTCTCGACCTCGGTTACCAGTGGTGAATGTGTCGTCGCTTCGGCGATTCCGACATCGAATTGCTGCGATGCCAGCCGTTCATAGACACGTTCCGAGGACTGGCTGACAAGCGAGACCGAGACATTTCCCCGGTCTTTGACGAAACTCGAAATCAGTCTGGGTAGCATGATAGTACTGAACACTGGCAGGCAGGCGATGTTCAGATGACCCTCCTGCAAACGCCCCACGGCCCGCATGTTGTGCGAAAGCTTGCCCAGATCGTCGAGGATCGTAGCGGATTGGTCCAGTAGGTAATGGGCCTCGGGAACCGGGTGCAACCGTCCCTTCCGTCGCTCGAACAACGGGTATCCGACCGAGCTTTCCAGCCCTGCGATCAGCGCGCTGACTGCTGGCTGTGTCCGACCCATGTTGCGCGCTGCTTCGGTCACCGAACCGGTCAGCATGACCTCGCGGAACGCTTCAAGCTGCCTAAGCTTCATTTGTTGCCCTTTGACTGGTTTAGAAGGCTCTCTATCCCATAAGAAAAATCGATCATATCAAAAAAATTTACAATTTGTGCTAATCGGCTGAACCGGTCACTCTTTGCGGCAGGGCCCTGTAGAAGGCGCCGGATTGTTGGCTTGCTCCTGACACCCAAGTCCTGTTCCTGCCGACGACGACCAAAACCGTGTAAATAACCACCAACGGAGAGTGACACATGAAATTGCGACACAAACTGATTGCGGCGACCGCAGGTCTGTTGCTGGCGGCTGGCGCCGCGACTGCGCAGGACATGAAATTCTGGCGTATCGGTACCGGCGGGGCCGGCGGCACCTATTTCCCGATCGGGGGCCTGATCGCCAACGCAATCTCGAACCCGCCGGGCGCGCGGGCTTGTGAAGATGGCGGCACCTGTGGCGTGCCCGGTCTGGTGGCAATCGCAGTGTCGACCAATGCGTCGGTGGCCAATGTCAACGCCATTCACGCAGGCCAGCTCGATGCCGGTCTGGCAGGCGCGCAAAGCGTGGTGCAGGGCTATAAGGGCGAAGGCAAGTTCGACGGCGTGCCCAAGGACAAGATCCGCGTCATTGCCAACCTCTATCCCGAGGATATGCACCTTGTTCTGGCCAAGGGTACCAGCATCGACGACCTCAAGGGGCTCGAAGGCATGCGCGTCGGCGTGGCGGCGGCCGGGTCCGGCACCCAGGTATCGGTGCGGATGATCCTCAAGCATTACGGGATCACCGTCGAGGAGCACGAACTGAGCCTTGGGCAAAGCGCACAGCGCCTGGCCGATGGTCAGCTGGATGCGTTCTTCTATGCCGGCGGCACGCCCTTTGCGGCGTTGATCCAGTTGGGGTCGACCAAGGGTTTCGAGCTGTACTCCTTCTCGGATGACGAGCGGGACGCGATCAACGGCATCATCCCCTATTATGTGCACAGCAACATCGCGGGCGGCGTCTATGAGAACATCACCGCCGATACCGCCACGGTTGCCGTGAATGCCCAGCTGATCACCTCGGTCGATCAGGACGAGGACCTGGTTTACGAGATCACCAAGGCGCTCTGGAGCGACAAGACCCGCGGCCTGCTGGACAAGGGCCATGCCAAGGGCAAGGCGATCCAGCTTGAATCCGCGCTGACCGGTGTTCTGATCCCGCTGCATCCCGGTGCCGAACGGTTCTACAAAGAGATCGGGATGATCAAGTAACCGACGCGCCCTGTCGAAACGGGCGCATGGTTGCGCCCGTTTCCCTCACCGACCCCGAGGCGCCGCGCGCCTGCGGACGGGTAATCAACGCTTCACATCCGGAAAGACTGACATGGCGACCTTTGACGTTAACGAGGCCGAACAGCTTGAAAAGAAGTATGACAGCGCGCTTCAGACCCGAACGGTCGGTCCCTGGATCGTCAGGTTCGTCTTTCTGTTCTCGCTGGTGTTCGCGGCCTATCACTATGTCACCGCCGGGATCGGAGTGCCGGTCGATTACTGGCACATGGGTTTTCACATGGCCGGCGTCATCACCCTGATCTTTATCAGCTTTCCTATGTTCAAGCGCGACCGGAACCAACCCATGCGCCCGAATGCGTGGTACCGGTTCGGGAACGTGCCCTTGATCGACTGGATCTTCATCATCGTCGGGATCACCACGTCGCTCTATATCGGGGTGACCTGGTACGGGGTCGACTTCACCGTTTTCGGCATCCATTTTCAGATGGTCGAGCAGGTGATGCGACAGGGGGACCCCTGGCTGATCGACGTCGTCTTTGGCACCGCGCTGATCGTGGTTCTGCTCGAAGCGGTCCGGCGCACCTTGGGCATGGTCGTTCCGATCATCATCCTGCTGTTCACCGGCTACGCGGTTTTCGGCCAGTACATCCCGATCCAGACCATCATGCATCCGGGCATCAACTGGTCGCAGTATATCAACAACATGTATTTCCCGTCCGAAGGCATCTATGGCGTGACGCTGTGGATCGTCTCGACGGTTGTGTTCCATTTCGTCCTCTTTGGCGTGCTGGCGCAGCGGATGGGGCTGGGACAACTGTTCGTCGACATGGCCACCGTGGTTGCCGGCCGCTACACCGGCGGGCTGGCCAAGGTCAGCGTCGTTTCCTCGGCCTTCTTCGGCACCATTTCGGGATCGTCCATCGCCAACACGGTTTCGACCGGTTCACTGACCATCCCGAACATGAAACGCATGGGCTATCCTGGTCACCTGGCGGGCGGGGTCGAGGCGGCCTCGAGCGCGGGCGGTCAGATCACGCCGCCGATCATGGGGGCTGCGGCCTTTATCATGGCCGAGTTTCTCGAGGTGCCCTATACCACCATCGTGCTGGCGGCCGCGATCCCGGCAGCGATGCATTATATCGGCGTGCTCTGCATCGTGCATTTCCAGGCCAAGCGCATGGGGCTGAAAGGCGTGCCCGAGGCCGAGATCCCGCAGCTCTGGCGCGTGATCAAGCGCGGCTGGCCCGCCTCGATCCCTCTGTTCGTCCTGATCTATGTGCTGTTCAGCGGCTACTCGCCCCATATGGCGGCGTTCTGGGGGATCACCTCGGCCCTGGTGGTGGGTTTTCTCAACCCGATGCACAGGATGACCATCCGCGACGTTATGGACGGCGCGGTGCTGGGGACCAAATACGCGCTGGCCGTGGGTGCCGTCGTGGCCGCCATCGGCATCGTTGTCGGCGTGGTCAATTCCACCGGGCTGGGTTTCCGGCTCGGTTTCATGGTGGCCAATGGCGCCCTGTCTCTGGCCGAAACCGTGCACGGGCTGATCAGCTGGATCCCGATGCTCGAGATCTCGATCCCCAGCCTGACATTGTTCATCTCTTTGGTGCTGATCGCGATCACCTGCATCCTGATGGGCGCGGGCCTGCCGACCACGGCGCTTTACATCATGCTGGCGACGGTCGCGCAGCCGGCGCTGGCCAACCTCGGTGTTCCGCCGCTCGCCTCGCATCTCTTTGTCCTCTATTACGGCGTGATTTCGGAAATCACACCGCCGGTCTGTGCCTCGGCCTATGCCGCGGCGGGTATCGCGGGGGCCGATCCGTTCAGAACCGGTCTGTCGGCCTTCTCGCTTGGCATTGCCAAGCTGATGGTGCCGATGGTGTTCGTCTACTCGCCCGCGATGCTGATCGTGCTCGAAGAGTACTTCACCTGGGCCGAGTTCCTGCAAACCGTCCTGACCTGTGGTCTGGGCGTGGTGATGATGGCAACCGCCGTCAGCGGCTTCTTCATCGCACCGATGCCGAAACCCCTGCGCTGGGTGATCGCCCTTGCTGCCCTGTTCATGGTCACGCCCGGGTCAAAGAGCGACCTGTTCGCGATGATGGTGGCGTTGCCGGTATTGCTCCAGCAAGTCTATGCCAGCAAACGGGTACAGGTTGCGTAATGCCGGGCGCCGCGCGAGGCTCTGTTCACGTTCTGGGGGCGGGCATCGTCGGTATCTGCACCGCGCTGTCCCTGCTGGAAAAGGGGTTCGATGTCGAGCTGATCGACCGAAACGACCCCGCCAGCGGGGCCAGCCATGGCAATGCCGGGGTGATTTCACCATGGAGTTGCGTCCCGCAATCGATGCCGGGCCTCTGGAAACAGGTGCCGGGATGGCTGATCGACCGCGAGGGGCCGCTGTCGGTCAGACTGTCCCACGCGCCGCGCATGTTGCCCTGGCTGCTGCGGTTCCTGCGCGCGGGGGGTGCTGATCGATTGCCCGCGATTGCCGATGCGATGAACGCGCTCAATCGTCCCAATGTCGAACTCTATCGCCAGCACCTGAAAGGGACAGGGCAGGAGGGGCTCTTGCGGGACGCGGCCTATGTGCATGTCTTTCGCAACCCCGCAAACGCGGATCTCGATGCGCTTGGCTGGCGGATGCGGCTTGACCGGGGCGTGCCGCTGGAGCGGATCGATGGCAATACGCTGCGCGAGATCGAACCAGAGATCGCGCCCGACTACAGGGCGGCGATCGTGATCCGCGATCAGGCCCGCGCCACCGATCCCGGCGCCCTGGGCCGGGCGCTGATGGACAAGGCCCTGCGCATGGGCGCCCGGTTTCGCCGGGCCGAGATTCGCGGTCTGCGACGCGACGGGAGCGAATGGCGGATCGACACAACCGGGGACACGATCACAAGCACTTGCACCGTTGTCGCCATGGGAGCATGGTCAGCACGGCTCTTGGCGCCGCTCGGACTGACACTGCCGCTTGAGGCGGAGCGGGGCTATCACCTGATGTTTGCCAACCCGGGGATCGCGGTGAACAATTCGGTCATGGATGTCGAAGGCAAGTTTGTCGCCAGTTCCATGCGCGACGGGTTGCGTTGTGCCGGAACCGCCGAGTTCGCAGGACTGGACGCGCCACCCGATTATCGCCGCGCCGAGGTATTCCGGCGTATGGCCAAACGGCTGTTCCCAAGGCTCGATACCGAAACCGTCACCCCCTGGATGGGGGTGCGGCCCTCCTTTCCCGACAGCCTGCCCGTGATCGGGGCGGTGCCGGGCGCGGCTGGCCTGTTCGTGGCCTTCGGGCATTGCCATTACGGGTTGGGCATGGCGCCCAATACCGGGCGCATCCTTGCCGGGCTGATCGCGGGCGAGCCACTGAACCTCGATCTTGCGCCCTACGATATCGGCAGGTTCGCATGACCAGCGCCGACGCCATCGTGATCGGCGGCGGGCTGGTCGGGGCCGCGATTGCCTTTGGCCTGCAACGCCGCGGGGTCAGGGCCCTGATGCTGGACGAGGGCGATATCGCCTTTCGCGCGGCGCGTGGCAACTTCGGGCTGGTCTGGGTGCAGTCCAAGGGGGTCGAGATGCCCCCCTATGCCCAGTGGACCTGGCAATCGGCGCAGGGCTGGGAACAGCTGGCGAGCGAATTGACCGATCTGACCGGTCTGCGCCTCGATTATCGGCGGCCCGGCGGGATCGAGATCTTTCTCTCCGATGACGAGATGACCGAAAAGGCCGAGCGGATGGAGTTGTTGTGCCGCCACGCCCCGCATGTGGATTATCGCATACTAGAACGCCGCGCGCTGGGAAACATGGTGCCCGGTCTCGGCCCCGATGTGGTGGGGGGCTGCTATTCCTCGACCGACGGACATGTCAATCCGCTGGCCCTGTTGCGGGCCCTGCACGCGGGTTTCCAGTTGCTGGGCGGAACCATCAGAAGTGGCGAGAAGGTGCTGGAAATCCAGCAGCGGTCGCACGGGTTTCAGGTCAGAACCGCCAGCCAGAGCTTCGATTGCGAACAGGTTGTCGTCGCCTGCGGCCTCGGCACACCAGCCTTGGCCCAACAGGTCGGGTTGCAGGTTCCGGTCCGCCCGCAGCGTGGTCAGAACCTGATTACCGAGCGTATGCGCCCGTTCCTCGACCTGCCCCTGTCCGGCATCCGGCAGACCGCCGAAGGCAGCGTGCAACTGGGCGAGAGCAAGGAAGAGGTGGGGTTCGACGATGGCACAACCGCCGCCTGCCAGGCCCGGATCGCGTCACGTGCGGTGCAGACATTCCCGCATCTGCGCCACGCCCGGATCGTCCGCGCCTGGGGTGCCTTGCGGGTGATGTCGCCGGATGGCGCACCGATCTATGCCCGCTCGGAAACCTGTCCTGGCGCCTATGCCGCCACCTGTCACAGCGGCGTCACCCTTGCCGCCGCCCATATCCAGAGCCTTGCCGCCGCGATTGCCAAGGGCGGGCTTCCGAGCGAAACCAGCGGCCTTGGCCCGGAAAGGTTTGAGCATGTCCCGAGTGTTTGAGGTCACGGGCGCGCCCGTCCGCATCCATTTCGAAGGCACCGTGATCGAGGCACAGCCCGGAGACACCGTTGCGGCGGCGCTGCTTGGCGCCGGGATCCGGCAGTTCCGCACCACCGCCCTGTCCGATACACCGCGCGGGCCGCTCTGCATGATGGGGGTATGTTTCGACTGCCTGGTCGAGATCGACGGCAAGGGCAATCAGCAGGCCTGCATGCACGAGGTGCGCGACGGAATGCGGGTGTCCCGTCAGAAAGGGGCCTTTGACGTGACCTCGGCATTGTCCTTTGACCCGGAGGAGGACACATGAACGAGCAGCACGATATCGTCGTCATCGGCGCCGGCCCCGCGGGCATGGCCGCCGCGACACTGGCCAGCCGACATGGCGCCTCGGTTCTCGTGCTGGACGAGCAACCCCGGCCCGGCGGTCAGATCTATCGCGCCGTCGAGCGGCGCCGCGAGGACGGCGCCGCGATCCTGGGGGCAGAGTATCTCGATGGCGCAGGCCTGGTCGACCGGTTTCGGGCCAGCACCGCCCGCTATGTTCCCGGCGCGACCGTCTGGCAGGTCGACGCAAGCGGCGAGATCGGCGTGACTGTTGAGGATCGCGCACAACTGCTTCGGGCGGATCAGATCATCCTTGCCAGCGGCGCGCAGGAGCGCCCCTTTCCCGTGCCGGGCTGGACCCTGCCGGGGGTGATGAACGCGGGCGCCGCGCAGATCCTGCTCAAGACATCAGGCATCGCCATGCCGGCGCCGGTCTTCGTCGGCACCGGGCCGCTTCTCTACCTCGTCGCGCATCAATACCTGCGCGCCGGGGTCAAGGTGGCGGGCCTGCTCGACACCACGCCGCGAGGGAACTACACCCGCGCGCTGCCTCATCTGCCCGGAACGATGCGCCACGCGACCAGCCTGTGGAAAGGCTGGCGCTGGCAACGGGAGATCCGTGCCTCGGGGATCCCGGTAATGAGCGGGGTCGAGGATATCCGGATCGTTGGGGCAGGGGCCGCAGAGGCGGTGGAATATTGCAAGTCGGGCCGCTGGAGTCGCGTGCCCGCCGAGACGGTACTGCTGCATCAGGGTGTGGTTCCCAATGTCAATCTGGCGATGGCTGCCGGATGTCGGCACGACTGGCATCCAGAACAGGCCTGCTGGCATGCGCGCGTTGATGATTGGGGCACGTCCAGCCATCCAAACATTGCCGTCGCCGGTGACGGCGCCGGGATCGCGGGCGCTGTGGCCGCCGAAGCAGGTGGGCAGATCGCGGCGCTTGGCGCCTTGCACCGGCTGGGCAGGATCACGACCGAACAGCGCGACAACCTGGCCGCGCCCATGCGCCGGGCGTTGGATCATCAGGTCGGATTGAGGCGGTTTCTCGATACACTCTATCGCCCGGCGGACCGCTTTCGCATCCCGCCCGGTGACGACACCATCGTTTGCCGCTGCGAAGAGGTGTCCGCCGCCCAGATCCGCGAGGCGGTCGCGCTGGGTTGCAGGGGCCCCAACCAGCTCAAGAGCTTTACCCGCGCTGGCATGGGTCCGTGTCAGGGGCGGTTCTGCGGCCTGACGGTGACAGAGGTAATCGCTGCCGAACGGGGATGCGCCATAACCGATGTCGGCGCCGCGCGCCTGCGCGCGCCGGTCAAGCCTCTGGAGCTTGGGCAGTTGGCGGCGCTCGACGAGGCGGAGTGACGAAGATGGTCCGGGCGACCGTAAAGGCCGATGCCGTGGTCGTCGGCGCAGGGTTGCATGGATTGTCGGTGGCGCTGCATCTGGCCCGCGCGGGACTGCGGGTCGTGGTGGTGGAAAAGGACCGCGCCGGGCGGCATGCCTCGGGCGCGAATGCCGGTGGGGTACGCCGCCTCGGGCGTGCGGTGCCGGAACTGCCTCTGGCTCAGGCGGCGTTGCACCGGTGGCACAGGATATCCGACCTTGTCGATGACGATTGCGGCTTTGCCCCGGCCGCACAGATCAAGGTGGCCGAAACCGAAACCGAACTTGCCGCGCTGCAAATGCGTCGGGACAGGCTCCTTTCCTGTGGCTTCTCGCATGAAGAGATCATCGGCCAGACGGCCTTGCGCGCGGTTCTGCCCGCCGCCGCCGCGCATTGCGTCGGCGCAACCATTGTCCATGGTGACGGCCACGCCGACCCGTTCCGCACGGTCCGCGCTTTCAGCAGAAAGGCGCGGTCTCTCGGGGTGGCGCTTGTCGAAGAGACCAGGGTCGCAGGGGTCGACCGGACCAACGGACGCTGGACCATAGAGACCACCGGCCCCGCATATGCCACCCCGGTGCTGGTCAACGCCGCGGGCGCCTGGGGCGGAGACCTGGCTGCAATGATGGGCGACCGGGCACCGGTCACCGCCTCGGCCCTGATGCTGATGATCACCGAACGTCTGCGCCCGTTCCTGTCCCCCGTAGTGGGTGCGCAGGGACGAGCGCTGAGTTTCAAGCAGTTCGGCAATGGCACCGTTCTGATCGGTGGGGCCTATCAGGGAAGTGCTGACCCCGAAACCGGCACCACAACGCTGGACATGCGCCAACTGGCCCGCAACGCCGCCGCGGCGACAGCGATCTTTCCCAACATGGCGCGCGCGCGTGTGTTGCGAGGCTGGGCCGGGATCGAAGGCATGACCCCCGACCGGTTGCCGGTGATCGGTCCGGCGAGCCGTGACGGAGGATATCACCTGTTCGGCTTCTCGGCCCATGGCTTCGCGCTGGCGCCGATCACTGGCCAGATCATCGCCGATCTGATCCTGAACGGAGTGTCGGATCTGCCAATCTCCGAATTCAACGTTCTGCGTTTCAGAACTTTCGGTTCTACGGTGCTGCGTTGAACGAAGTCGGCGCTGCCGATCTACTTGAACCGAGCGGCTCGATGAACAATCGGGCGGGCAACTCGCTGCTGGGGTTCCAACGATGGAAGCGCGCGATGCAGCATTTTCGGATCATGCGAAGCTTGCAGCAATTCGCATCCGTACACACTGCTTCATTCATCAACTACAGCCCGCAGCCAACCCCTAATCTCGAGCCAAGTTCAAGCTGAACCGCGCCGCTGCTCTCGCCAAGCGGTGCCAACCCTGCGTGACCTAAAAGGCAGCGCAACACCCCTTGGCGACGCTGATTGGGATCTGTCTGACTGCGCTTTGCGCAGGATGGAGTGACGCAGATAAAGGTCGCGTCCTTTCCGATCAAATAGTTAACATTCTGGAAGCGGAATGTGTTTATGGCCCAAGAGCGCCCGATGCTCTGAACTTAGACGCTGCAACAGGCAAGTCATAAAGATAACTTTGGAAATGGAGCTAAGCTATGGCAACACCGATCAATCCCGGCGAAGTTCAGGATTTTGACCAGCAGAGGTGGTTCGGTTTGTTTGAACAGGTTTCGGGCGTTCTGTAAGTGTTTTTCCGCCTGGGTTACGCCGCTGCCGCATCAGGTATTGGCTTGTTGAAGTAGGCCTGATCGGGGGTTCTCCC
>NZ_JAKOEM010000023.1:0-66122 GCF_022321465.1 Ruegeria alba | reverse complement strand
ACCGACACGTTCACCTACACGGTGAGCGACGGCAATGGCGGTGCCGACACGGCAACGGTGACGGTGACGGTGACGGGCGTGAATGACGCGCCGGTTGTTGCTTCGACCATCAATGTGCAGACAAATTCTGAGGATGACGGTTTTGCGGGCATAGTTGCCCCGGACTTTTTCCAATTGAACAATCGCGCCAATGATGTCGACGATGACGACGATCCAAGCACGCTCACGTACCAGTACAGCAATTTCTCGACGACGGCATTCGAGGTCACGACAGGTGGATTGCAGCTCAATATTGCCGGTAATTTCGATCATTTGGCTGTGGGAGAGTCTACGCAGGCTACAGCTACGGTGGTCGCAACAGACAGTCACGGTGCGCAGTCAAACGAAGGCACGCTGATATGGACTATCACCGGCGTCAACGATGATCCGACACTGGCGGCGGGTACTCTGCTGGCCACAGAGGGCGGGGGCGCCGTTAGTCTGAATCTTGCCACCCTTGGGGACGATGTCGATAGCGACGATGACGCAAACAGCTTGACCTATGCGGTGACGGGGCAACCTTCGGAGGGAAGCGCCACGGTCAATGGCACGATGCTGACGTTCGACCCAGGCGACGATTTCCAAGATCTTGCTGTTGGGGAGACGCAGCAGGTCAGCATTCAGGTCACGGCAACGGATTCGCACAATGCGACGGCAGTGAACAATGTGACGGTGACGGTGACGGGTGTGAACGACGCACCCGTTGCGACGAATTTCGCGACCACTGTGACCGAGGATTCCGGGGCAAACGCGATCAATGTCTTCAGCAATGTGTCTGATGTGGACGGTGACGATCTGGAGATTGTCTCCGTCAGCACCGCGGGCAGCGGGACGGTCGTTGTCATGCATAACGGCACGCCTGGCGACACTACAGATGATTTCATCACGTATCAGCCGAGCGCTGATTTCAATGGTGTCGAGAGCATCTCCTACACTGTGAGTGACGGCAACGGCGGCAGCGACACCGGTACGATAACCGTCACGGTCGAGGCGGTGAACGATCCGCCTGTTGCGAATGACGACACTTTCAACGGGACCGAAGATCAGCCGATCACCGGCTCGGTGCTGACCAACGACACGGACGACGGCGACATCAATCCGGCGCCGCTGGTGGTGAGTTCGTACACACAGCCAGGGAATGGTACAGTTACGGTCGCTTCAAACGGAAGCTTTACATATACGCCCAGCCAGAACTTTAGCGGGCAGGACAGCTTTACCTATACTGTTGTCGATGGGGTCGGTGCGACGGATACAGCCACTGTCATACTGAATTTGGCGGAGGCGAACGATGATCCGGTGGCCAAGTCCGACTTTGGCATAACCGACCAGGGCGAAGCGGTCACGATCAACGTCGTTGCAAATGACGAGGACGAGGAAGGCGATACGCTGACGGTCACATCGGTCGGCGGTGCATCGAACGGTACCGTGTCGTTTAGCGGGGGAACGGTAACCTATACGCCAAACGCAAATTTTGACTATGGCGTTGACAGCTTCACTTATACTGTTAGCGATGGAAATGGCGGTACGGACAGTTCGACCGTTACCGTTCTGGTGGAGCAGGACGTATCGACGCTGCCAACCGGACTTCCGGTTTCGATCACATTCAACCCCGAGACGCCCGGGGAACCGCCTGGATCGTTTTTTGTGAACGTCATTCCTGTCTCGTCGAATTCCATCAATCTCGTCATTGCGATGGATAGTTCCGGCAGTATTACCCTGAGTGGCTGGAACGATATGAAGGAGGCCGTCGAAGGGGCGCTGAGTGAGTTGAAGTCGCAGTTCGACAACTCGATTACGGATGTGAATGTCAGTCTGATATCATACAGCAGCGGCGTTCAGCAGTCGGCAACCTACGATTTGGTTGATCAATACTCTTCGCTGATCACCGCATTGGACGGACTACCTTTCCAGGCAGGCAATACCAACTGGGAAGCGGCATTTGACGCGTCGAAAGCTTTCTTTGTCGCGCAGAGCGACGGCGTCAACATTCTGTATTTCATAACTGACGGGAACCCGGTGCCGACGAACCAAGAGTGGCAAGAGGCGCTTTCGGAACTGAATGCCAGCGTTTCCGTTGATATCGAAGCCTTTGCAATCGGTCCGCAGGTCGATTTGGGGAATCTCAATCAGGTCGATTCAGATGGAAGCGCGACGACGGTCACCAGCCCATCGGCTCTTGCGACCGCGTTTTCGGAAACGCCGCTGTTTAATGCCCAGTTGGTCGATTTTTCGCTCGAGCTTTATGTTGACGGAACGGATCTGGGAGAGATCGCAGATGAAGACAGCGATGCCGTCTCCAGCAACGGTTTGAACTATACGGTTACCTTGGAGGACGTTCCCGGGATCGACGATATGTTGGGAGAGATCAATGTCTTCACAGCAACTGCTATTTTCGATCTGGACGGGGTCGTTGAAACCACCAGTGATCGTATAGAGCTGTTTGCCGGTGGAGTTATTCAAGCTGAGCCTGAAGCCGGGGCTAGCTCGGGGTCTGCGGTTGCAGCCTATGTCGACATGTCCGCTGTGTCGGAACCCGGCCTGTTGCCGTCAGATGACACCGTGCCTGTGTTTGATGGGGGCTCTCCGCAGGGATTTGGAAAGGTGGAAGAAACCTCTGAGTTGGAGCCAAGTGTGCTGGCCGGCTTGATCGAAGACGGGAATGACGATCTGCTGGCTGCTTTGGAGTTGCCAGGGCAAAACTCAGAGGTTGGAGGCACCGTGAACGGCGCTGACAATCAAACGTCTGCGACGACACCATCCGGCCCCGATGTTTTTGCCGGGCTTGCCGATATCGGACTATTCGACACTCTCGGCCTCGATCACGAGCTTGCGGGAGCGGCAGCCACTGCCTGAGCCGGAATTGCCGCCCATGGCCTCAAGTGCCGATCCGCCCGTTTCCGGGCGGATCGTGACTAATGAGCAGCGTGCGCGGTTTAGCTCCGCACCCCTGAGAAACGCTGTTGCCAACCCTCGCGATCCTCATCGCTGATCTTGGCGAACAGCACTTCGGGCACAGTGAAAGCGTGACCAGGCGCCAGCGCGTTCAGCGCGGCTGCGATATCCTCGGGCCAGCTGTCATCGCCAGTCTGCATCGCCTCAAGCATCCGCGCCGAGGCGGCGGGAATAAAGGGCGCGCTGAGCACCGCATAGAGGCGGATCAGGTTGAGACCCAGCCGCACTTGTGCGGCCGCCTGCACCGGATCGGTCTTGAACAGGGTCCAGGGCGCCGCACTTTGCAGGTATTCGTTACCTGCGGCCCAGATCGCGCGCAGCTCCTGCGCCGACTTGCGGACCTCCATCGCCTCCATATGCCCCTCATAGGCGCGCACCCGCGTCGTCAGTTCCGCGATCAGCGCCTCTTCCTGCGGGCCGTATGCGCCACCCTCGGGCACCTCCTCGCCGAATTTCGAGCGGCAGAACTTGGTGATGCGGCTCACGAAATTGCCCAGCACATCGGCCAGATCCTTGTTCACGCTGGCCTGGAAGTTCTCCCAGGTAAATTCGCTGTCGCTGTTTTCCGGCGCATGGGACAGGAGCCACCAGCGCCAATAGTCCGCCGGCAGGATCTCCAGCGCCTGATCCATGAACACGCCACGGCCCTGCGAGGTCGAGAACTGGCCGCCGTCGTAATTCAGGTAGTTGAAAGATTTCAGGTGGTCGACCATCTTCCACGGCTCGCCCGAGCCGATCAGGGTGGCCGGAAAGCTCAGCGTGTGGAAGGGCACGTTGTCCTTGCCCATGAACTGCACATAGCGCACGTCATCCGCGCCCTTGTCGGTGCGCCACCAGCGTTCCCATTCCGCGTCGCTCTTGCCATGCGCCTCGGCCCATTCGCCGGCGCAGGCGATGTATTCGATCGGCGCGTCGAACCAGACATAGAAGACCTTGCCCTCCATCCCCGGCCAGTCCTGCTCGCCCTTCTTGACCGGGATGCCCCAGTCCAGATCGCGGGTGATGCCGCGATCCTGCAAGCCGTCACCGTCATGCAGCCATTTCTTGGCGATCGAGGTGGTCAGCACCGGCCAGTCGGTTTTCGAGTCGATCCAGGCGTCGAGCTGATCCTTGAGCGCCGACTGGCGCAGATAGAGGTGCTTGGTCTCGCGCACCTCCAGATCGGTGGAACCGGAGATGGCCGAGCGCGGCTCGATCAGGTCGGTCGGGTCCAGCTGCTTGGTGCAGTTCTCGCACTGGTCGCCGCGCGCCTTGTCGTAACCGCAATTGGGGCAGGTGCCCTCGATATAGCGGTCGGGCAGGAACCGGCCATCGGCATTGGAATAGACCTGCCGCTCGCTCACTTCGCGGATCAGGTCATTCTCGGCCAGCTTGCCAGCGAAATGCTGGGTCAGCTTGTGGTTCTGCGGGCTGGACGAGCGCCCGAAATGATCGAAGCTCAGGCCAAAGCGTCGGGCGATATCGGCCTGCACCTCGTGCATCTCGGCGCAATATTCGGCCACCGGCTTGCCCGCCTTGGCGGCGGCCAGTTCGGCGGGGGTGCCGTGCTCGTCGGTTGCGCAGAGGAACATCACCTCGTTGCCCCGGCCACGCTGATAGCGCGCATAGAGATCGGCGGGCAGCTGCGAGCCCACCAGATTGCCGAGGTGCTTGATCCCGTTGATATAAGGGATCGCCGAGGTGATCAGAATACGTGCCATTGTCCCACTTCCGCGAAAATCGTCTGCGGTTCCTTTAACCCAGCCGCGCAGGGGGAGAAATCCCCCTTTTCGCCCTTACCGTTCCTCGCGCTCTTCACGCGAACGTTTCTGGAGCCGACCGATCGTGAACGAGGTGCGCGGCGCGAAGACATAGTTGGTGCGTGCCTCGGGCGTGGGGCGGGCCCGCATCCGGGTCAGGCCAAAGCCGATCAGGAACAGATGCGCGACCGCGATCAGGGCGAACAGGGCGGGCGGGCCAAAGCCTTCGATCAGGGTCGATGCCAGATAGGGTGCCGCGATGGCCCCCAGCGCGTACCAGAACATCAGCGCCGCCGACAGCTCGACCCGCTGTTCCGAGGTGGCAAAGTCATTGGCATGCGCCGCCGAGATCGAGAAGATCGGGAACGAGGTAAAGCCGAACAGCCCGGCCGCCAGCATAACGCCCAAGGTGCCGGTACCGCCCGCCGCCGCAATCACGGCACAGGACCCCATCGCTGCGACAGAGATCCAGATCAGCACCCAGCGGCGGTCGTATTTGTCGGCCAGCCAGCCGACTGGATATTGCGCCGCAACCCCGCCCAGCACGAAGGCGGCCAGGAAAAACGCGATCTGGTTGACCGCCAGACCCACTTCTTGCCCATAAAGCGGCCCAACCATGCGGAACGAGGCAGAGCTGACCGCCGAAACGATCACCCCGGCCACCGCCAGCGGCGAACAGAACCAGGCCAGGCCAGGGCGCAGGCGCGGGGCATCGGGGGTCTCGGGCTGGCTGGCCTTGGTCAGGGTCAGCGGCAACAGCGCGGCGCAACACAGCACCGCCAGCAGGTTGTATGAGACATAATGGGCTGGTGGCAGCACCGCGATGATCAGCTGCGCACAGAGCGAGGCGCCGGAATCCGCGATCCGGTAGGTGCCCATGGCGCGGCCCCGGATCTCGTTGGTCAGCTTGGCGTTCAGCCAGGCCTCGATCACCGTATAGCAGCCCGCGACACAGATACCTGACGCGATCCGCATCACCGCCCAGGCATAGGGATCCTCGGTCAGGGTATGGCCGATCAGGCCCATCGCCCCCAGCGCGGTGCAGGCGGCAAAGGCGCGCGAATGCCCGACCGACCCCATCAGGCGGGGCGCCCACCAGCAGCCGATGAAGAAGCCAAAGAAATGCGCCGAGCCCAGCATACCGATCTGGGCCTTGGAAAACTCTAGCGTGATGCCCGAAATCGCATCCAGCGGGCCAACGCCACCGGTCGACAGCTGCAAAAGGATGACCGAGAGAAACAGGGCGGCAAAGGAAATGACTGTACGCATGGGATCGGGTGATATCCGGGCAGGGGACCTTGGTCCGTCGATTTACCGACGATTCGCCGTCGGATACGAGTGCAAATGCCCCTTCTGTTCCGGTTTCAGGCCGGAACCGCCTGACCACGGGGCCGCGAGCGGAGCATGAGCCACAGGATGATCGCGATGTTCAGCCCGTTCCAGATGATGCCGTTGACGAAAGCCAGCGTGTAACTGCTGGTGACGTCGTAGATCCAGCCCGACATCCAGCCGCCCAGGGCCATGCCGAGGATGGTCATCATCATCACGAAACCCACGCGTGCGCCCGCCTCGCGCGGGGGCAGATATTCGCGCACCACCAGCGCATAGCTGGGTACGATGCCCCCCTGGGCCAGTCCGAACAGGGTGCTGACCACGTAGAGCGGCACCAGCCCGTCATAGGGCAGGAACAGGAACAATGCCGCGCATTGCAGGACCGAGCCCGCCAGCAGCGTCATCACCCCGCCCAGCCGGTCGGCGACCAAGCCCGAAATCACCCGGCTGACCACACCACCCAAGAGCATCAGCGACAGCATCTCGGCCCCCACCGCCGGGCCGTATCCCAGCCCGACGCAATAGGCGACGATATGGACCTGGGGCATCGACATCGCCACACAACAGCCGATGCCGGCAATGCCCAGCAGGTATTGCAGCGCGCGCGGGCTCAGCCCGGCGCTGCGCGCGTTCAGCTGGGCGGTGGCGGCGGCGGTGCCATGCGCCTCTTCGGGAAGGCGGCGGCGCAGGACCAGCGACAGCGGGATCACCGCGACCAGCGTCACCACGGCAAGCGTCAGATAGACCGCCTGCCAGCCCCGTTCGGCCAGCACATCGGCCAACAAGGTGGGCCAGACCGCGCCGGACAGATAGTTGCCGCTGGCCACCAGCGCCACGGCAATGCCGCGCCGGCGCAGGAACCAGTGCGAGATATCGGCGATCAGCGGCCCGAAGCCCACCGCCGTGCCCAGCCCCAGCAACAGATGCGCCGCCGAGAGCCACAGGATCGTGGGCGCCAGCGTGGCCAGCAGATAGCTGAGCGCGCTCAAGAGCGCCGCCCCGATCAGCGCCCAGGTCACGCCCAGCCGGTCCACCAGCCGGCCCAGCCACAGATTGCCCAGCGCAAAGCCGATCATCGTCAGCGTATAGGGCATCGAGGCCTCGGCCCGCCCGGCACCGAACTCGGTCTCGACCGCGGGCATCACCACGATCACCGCCCACATGCCCACATTGGCCACCGTGGCGATGGCCAGGGTGATCAGCAGGCGAAACCAGGAATAGGCGCTGTCGTGAACCGGGTGAGTCATACCGGCACGCTAGGGGCGGTTGCGCGCCAAGACCAGTGACAAAATCGGGATCGGTGCGGTCGCAACCGGGCGAAACGCAACAGGTGAGAATCTCGGCAACCTGTGGTAGCATTTCGACATTGATATCGCCCCCGGCTCAATCCCGCCGGAGCGTCGCACTTTGAATACTCACTTTTCAGCAGATGGAGGCACAGATATGGCCGGAACGCGCAAGGACATCGCCAAACTGAACGGACCCTGGTCCGACGAAATGCTCTGGTACGCCCGCGCGGTGCGCGCATTGCAGGGGCGGGCACCCGCCGACCGCACCAGCTGGTGGTATCTGGCCGCCATTCATGGCATCGACATTCCCGGCTGGGTGCAGCAGGGCATCGTGCCTTCGGCCGGCTCGCTGCCGCCGCAGGGCGAGCAGGATCTGATCTTCAACCAGTGCCAGCATGCGGGCTGGTTCTTTCTGCCCTGGCATCGGGGCTATCTGGCCGCGTTCGAGGCCATTCTGGATGCCTGGATATCGGCTCAGCCAGGCGGCCCGCAGGATTGGGCGCTGCCCTATTGGAACTATCTTTCGGACAGCAATTCGAACGGCCGGGCGCTTCCGCAGGAATTTCTTGACCCGACCCTGCCAGATGGCAGCGCCAACCCGCTGTCGCAGGTGCGCCGCAATGGCATGCAGGTGCTGGGGCCGCAGCCCTGGTTCCCGGGCGATATCAGCCTGTCGGCGCAAACCCGCAGCCTGCCCTTTACCGCCGCTCCGGGGACCGAGGGTTATGGCGGCGCGATCAGCGGTTTTGCCCAACAGGGCAGCCTTACCGGCGCGGTCGAGGGCGATCCGCATAACCGTGTCCACGTGATGGTGGGCGGGGTGCAACCGGTGGCGGGCTGGATGAGCGACCCGGATTATGCCGCGCTCGACCCGATCTTCTGGATGCATCACTGCAATATCGACCGGTTCTGGGCGGCGTGGATGAGCGACCCGGCCAACCAGCAAGAGGCAAGCGGGGCCTGGTCGAACGGGCCGTTTCCACGCCAGTTCCTGATGCCGAACCCGGCAGGCGGCGGCGATGTGTTCCTGCCCGGCCAGACCCTGCCCGGTGGCCCGCTGGCCCCCGTTTATGATAGTCTGCATGATGGCACCGGTATTGCTCAGGCGGTGGCCGGTGGCCCGGTGACGGAGGGAGCGATGATCACGTCCGGAGGGGCGGGCGGCTCGGCGCTGCTTGGCTCGAACACTGCGCCGCTTCGTGTGGCGGCAACACCCGCCACAACCGAGATCGCGATCCCCGCCAGCGCCGCGACCGAGTTTGCCGCGGTTCCGGGCCTGGGCCCGGAACCGCGGCTCTACCTGAACCTCGAAGGCGTGCGCGGAGCGGCAGCGGCCGGTGTGCTGCAAGTGCATCTGCGATTGCCGGGCGAGGGGGGCGGGCTGCGGCTGGCCGATACCGTGGCGCTGTTCGGGCTGGGCAAGGCCAGTTCCACCGAGGGCGTGCATGCGGGCAACGGCCTGTCGTTGGCCATCGACATCACTGACCTGGCGCGCGAGATACAGATGGCGGCCCCCGGCGCGCTGGAGCGGCTGTCGGTCGAGTTGAGTCAGCCCGGAGCACCCGAAACAGAGATCACGGTCGAGCGGGTCAGCCTTTACAGGCAGGAAATGGGATGATTCCCGTGCCATTGCGTGCTGTCGCGGCGCATCTGCGGTTGGGGCCGATGCCCTGGCTGCTGGCTCTGGCCGCAACGGCGCTGGGCATGTCGCTCTTGCTGCCCGCCGGGCATGGGCTGGTCGAGCTGTGTGGTCGGCTGTCGCTGGCCCAACTCGCCGATCCCGCGGCGCGGGCGTTGCTGCTGCCCGCGCCGGGGCTGTTGGCCGGGGGGTGGGTTCTGATGGTGCTGGCGATGATGCCGCCGCTGGTCTCGGCGCCGCTGGCGCATCTGTGGCAGACCACCGCACATGCCGGGCGCTGGGCTGCGGTTGCGCCTTTTGCGTTGGGCTATCTGGCGGTCTGGAGCTTGGCGGGGCTGGTGCTGTTGCCGCTGGCGCTGCTACTGGCCAGCGGCCCGGCGGCCTTGCCACTCTTGCTGGGCGCGGCGCTGATCTGGAGCGCTTCACCCACAGCGCAGGCGGCACGCAACCGCTGTCACCGGATGCGTTGGCTGCCCGCGGGGCGAATCCGTGCGGCCCGCGCCGCGCTGGATTACGGGCTGGCTCATGGCGGCGCCTGCCTGGGCGCGTGCTGGCCATGGATGCTGGTGCCCCTTGCGGTGCAGGGCGGACATGGCGCGGCAATGGTGCTGGTGGCGGTCTTTCTGCTGGTCGAGCGGGCCATGCCAGCGGCACCCGCCCTGTGGAGGGTGCCGCCCGGCATTGTCGCGTTGTACGGTCTTGCGCCGTCTCGATCGCGCCATCTCACCGGTCTGCGCCGGTTTTGACCTGGCCTTTGTGTCGGGCGGGTTCGAAGAGATACCCCCTCCGCTTCGAACCCGTCCGTGAGTGAGTGGTGGTTGTCACCTGAGCTTTACACTAGCACAGGCCGCGGCACGTGTCGGCGTGCAGGGGTATAGGCTTTTATACAAAAGTATAGGTATTTCAGGTGACCTAGCGTCAGTTCGTCGTGACCGTCTGGCGCAGCTTGCCGGTGGTCTTGTCAAAGATCAGGATGCGCTCGTCCTCGGTGACCACGGCGAACCAGTTGCTGCCGATGGTGACCGCCACGGCGCGGGCGCCGTCGGGAAGCTCGACCTGATCGGGCAGGGTGGGGGTTCGGTCGCTCAGACGGATGACAATCAACGCGAATGTCACTAGAACCCCGCCAATCATCACCGCGGTCAATGCCATGACCATGCGCCGCAGCAGTTTCAGTTGCGGGGTTTCCTGCGGTATCTCGGGATCGGAAGGGGCGGTCATGGATAAGGCCAGGCTGGAATTTGTCATCTCGGCGGCACCGCCGCCCCGCCTTGATAAGGCGCTTTCGCGGGATGTGCCAGAGGAGGCGGCGCTGTCGCGCACCCGGTTGGCGCGTCTGATCGCCGAGGGTGCGGTCCGTATCGACGGGCAGGTGGTCACCGACCCCAAGGCGCGCGTCGCCGAGGGCGCGCAGGTGGCGATCACCCTGACCGAAGCCGAGGAAAGCCATATCGCGCCCGAGGCGATCCCGCTGGTGGTCGTCTACGAGGATGACGACCTGATCGTGATCGACAAGCCCGCCGGCATGGTGGTGCACCCGGCGCCGGGCACGCCCTCGGGCACGCTGGTCAATGCGTTGCTGGCCCATTGCGGTGACAACCTGTCGGGGGTGGGTGGGGTCAAGCGGCCCGGTATCGTGCACCGGATCGACAAGGACACGAGCGGTCTTCTGGTAGTGGCCAAGAGCGATGCCGCCCATCACGGTCTGGCCGCGCAGTTTGCCGCCCACAGCGCCGAGCGGCATTACACCGCGCTGTGCTACGGGGTGCCCGATGGCAGCGATCCGCGCCTGCGCGGCGTCAAGGGCGCCAGCTTCGAACCGGGCAACATCCTGCGCCTGACCACGCAGCTGACCCGCCACCCGACCGACCGCCAGAGGCAGGCGGTGGTGTTCCATGGGGGGCGGCACGCTGTGACGCGGGCGCGTGTGGTCGAGAGCTTTGGGCAGCCCGCTGCCGTGTCGCTGATCGACTGCTGGCTGGAAACCGGGCGGACCCATCAGATTCGGGTCCATATGGCCCATGCCGGACACGGGCTGCTGGGCGATCCGGTCTATGGCGGGCGGCGCAAACTGTCCCCACGCGCGCTGTCACCCGAAGCGGTCGAGGCCATCGGCGCCTTTCCGCGCCAGGCGCTACATGCGGCTGTCTTGGGGTTCGAACATCCGATAAGCGGTGAAACATTGAGCTTTTCCGCGCCTTTGCCGGAGGATCTTGAAAAGCTGATCGACGTGCTGCGCCGGGCCTGAAACACTTCGCACGGCAAGGTGATGGGCGAGGTCTCACATTTTCTTAATCGAAGCTTAATTTCGGTATCGTAGCCCTTGACCCTTGAATGGGCAAAATAGGCGACCCATATCCTATGTTAAGTCCTTAAACATTTGGGAGGGACATTGATCATGGCGAATTACACCACCCTGCCGGCCCCCACGCCCGAAGGCGGCCTGAACCGCTATATGCAGGAAATCCGCAAGTTCCCGCTGCTGGAACCGGAAGAGGAATACATGCTGGCCAAGCGCTGGGTCGAGGAACAGGATGCCGAGTCCGCGCACAAGATGGTCACCAGCCATCTGCGTCTGGCCGCCAAGATCGCCATGGGCTATCGCGGCTATGGCCTGCCCCAGGCCGAGGTGATCTCCGAGGCGAACGTAGGCCTGATGCAGGCGGTGAAACGGTTCGACCCCGAAAAGGGGTTCCGTCTGGCGACCTATGCTATGTGGTGGATCCGTGCCGCGATCCAGGAATACATCCTGCGCTCGTGGTCGCTGGTGAAACTGGGCACCACCAGCGCCCAGAAAAAGCTGTTCTTCAACCTGCGCAAGGCCAAGGCCCGTATCGGCGCGCTGGAAGAGGGCGATCTGCGCCCCGAGAACGTCGCCCGCATCGCCCATGACCTGGGTGTGAGCGAGGATGACGTGATCAGCATGAACCGGCGCATGTCCGGTGGCGATGCCTCGCTGAATGCCACCGTCGGATCCGAAGGCGAGGGCACGATGCAATGGCAGGACTGGCTGGAGGACGAAGACGCCGACCAGGCCGCCGATTACGAGGCGCGCGACGAGCTGGAGGCGCGGCGCGAATTGCTGGCCTCGGCGCTGGATGTGCTGAACGAGCGTGAAAAGGACGTGCTGACCCAGCGTCGGCTGATGGACCAGACCGTGACGCTGGAGGATCTGAGCGCGCAATACAATGTCAGCCGCGAACGTATCCGTCAGATCGAGGTGCGCGCCTTTGAAAAGCTGCAAAAGCGCATGCGCGAGCTGGCCCGCGAAAAAGGCATGCTGATCCCGGCCTGACCGGCCCGCAGGTGAGTATTTATGGCGGAATGAAGAGAGGGGCCCGGCGGGGCCCTTCTTGTTGCGCGCATTTCAAAGAAGGCGCGAGATCGCCAAGCGCTGCGGCGACCGGGCCCGCGCGCCCGTCAGGAATTACCGCAGCCGGGCGCGCAGGACGCGGACCATGTTGTCCCCCATGACCTTGCGGATCTGTTCTTCGCTCACGCCCGCATCCAGCAGCGCCGAGGTAAGTGCGGCCAGTTCGGAGGTGTCAAAGGCGGTTTCCACCGAACCGTCATAATCGGAGCCCAGCGAGACGTGATCGGCGCCCACCGTTTCGATCGCCTTGACGATCATCTTGGCGATACCGGTGGGGGTGATGTCGTCACAGGCGACCTCGGCCCAGTAGCCCATGCCGATCACCCCGCCGGTGGCGGCAATCTCGCGCATCAGCTCGTCGGGATAGTTGCGTTTGACCGGGCAATGGCCGTGCAGCCCGCCATGGCTGACCACCAGCGGCATGTCGGTCATCGCCAGCACGTCGCGCGCCACCTGCTGGCTGGAATGGGCCAGGTCGATCACCACCGGACGGCGGGCCAGTTCGGCCACCACCGCGCGGCCGAATTCGGTCAGGCCGGTATCGGCCTCGCCATGCAGCGAGCCGCCCAGCTCGTTGTCGAAGAAATGTTGCAGCCCATAGACCCGGTGCCCGGCGTCAAAGATCGGGTCGAGATTGGCCAGATCACCCTCGAGCGGATGCGCGCCTTCGATCCCCAGGATGCCGCCCACAACCGCCTCGCCGCGCGCCTTGGCGGCGAGCACTTCTTCCAGATCGGCGGCGGTCTTGATGATCTTGAGGCGGCCACCGGCCTTGGCCTCGACCTTGTGCAGTTTTTCCGCCTGCCAGATCGCCCGTTCGCGCAGGCTGGTCCAGGTGCGCAGCGGCCAGAGCTGGCCCACCGCCAGCAGGGTGATGTTGTCAAACGCCTCGGCCGAGTTGCTGTCATAGTTCTGCCCGGCGGGCGATTTGGTAACTGCGGTAAACACTTGTAGCGCCACGTTGCCCTCGATCAGGCGAGGAACATCGACCTGGCCCCGGCTGCCGCGCTGGCTCAGATCGCGGCTCCAGAGCAGCGGGTCGGCATGCCAGTCGCCCACGATCAGGTCGCTGTGCAGGGCGGCGGCGCGGTCGCTCACCGGATAGGGGGCATGGTCGATCACGTTGTTGGACGTGTCCTCGACATATGCAGGCAGAAAGCCGAAGAACACGACCGCCCCGGCAATCGCCGCCAGCGCCAGCAGTCGCACCGCCCATTTCAGAACCTTCCGCATGATCAACTCTCCCTGATGCGATCTGGCGCCAGCCTAAGCGTCTAATATGTCAGGGCAAAGACTGACCCTGCGTCTAGCCGGGCAGAGTTGCATCGTCACGTGGCCGCGCTAGGATGATGGTCCCAAGGGAGGAGCGATCATGGCCGGAGGCTGGGCCCGCGACGGCGCGGTGAGCGAACAGATCGAGGCGTCGATTTCCGACGAGCTGGCGCGGCTGAAGGCGCGCAAGACGCCGGTGGGCGAAAGCCTGACCCATTGCGCCGAATGCGAGGAGGAAATCCCCGAACCGCGCCGACAGGCGATACCGGGGGTGAAACTGTGCCTGGATTGCCAGCAGGAACGCGACGGCGCCTTCAAGGCGCGCGGGGGCATCAACCGGCGCGGGTCAAAGGACAGCCAGTTGAAGTGAGGACTGGGGGGCGAAAACGGTCGTTTTTGTCACAAGATGACAAGCCACCCAAAATCAAGCTGTTGATAGGAGCAAAAAACCTCGGCAAAACCTTTCGCGGTTTTGGCGGGGTTTTGTCTTGCGGGGCTCAGTCTGTTCTGAGCCGCGCCACAGGCATCTTCTCCCTGTGGCGCGGGCTGGGCATCAGCCCTCCATCGCTTCCAGCTCGTCGATCATGTCCGAGATCATGCTCAGGCCCTTGTCCCAGAATTTTGGGTCGCTGGCATCCAGGCCAAAGGGCGCCAGAAGCTCTTTGTGGTGCTTGGAACCGCCCGCCTTCAGCATGTCGAAATACTTTTCTTCGAACCCTTCGGCGCCCTCGGCGTAGACCGAGTAGAGCGCGTTCACCAGCCCGTCGCCGAATGCATAGGCATAGACGTAAAAAGGCGAGTGCACGAAATGCGGGATATAGGCCCAGAAGCTCTCATAGCCTTCCATGAAGTCGAATGCAGGCCCAAGGCTTTCGCCCTGCACACTCATCCACAACTCGCCGATATCCTCGGGCGTGAGTTCCCCCTGACGGCGGGCGGCGTGCAGCTTGCATTCAAAGTCATAAAACGCGATCTGGCGCACCACCGTGTTGATCATGTCCTCGACCTTGCCGGCCAGCAGTACCTTGCGCTGTTCCTGGGTCTCGGCCTTTTCCAGCATCTTGCGGAAGGTCAGCATCTCGCCGAACACGCTTGCGGTCTCGGCGAGCGTCAGCGGGGTCGAGGACAGCATTTCGCCCTGACCGGCGGCCAGCACCTGATGCACGCCATGACCCAGCTCATGCGCCAGCGTCATCACATCGCGCGGCTTGCCCAGATAGTTGAGCATCACATAGGGGTGCACTTCGGTCACGGTGGGATGGGCAAAGGCGCCCGGCGCCTTGCCGGGTTTCACGCCCGCGTCGATCCAGCCCTTGGAGAAGAAGGGCGCGGCGATCGCGCCCATGCGCGGGTCAAAGGCGTCATAGGCCTCCATCACCATGCGCTCGGCCTGGGCCCAGGGGATGGTGCGGGTGTCTTCCATCGGCAGCGGCGCGTTGCGGTCCCAGACCTGCATCCGGTCCAGCCCCAACCATTTGCGCTTCAACTCGTAATAGCGGTGGCTGAGCTTGGGATAGGCGGCAACTACCGCCTCGCGCAGGGCCTCGACCACTTCGGGTTCCACGTCGTTGCTGAGGTGACGGCCGGTCTGGGCGCTGGGCATCTTGCGCCAGCGGTCGATCACTTCCTTTTCCTTGGCGGCGGTGTTGTGCACGCGGGCGAAGGTCTTGATGTTCTCGCCAAAGACGCGGGCCAGTTCGTGGGCGGCGGCCTCACGCTTGCTCCGGTCCTGCTCGGTCAGCAGGTTCAGCGTGCCCTCGATGTTCAGCTCTTCGCCGTCGATGTCAAAGGTCAGTCCGGCGATGGTCTCGTCGAACAGCCGCTCCCAGGCGTCGCCCACCACGCCCAGATCGTGCAGGAAGCGTTCCAGTTCATCGCTCAGCTGATAGGGTTTCATTGCACGGATGCGGCGGAACACGGGCGCATAGCGGGCCAATTCTTCGTTTTCTGCAAAGCGGGCGGCCAGAGCGTCATCCTCGATCCGGTTCAGTTCCAGGGTAAAGAACACCAGCGGCGTGGTGAAATTGGTGATCTTTTCCTGGCAGTCGGACATGAACTTGGCCCGGCCCGCGTCGATGGTCAGCTGGTAATAGCGCAAACCGGCAAAGGACATGATGCGGCCCGCGATGGCGCTGATCTTCTCGTTGCGCTGCACGCAGGTCAGCAGGGCGCCCGCATCCAGATCGGCCAGCTTGCCCTCGTAATCGGCGGCGAATGCCGCGCATTCGGTTTCCAGCCAGTCGAGGTCACGCTTCAGCTCCGGCGCGTCCTCGCCGGTATAAAGATCGCTCAGGTCCCATTCGGGCAGATTGCCGAGATCCTTGGAACCGGAACCGGCATTGGCGTCGCGAAGGGGAAAGGGCAGGTGAAACATGTGGGCCTCGTCTTTGCTGGTTGCCCCACACTTAAGGAGCGCAGCCGCCCACCGCAACCGGCAAGACCGCGAGTGTGCGCTTGCGGCAGGCGGCGAGAAAATTCGACGAATTTTCTCGGGCGTGCCAGCGCGCGGTCAGGTGCTGCGTTGCAACCGGTCCGGTGCCGAGAACAGGGCGGCCATCCGGTCATAGACCGGGTCGCGCACTTCTGGCGCCTCCATCAGCACCTCGTGTTCACCGTCCGGGATCTCGACCAGTTCGCCACGCGGCCAGCGTGCCATGCGGGCGCGCACCGCCTTGCGGTCGACGATCTGCTCGTGGGTGCCCAGGAAGGTCAGGCAGGGCAGGTCGGGCGAGGGGCGGTTCTCCAGTGCGCGGCATTCCGCCAGCGCCTCGCGCAGCCAGATATTGGTGGGAGCGCCAAGCGCCAGTTCCGGGTGCGCGGCCAGCTGATCGCGCATCATCTCGTACATCGCCGGGTCGCGGGTCAGCGCATTGCCCTCGAAGTCCTGCGCCTGCACATAGGGCTCCAACGTGGTGGTGGCGGGATGCTTGTGCCCCATGCCGATGGCCGGGGCCAGATTGGCGGTT
Organism: Ruegeria alba; assembly: GCF_022321465.1. Classification (NCBI taxonomy): domain Bacteria; kingdom Pseudomonadati; phylum Pseudomonadota; class Alphaproteobacteria; order Rhodobacterales; family Roseobacteraceae; genus Ruegeria; species Ruegeria alba. The sequence continues at coordinate 49,521 of NZ_JAKOEM010000023.1, read as the reverse complement.
ATCCAGCTCAGCGGCTTCATCATCGGGGTGAAGAAAATGCCCCACATCGGCCCAGTAAAGGCGCAGGCTGCGACCGGCAGCCCCTCCATCACCGCGCGCAGCCCGATGGCGCCGCCCATGGAATGGCCGACCATGAACCAGGGCTTCGGCAGTTCGAGTGTGGTGGCCAGTTCCACCGCCGCCGCGACGTCGCGCTGGAAGTCGGTGAAATTCACCACATGCCCCAGGCGGCGGTCCTCCAGCAGCCTGTCGGCCAGACCCTGACCGCGCCAGTCCACCGCCAGCATGGCAAAGCCGCGCGCCACAAAGGCCCGCGCCGCATCGCCGTATTTCTCGATATATTCGGTGCGCCCGGGAAACATCAGCACGGTGCCACGCGCTTCGCCCTCGGGGCGCCAGTGACCGGCGCGGATGCGCAGACCGTCCGAGGTCTGCATCCAATGGGCCGCGCCACCGGCGGGGCCGCCGGCCACATCTTCGAACAAGGGGGCCGGCGTCAGGGTCATCAGGCCAGCACCGAGGCCAGTTTCATCGCGACGCCCATGTCGCCGTCGATGGTCAGCTTGCCGGACATGAACGCGCCGGTGGGATTCAGTTCACCCGACAGGATCTGCTGAAAGGTATCGGCATCCGCCGACAGGGTCACATCGGCCTCTTCGTCGCTGACCCGGGCGCCCGACCCATCCAGCACGATCGCGCCCATATCGGCGATGGCGAATTTGGCGGTGGAATCGAAACCGGCGCCAGACAGCTTTTCGTTCAGCTCGGCGGCGGCCTGTTCAAGAGTGTCGCTCATTGTGTTCCTCGGTCTTTGTTTGGGGCGTGACGCAGCCCTCGTGGACAACGCCGTTTAGCGCGCTAAAGTAAGGACTGTTATGATCGCATTGCCTGTAAAGCTCAAAGATATCGTTGCGGCACTCTGGCTGATATCCGCCATTTCCGGGGGGGTGTCGGCGCAGGAGGTCGAGCCGAATGACGAAGCCGTCCTGCTGGAGGAACTGGTCGGGGCCGATCCCGTGCGCGCGCGCCAGATCGACCGCGAATTGCAGGCGCTTTGGGCACAATCGGGCTCTGCCTCGGCCGATTTCCTGCTCAAGCGTGGACGCGACGCGCTCGAGGCGCAGGATATCCCCGCCGCCATCGAACATCTGACGGCTTTGACCGATCATGCGCCCGATTTCGCCGAGGGGTGGCATGCCCGCGCTTCGGCCTATTTCGCCGCCGACCTCTATGGCGCCGCCGTGGCCGATCTGGAGCGCGCGCTTGCGCTCAACCCGAACCAGTATGATGCGATCTTTGGGCTTGGGTTGATCTTCGAGGCGCTTGAGCGGCCTGAAACGGCCTATGCCGTCTATACCCGGGCGCTGGCTATACATCCGCATCACGAGGAAGTAACCAGTGCCGTGACTCGACTGAAATCCCGGATCGAGGGCCAGGCGCTCTGACGCGCCGCACCGGGCCGGGCAGGGGGCAGACAGGTGAGCGGATCAACGCGGATCGTGGCCGTCCTCGGCCCGACCAACACAGGCAAGACGCATTACGCGATCGAACGGATGCTGGGCCATCGCACGGGGGTGATCGGCCTGCCGCTGCGCCTGCTTGCGCGCGAGGTCTATGACAAGATCGTGGCGCTGCGCGGCCCCTCGGTGGTGGCGCTGGTCACCGGCGAAGAGCGAATCGTGCCGCCGCGCACCCAGTATTGGGTCTGCACGGTCGAGGCGATGCCCGAGGGGCTGGGCGCCGATTGCGTTGCCGTGGATGAAATCCAGCTCTGCGCCGATCCCGAACGCGGCCATGTCTTTACTGACCGCTTGCTCAGGGCGCGCGGGCTGCACGAAACGCTGTTTCTGGGCTCCGACACCATGCGCGGACCCATCGCGGCGCTGGTGCCCGAGGCGCAGTTCGTCCGCCGCGAGCGGATGAGCCAGCTGGTCTTTACCGGCTCGAAAAAGATCACCCGGATGCCACCGCGCAGCGCCATCGTCGGGTTTTCTGTCGAAAATGTCTATGCCATCGCCGAGTTGATCCGCCGCCAAAAAGGGGGTGCTGCGGTGGTGATGGGGGCGCTGTCCCCGCGCACCCGCAACGCGCAGGTGGATCTCTATCAGAATGGTGAGGTCGACTACCTGGTCGCCACCGATGCCATCGGCATGGGGTTGAACCTGGATATCGACCACGTGGCCTTTTCCGCGCTCAGCAAGTTCGACGGCCGCCGCATGCGCCCGCTGGCGCCCAACGAGTTGGGCCAGATCGCGGGCCGGGCCGGGCGTGGCATGGCCAGCGGTACCTTTGGTGTGACCGGCGAGGCGCGGCCGCTTGACGAGGGCATGGCGCAGGCGATCATGGAGCACCGCTTCACCCCGCTCAAGAAACTGAACTGGCGCAACAGCGCGTTGCGCTTCAACTCGGTGGATGCGCTGATTTCCGCACTGGAAGAGGCACCAAGCGGCGAACACCTGCTCAAGGCGCGCGAGGCCGACGACCTGATGGCGCTGAAATCGCTGGCGGGCGAGGCCGAGGTCATTGCCCGCGCCAGCGATGGCGCTTCGGTCCGGCTGCTCTGGGATGTCTGCCGTATTCCGGATTTCCGCGGTATCAGCCATGCGGAACATGCCGGGTTGTTGCAGGTCATCTTTGGTCACCTGCACGAGGGCGGGCATATTCCCGACGATTTCATGGCCCGGCAAATCCGTCGCATCGACCGCACCCATGGGGACATAGATACTCTGTCCAAACGGCTAGCATATATCCGCACGTGGACATATGTCGCGCAGCGGAACGGCTGGGTTCGTGACGAAAGCCATTGGCGCGGCGAAACCCGCGCTGTAGAAGACAGGGTGTCGGACGCCCTCCATGAACGTCTGACACAGAGATTTGTGGACCGGCGCACCAGCGTGCTGCTGCGCCGGCTCAAGCAGAAGGAGGCCCTTTTGGCCGAAGTGAACGACAAGGGTGAAGTGACGGTCGAAGGTGAATTCGTCGGCCGTCTCGAGGGATTCCGCTTCATGCCGGACAAGTCCGCGCAGGGGGCCGAGGCAAAGGCGCTGAAATCGGCGTCGTTGCAGGCGCTGGCGCCGCAGTTCCATCTGCGCGCCGACCGGTTCTATAACGCACCCGATACCGAGATCGACTTTACCGAACAGGGTGGTCTGATGTGGGGCGAATATGCGGTGGGCAAGCTCACCGTCGGCGCCGATCCGCTGAAGCCGCAGGTCGAAGTCTTTGTTGACGAGGCCGCAGGCCCCGATGTCGAACAGAAGGTGCAGCGCCGCCTGCAGCATTTCATCGACCGCAAGGTCGCGGCCCTGTTCGAGCCGCTGCTCGCGCTGTCACGCGACGAGGCGCTGAGCGGGCTGGCGCGTGGCTTTGCCTTCCGCATGGTCGAGAATTTCGGCATCCTGCCGCGCGCCGATGTGGCGCAAGAGGTCAAGGATCTGGATCAGGAAGCGCGTGGCGCCCTGCGCAAGCATGGCATCCGCTTTGGCCAGTTCACCATCTTCATGCCGCTCTTGCTGAAACCGGCGCCGACCCGTTTGCGGCTGGTGCTGTGGTCGCTGGCCCGGGGCCTGTCGGAATTCCCCGAGGCGCCGCCGCCGGGGCTGGTGACGGTGCCTTCGGTCAAGGATGCCGAGCCGGGCGTCGATACGATGTGCGGCTATCGCATCTCGGGCGAGCGGGCGATCCGCATCGACATGCTGGAACGTCTGGCCGACATGCTGCGCGCCAAGGACAGCCGCGCCGGGTTCGAGGCGACGGCGGACATGCTGTCGATCACCGGCATGACGCTGGAGCAGTTTGCCGACCTGATGCAGGGGCTGGGCTACAAGGCCGAGCGCGGCGAACGTGCCAAGGTGAAACCGGCGCCTGTCGAGGCCGCTGCCGAAGGAGCGGCCGCCCCGGCAGAGGGGACCGTAGCCGAGGCCGCCCCGGCACCCGAGGTCGCCGAGGCAGAGGCAGTGCCAGTGGAGCCGGTCGAAGCCCCGGCAGAGACCCCCGCAGAGGCCGCCGACGCGGAGCCCGAGCTTGAGGTCTTTTTCACCTTCACCTGGGCCCGTGCCGCCCGTCAGCAGCAGGGCCGTGGCCCGCGCCGCGAGGGCCGGGGCCAGCCGGGGCAGGGCGAAGGCCGCGCCAAGGACCGCCCGCGCGGTGGCAAGCCGCAAGAGGGCGGACGCCGCCGCGATGGCAAGCCCCAGGGCGGCAAGGGTGGCAAACCCGGCCAGCAAGGCGCCAAGACCTATTCCTCGCGCCCGCCGAAGAAGGAAAAGGCGATCGACCCCGACAACCCCTTTGCCGCCGCGCTGATGGGGCTGAAAGAGGGCAACTGAGCGGTCATGACAGAGGCGCCGACCCGGCTGCGCATCGACAAATGGCTCTGGCACGCGCGTTTCTTCAAGACGCGCGGGCTGGCAGCCGAGGCGGCCGGATCAGGGCGTATCCGTGTCAATGGCAATCGCGTCTCGAAACCGGCGCATGCGGTGGGGCCGGGGGATGTGCTGAGCTTTGGCCAGGGCCGCCAGGTTCGGGTGATCCGGGTCGAGGCGCTCGGGACACGGCGTGGCCCGGCGCCCGAGGCGCAAACGCTGTATACCGATCTGGACGCGGAGCGGAACGATGCTCCTCCCGCCGAAGCCTGACCGGAACGCTGTCGCGCCTCACCCGCCTGCGGCGGGATGCCCGGCCTTTCCGGACACCGCCGAGGGCGATCCTCCCTTGAAGAACACGCCACTCTGATTTAGCTAGTCGGGCAACGAACTAGTGGAATTCAGCTCATGACCTATGTCGTCACCGAAAACTGCATCGCCTGTAAATACACCGACTGTGTCGAGGTATGTCCGGTGGACTGTTTCTACGAGGGCGAGAACACGCTGGTCATCCATCCCGACGAATGCATCGACTGTGGCGTGTGCGAACCCGAATGCCCCGCTGATGCGATCCGCCCCGATACCGAGCCGGGGATGGAGCAATGGGTCGAGTTCAACCGCAAGTATTCCGAAATGTGGCCGGTCATCGTGACCAAGAAGGACCCGCTGCCCGACGCTGAAGAGCGTGACGGCGAGTCCGGCAAGATGGAGAAGTATTTCTCCGAGGCGCCCGGCGAGGGCGGCTGAAACGATATAACGATTCGCGCGCGGACCCGGGTCCTTGGCGGGGCGGATCGGTTCAAGACCCTGATCAGAAAGGGTGAATGGGTCGTTGTGACGTCTCGCCCTTTAAGGGGGCGTAATTTTATGGTATATTCTCTCTACATGATGCCAATGATCGGGATGAGCACCAAAAGCTGGCTCGCTTTTGGGCAACAGCATTTGTGATGAAATTCAACGACTCGCGGGAGCCATCGTTCCCGAGCGTCTAATTTTGTTGCGGCGACCCCGGTCAGCAACCAAGGAAAGACCTGAATGACCAAGTCGAAAAAGCTCGAGTTCCGCCCAAACGATTACGTGGTCTATCCGGCGCATGGCGTCGGACAGATCCTCTCGATCGAAGAGCAGGAAGTCGCCGGGTTCAAGCTCGAGCTGTTCGTGATCTCCTTTGAAAAGGACAAGATGACCCTGCGGGTGCCGACCAACAAGGCCACCGAATCCGGTCTGCGTTCGCTCAGCTCTCCGGATGTGATCAACCAGGCGATGAAGACGCTCAAGGGCAAGGCCAAGGTCAAGCGCGCCATGTGGTCGCGCCGGGCGCAGGAATACGAGCAAAAGATCAACTCGGGCGACCTGATCTCGATCGCCGAGGTGGTCCGTGACCTGCATCGAACCGATGATCAGCGCGAGCAGTCCTATTCCGAACGTCAGCTCTACGAGGCGGCGCTTGAGCGTCTGACGCGTGAAGTTGCTGCCGTGTCGGGCGCCGATGAGATGGCCGCCGCCAAGCAGGTCGACGATGTGCTGACCTCGCGCGCGGCCTGACGCCGGATGCGACATTTTGCGGGCCGTCCCCTTGGGGCGGCCCGTTTTTTTGCGCGGCATTCCCGGGCGTAGGGTACTAGTCTGACAACAGATCGGTCAGGACAGAGAGGGCAGATGCATACTGTCAAGGCAGCAGTCCGCAAACTCTATGTCGGGCGGGAACCGGGGTCGGTTCGGTTTCGCTATGGGCTGATCCTGTTCGACCTGTCGACCATCCTCTTTTTTATCGCGACCGCGCATCTGCCGCATGGCCGGCTGTTGACCGCGCTGAGCGTGGTGATCGGGCTCGTCATCCTGTGCGACTTCAGCGCGCGATTGTGGATTGCCAGGCAACGGCGCGAGTTTCTAACCCGCATCTATACCATTGCCGATATCATCGTGATCCTGTCGCTGCTGCTGGATCCGTTCCTGACCCAGAGCCTCGCCTTTCTGCGCATCCTGCGCGGGCTGCGGCTGATCCACTCCTATCATCTGCTGCACGACCTCAGGCGTGACAGTCAATTCTTCCGCACCCATGAGGATGCCATTGTGGCGGCGGTCAATCTCTTGGTCTTCATCTTTCTGACCACGATGGCGGTGCTGGTTTTCTTCATCCCGCCGGGCAGCCGCGAGACCCCCTATATCGACGCGCTCTATTTCACCATGGCGACGCTGACCACCACCGGGTTCGGCGACATCACCCTGCCGACCCCGGCGGGCAAGCTGTTTTCGGTCTTTGTCATGGTGGTGGGCGTGGCGCTGTTCGTGCGTCTGGCGCAGGCGATCTTTTCCCCGCAGAAGGTGCGCTATCGCTGTCCGGATTGCGGCCTGTTCCGGCATGATCCGGATGCGGTGCATTGCAAGCATTGCGGCGGGTTGCTGAATATCGAGACGGGTGGGGCCGGGTAGGGCGGCGATGTCTAAAGCGCGGCCGACAGCGCCAGCAGGCAGGTGATCTCGGCCAGTTGCTGCGCGGCGCCCAGAATATCGCCGGTCTGGCCGCCGATCTTGGCCCGGGCAAGTACGGCAAGACCCGTCACCGCCAGCGCCGCCAGCAGTGCCGGGATCAGCACCGTCCAGCCGGCCAGCAAGAGCGCCAGCCCCATCGCCAGCCCAAGGCCAAGCACCACCGCCTGCGGGGTCGGGCGCCCCACCGACTGGCTGAGGCCCGCGCCGCGCGCATTGGGCAGGACCCGCATCAGCACCGGCATCAGCGCCCGCGACCAGACTGCCGCCGCCACGGCCGCACCAAACGCACCGCCCGCGACCAGTGCCGCCAGCGCCGCCAGTCGCAACCCCTGTGAAAGGATCAGCGCCAGCACGCCATAAGTGCCGATATGGCTGTCCTTCATGATCTCCAGCCGCCGCTCTGGCGTGAAACCGCCCCAGAGCCCGTCGGCGGTATCGGCCAACCCGTCCTCGTGCATGGCGCCGGTGGTCATCACCAGCACCACCAGCATCAGCCCGGCCACAGCGACCGGCGCCAGCCCGGCGGCAAGTGCCAGCGCGCCGGTGACCCAGGCCAGCCCTCCAACCACCAGCCCCGCCAGCGGAAAGGCCCAGACGGCCGCGGCCTGCCGGGCAAAGGCGGGTTCGGGCAGGGCGGGCAGCGGCAGGCGGGTCAGCAACACCAGCGCCAGCAAAGGATCCCGGGGTGAAATGGCCGCAATGTCGTTTTTGCGCATCTCTCCGCCTTTCAAGGTCTTGTCGTGTCGGGTGCATTGGTTAAACACGGGCGGACCCAAGATGCAAAGAGGCTTTCCATGCTGCCAGCGCTTACCGATCTCGCCCAGTTCCGCGACCTGCTGACCTCGGCGCCCGGTCCCGATACCGCCGCCCGCGCTGGCGCCGAAGAGCGCAACGGTCAATTGACCAAACCGCCCGGTGCGCTGGGGCGGCTCGAGGATCTGGCGATCTGGTATGCGGGCTGGCGCGGCGATGCCCGGCCCCGGATCGAGGCGCCGCAGGTGATCGTCTTTGCCGGCAATCACGGGGTGACGGCACAGGGCGTTTCGGCCTTTCCGGCCGAGGTGACGGTGCAGATGGTGATGAATTTCGAACATGGCGGCGCCGCCATCAACCAGTTGGCGCGTGCCGCCGGGGCGCGCATGGATGTGCACGCGCTGGAACTGGACCGTCCGACACAGGATTTCACCCAAGGCCCGGCAATGACCGGGGACGAATTGCTGACCGCGCTGCAAACCGGCTGGGCCGCCGTCGATCCGGCGGCGGATCTGCTGGTGGTGGGCGAGATGGGCATCGGCAACACCACCCCGGCGGCGGCCATCGCGCACGCGCTGTTCGGGGGCGCGGCGGGCGACTGGACCGGGCGCGGTACCGGGGTCGACGACGCCGGGCTGGCCAACAAGACGCGCGTCGTGGCCGAGGGCGTCGCCCTGCACACCAGCCGCGACGGGCTGGAGGTATTGCGTTGCCTGGGCGGGCGCGAGATCGCCGCCATGGCGGGCGCAATTGCCGCCGCGCGTCAGCTGCGCATCCCGGTGATCCTGGACGGGTTCATCTGCACGGCGGCGGCAGCGACGCTTGCGGCGGTTGCGGCAGACGCGCTGGATCATACCGTTGCCGGTCACCAGAGCGCCGAGGGCGCGCATAAGGCGCTTTTGGAGAAGCTCGGCAAAGAGGCGCTGCTTTCGCTGGGGCTGCGTCTGGGCGAGGGCTCGGGCGGGGCGTTGGCGATCAATATCCTGAAAAGCGCGGTGGCCTGCCATTCCGGCATGGCCACCTTTGCCGAGGCCGGCGTTTCCGACGGCTGAACGCCGCTCTTCCGGCCCTTGCGTGGATCAGGCAGAGCGTCGCTCTGCCAGTTCCTCGCTCAACTCCATCAGCGCTGTCTCAAGGTCCTTTTGCAGCGCCTGCGAGCGCTCCACATAGGCTGTGTTCTCGGCGGTGGGTATGTTCGGGTCCCAGACCTCTGCCAGATCACGCACCGCCTTGCGGTCATGCTGATAAAAGGTCTGCGCTGCCTGTGCCGCCTCGTATTCGCTGAGGCCGACATTCTCCAGCACATAGCGTCCGGCGCGGACCGAGCTGTCGAACATCTCGCGCACGATGTCGTCGGCCCCGGCGCGGTAAAGCTCATAGACATGGTTGCGGTCGCGCGCGCGGGCGATGATATGCAGGTCGGGGCGCTGGCGCCGGGCATAGGCCACCAGTTTCGTCACCTGATTGTCATCATCCAGCGCCGCCACCAGCACTTGCGCCTTGGCCAGTCCCGCCGCCTTGAGCAACTCGGGCCGGGTCGGGTCGCCCAGAAACCCCTTGACGCCAAAGCGCCGCATCAGCTGGATCGTCTCCATGTCGTGGTCCAGCACGATGGTCTTGAACCCGCTGGCGGTGACCAGCCGGTTGACGATCTGGCCGAACCGACCGATGCCCGCGATGATCACCGGCCCCTGTTCGTCGATCGTGTCGGGCGCATGGGTCGGGGCATGCTCGCGCATGTTGCGCGACAACAGGTCGTAAAGGATGAACAGAAGCGGCGTGATCATCATGGTCAGTGCGATGATCATCAGCAGTTTCTGTGACAGATGCGCCGGGATCACGTTCTGCTGGGTGGAAAAGGCCAGCAGAACAAAGCCGAATTCGCCCGCCTGCGCCAGCCCCAGCGTGAACAGCCAGCGGTCGCGGCCCTTGAGCTTGAACGCGCGCCCGACGATATAGAGGATGACCCCCTTGAACAGGATCACCAGCAGCGCCAGCCCGATCAGATCGAGCGGATCGGCAAGGAAGAAGCCGACATCGATCCCGGCGCCCACGGTGATGAAGAACAGGCCCAGCAGCAGGCCCTTGAACGGCTCCAGATCGCTTTCCATCTCGTGCCGGAATTCCGAGTTGGCCAGCACCACGCCGGCCAGAAAGGCACCAAGCGCGGGTGACAGGCCCACCAGCGTCATCAGGAACGAAATACCCACCACGATCATCAGCGCCAGCGCGGTATACATCTCGCGCAGGCGGCTGGCGTGGATGAAGCGGAACAGGGGCCGGGTCAAGTAGATGCCCGCCAGCACCACGAAGGCGACGGCGCCGATGGTGACCAGTGTCACCGCCCAGCCGGGCAGCCCCTCGACCAGCGACAGGCTGGCCTCGTGCCCCGCGCCCGATTGATGCGCGCGGTTGATCGACCCGTCGCCTGCGAAATGCGCCACCGGCGCGCTGGCCAGCAGCGGCAGAAAGGCCAGGATCGGGATCACCGCGATATCCTGCGTCAACAGGACCGAGAAGGTCGCCCGCCCGCCATTGGTCTGCATCAGCCCCTTTTCCGACAGCGTCTGCAACACGATCGCGGTCGAACTGAGCGACAGCGTCAGGCCGACGGCCAGTGCCACGCTCCAGGGTTGGCCCGCCACCATCGCGATCACCATGATCGCCAGCGTCGAGACCCCCACCTGAAGCCCGCCGAGCCCCAGCAGCTTGTCGCGCATGTCCCAGAGCGCGCGCGGCTCCAGCTCCAGCCCGATCAGGAACAGCATCATGACAACGCCGAATTCGGCCACATGTTGCAGATCGGCGGTTTCGGCGCCGACCAGCCCCAGAACCGGCCCGATGATCAGCCCCGCCGCCAGATAGCCCAGAACCGAGCCAAGGCCCAGACGGGCCGCCAACGGCACGGCGATGACGGCCGCCGCCAGGTAGATCGTCGCCTGATACAGAAAGCTTTCCATCTCTCTCCCTTGTGCCGCCTCAGGTCGGCAGCGGTGCGTCGCGCTTCAACTGGTCCATCACGATCTGGCTCTGCACCCGGGCCACCGCCGGATGCGGCAGGATCACCTCGTGCAGCAGCCGATTCAGAGCAGGCAAATCGGCGCAATAGACATGCAGCAGATAATCCGCTTCGCCGGTCATCGTCCATGCGCTTGTGATCTCCGGGCGGGAATTCACCATCCGGGCGAATTTGGCCGATTGTTCCGGTCCATGGGTGCCCAGATGCACCTGGATGAAGCCCTGGACATGCAGACCCAGTTTCAGCGGGTCGAGCTTTGCGGCATAGCCGGTGATGTAGCCCTCGGCCTCCAGCCGCTGGCGCCGGCGGCCCGCCTGGCTGCTGGACAGGTGCAGCATCTCGCCCAGCTGCTGGGCTGTCAGATGCGCGTCCTTTTGCAGGGCATCGAGCAGGCGCAGATCCATCGAATCCAACATGTGCGCGTTTTCCTCGTTTTCTTTGAGTTTAGTGCGAATTTCGCGCGCGTAAACGGTGGAAGGCCAAAAACAATGCGCAGAATCAGCGTGGCTGAAGTCGTATTCTCGACTCAGCAAATGTTTCGCCGCATCAGGAGACGCACCATGGGTCCTTTCCCGCATAACGCCCCGAAATCCGAGATCACCCCCGAAAACCCCGCCGGTACCGACGGGTTCGAATTTGTCGAATTCGCCCATCCCGAGCCGCAGGTGCTGCGCGACCTGTTCGCGCAGATGGGGTTCGACATGGTCGCCCGCCACAAGGACAAGCCCGGCATCGAGCTGTGGCAGCAGGGGGATGTCACCTATATCCTGAATGCCGAAAAGGGCACGTTTGCTGAAAAATTCATCGAATTGCATGGTCCTTGCGCCCCCTCGATGGGCTGGCGAGTGGTGGATGCGCAGGCGGCCTTCGATCATGCGGTCAAGATGGGCGCCGAACCCTATGAGGGCGACGACAAGACCATGAACGTCCCCGCGATCAAGGGCATCGGCGGCTCGCTGCTCTATTTCGTCGACCAGTATTACGACACCTCGCCCTATAATACCGAGTTCGAATGGCTGAAGCAGTCGAAGCCGCGCGGCGACGGGTTCTTCTATCTCGATCACCTGACCCACAATGTCTTCAAGGGCAACATGGACAAGTGGTTCAAGTTCTACGGCGACCTGTTCAACTTCCGCGAAATCCGCTTCTTTGACATCCAGGGCAAGTTCACCGGGCTTTACAGCCGGGCGCTGACCTCGCCCTGTGGCCGCATCCGTATCCCGATCAATGAAGACCGCGGCGAGACCGGCCAGATCGTGAGCTACCTGAAGAAATACAATGGCGAAGGCATCCAGCACATCGCCGTGGGCACCGACGACATCTACAACTCGGTGGATGCCATCGCGGCCAAGGGGCTGAAATTCATGCCCGGCCCGAACGAGGCCTATTACGACATGTCCTATGACCGGGTTGCGGGCCATGACGAGCCCAAGGATCGGATGATGGAACACGGCATCCTGATCGACGGCGAAGGCGTGGTGGATGGCGGCGAAACCAAGATCCTGCTGCAAATCTTCTCGAAGACCGTGATCGGGCCAATCTTTTTCGAATTCATCCAGCGCAAGGGTGACGATGGTTTCGGTGAGGGCAACTTCAAGGCGCTGTTCGAGAGTATCGAGCGCGAACAGATCGAAAGCGGCGAGATCGCAGCCGCCGAGTGAGGCAGCGGGGAGGGGGGCTCTGCCCCCCGATGACAAAATTCGACGAATTTTGTCCTCTCCCCCCGGAGTATTTTGAGCGAAATGAAGGGCGGGGCCGGAAGGCTTCGCCCTTCTTGGTCTCAGCCGCTGGGGATGCGCAGGGTCAGGTTGCGCGAGCCCTTCTGATAGCGCAATTCGCTGTCGCCGATGGCGGTGATGCGGCCACCGTCGATACTGTCGCCGACCTTGACCTTCTTGTAGCGGCCCGAGGGCAGACGGACCAACGCGCGCCGGTTGGCGGGCGTGCCGTAGACGCCGATCAGGTTCAGGTTGCGCAGGTTGATCGCGTTGTCGAGCGTGGCCTGACGGGCGACCGATGTGGGCGAGGGCGCTTTGGGTTTGACCGTCGCGGCGGCGAAACTGCCGCTCTCATCGGCATCGGCGCTGCGGTTCAGCCCGGCGGTCGAGCCGAGATTGCTTTGGCTGGTTGCCGCCGCAGCGGTTGCGGCCGCCGCCAGTTTCTCGGGGCGCATCCGCGGTTTGCGCGCGCTGGCCACCGCCAGAGGGCTGACGGCCTGGGCGGTATCCTCCGCCGATTCTTCCTGCAGAGCGGCCAACTGCTCCTGCGCCGATTCTGGGCGCGCCTTGGGCCGCAGGCCTGCAAGCTCGGTGCGAGATCGGCCTCCGAATTGCGTACGTTCAGACTGCTCAACCAGATCTTCGGGGCGGGGTTTAGGCCGGATGCTAGCCAGTCGCTGTTGCGCAACATCCACCTCCGGTGGGGCCTCGAATCGGAGCGGCGGCGCCGGTGGCACCTTGGTAGGACGTCCGGCATAGACCAGAACACCATCAGGGTTGAGCGTTCCGCTGGGCGTTGCCTCAACCAGACCGCGTGTGTCCAGATCGAAGCTTTGACCCGGAGAGACCGACGGTGCGCTGCCATCTGGGGCGGTATCGGTGTCGAAACCCGTGGCTGGAGGCAGCGCTATCGCGTCCTGGAACAGGTCGGTCCGGTCAATCGAGGCGACGAACAGGTCGTTGAGGCCAATTAACTCGGGTACTTCCGGCGGCGGCGGCGCTTCGGACAGGGCCAGTTCCACGGCTTGGGTTCCACTGGGTTCGGGCTCGTAGTCCAGGTCCTCCACCTGTTGCGGATCGATCCGCAGTGCTTCGAGCACGGCACTGTCGGTTCCACTCAGGCCTGGGAGGCCTGGCGTGTCTTGTGGCGCCACCAGAACCTGTGGGTCCTCGTCGATGGAGGCCGGAGCCTGCGGTGCAGTTTGTTCCGGCGCCGCGTCGGGTGTGGTCGCCGGGGCCTCAATGGCGGAGACAGGCGGTTCGGCCAGAGGATCGGAGTCGCGAAAGAACCCCTTCAGGCCGCTTTGAGTAAACAACGAGGCAAAGGCAGCGACAGCGGCAAGAAACAGCAGTAGTCCTACCGTGAGCATCACACCCAGATAGCGGGGCTTGCCGCCAATGCCACCGGTGCGCGCGCCAAAGATGGTCAGGCGATCCGCCTCTGTTTGGGGCACCTGATCGGGGCGTCCGGCTGCGGCAAAGGTGGTGGTCGGACGCTCGCCGGTAATCGGGAGCGCCACATTCGAGTCGGCCTCTCGTTTCGCTTCGATCCGGGGCTCGGGCAGCGCTCGCTCCGCTGGGGGCTGCGGAGCGGGCAGTGGCACGCCTTGGGCCGCGGTTTCGGGGGTGCTGGGCGCAATGTCTAGGGGCTCGACCTCGGTGGCATCCTGGGCCTGTCGTGATCGGCGGCTGGAGAAACTGATCGCCTTGCCGGCAGTGGCTTCGACAGGTGCGGGCGGAACAGGCGGGTCTGTATCGGGAAAGATCACCGGACCGACCACCACCACAGCGATTCCATCCGGGTCGACGGCCTCGGAACCGGTGTTGTCGGCGGTGGCGCTGCTCGGACCAAAGAAAGGTTCACCCAAAAAGGGATTGTCGCCTGGTGCAGCTACAAAACTGACCGGGTTAAACCCGTGTTCGGTGGCAAAGTCTTCGGCCTCGCGCAAGGTCTCGCGGGCCACGGCGGCTACATGGGTAATTTCTCCGTCGGGAGAGGTGTCGTAAACCAGCTCGTCCAGCGCATAGGGAGTTGCGGCGCCGACCTCCTGCTCGATCAGCGTATGGCGGGCCTCGCCCTTGAACGGGCCGGTTTCGACGGTCAGATAGCGGATCTGTTCGTTGGGGAGGATCAGCTTGCAGTGGAGATCGGGTTCCAGACGCAACGCCTCTTGGCGAAGCTTACGCAAAGCGCCAGCCAGATCGGGTGCGTCGAGCGCCACCGCTCCCACCTGTCGCCAGCCACCGGCGGCACGATGCAAGAGCGTGATCCCCTCGAAGGAAAGCGACAGCGCAAAGGCGGGTTTCATGTGACCAGTCTAACCGTTCCTGAATGGCTTGGGGCACCCACTGGCGAGCGCCACGGCGCGACATTAAAGCAGAGATCTGCCGAGGGAAAGAATTACTCCGGTTTTCCCCTTGCCGCGCGACATGCCGCCACCCCATCTTTGATGGCGAGGATAGCAGGAGAACATAAATGAGAACATTGATTTTTCTGGTGGCGGCCTTGCTTTTTGCGGCGGTCGGGCTGGCCCGCGCCGACGAGCAGCCCGGCCATATCACCGTGACGGGGAGCGGCACCGTCGAAACGGTGCCCGACATGGCGGTGATCACCCTGGGCGTCACCCACGAGGCCAAAGAGGCGCGCGCGGCACTGCTGGCCACGTCGGAAGCGGTGCAGCAGGTCTTTGACCGGTTGGGCGAGATGGGTATCGAGGCGCGCGACATGCAGACCAGCGACCTGTCGCTGTCGCCGGTCTGGTCCAACCGCGCTTCCAGCAGCGAGCCGCCGAAGATCACCGGCTTTCAGGCCTCGAACCGGGTGACGGTGCGGGTGCGTGACCTGGCGGCGCTGGGCGGTATCCTGGACGCGGTGGTCAGCGACGGGGCCAACACGTTCAACGGGCTGGAATTCGGGGTCAAGGAACCCAAACCGCTGCGCGACCAGGCACGCGCCAAGGCGGTGGCGGATGCGCAGGACCGCGCCCGCCAACTGGCCGAGGCGGCGGGGGTCGAGCTGGGCCGGGTGGTGTCGATCTCGGAACAGTCCCATGACCCGCAGCCGCGCCCGATGATGCGTATGGCGGCCATGGCCGAGTCCATGGATGTGCCGGTTGCCGGTGGTGAAATCGGGCTGAGCGGCAGCGTCACCATGGTGTTCGAGATCCGGCAATGAGCCGCTTTGCGGGCGGCCTGCCGCCCGCATCGACCCTGCATTGACCATGGCGCAGGGTCGCGTCACTCTGTCCCGAACCTGACCCGGAGACTGTGATGGCCGCGCCGCTGGTAATCCGAAATCGCAACTTTCGACTGCTCTTCACTGCGGGCGCCCTGACCAATCTGGGTGACGGGGTGCTGGTGCTGGCGCTGCCCTGGCTGGCGGCGCTGATGACCCGCGACGCGGTGGCGATTGCCGCCGTGGCGGCGGCGGCGCGACTGCCCTGGCTGCTCTTTGCCCTGCCTGCGGGCGTGATCATCGACCGCAGCGACCGGCGCAAGCTGATCGCGCGGGCCGATCTGATGCGGGCGGGGATCGTGCTGGCCATCCTGCTCTTGGCCTTGGGTGATCCGGCGCCGGGCGCGATCTGGGCGCTGGCGGGGCTGGCCTTTCTTTTGGGGTCGGCCGAGGTGCTGCGCGACAATGCCGCCCAGACCATCCTGCCAGCGCTGGTCGAGCCACAGGATCTGGAGGCCGCCAATGGCCAGCTCTGGAGCACCGAGCAGCTGACCGGCCAGTTCATCGGCCCGCCGCTGGCTGGCGTGCTGATCTCGACCGGTATCGCGGTGCCCTTTGGCCTCGACGTGGCGGTGCTGGTGCTGGCCGCCGGTCTGGTCTGGCTGATCTCGCTGCCGCCGCAGGTGCCCAGCCGGGCGCGGTTCCGTCAGGCATTGGCCGAGGGTATCGCCTTCATGCGCGGCGACGCGCTGTTGTTGCGGCTGGCGGTGGTGCTGGGACTGGCCAATTTCATCGCCATGGCCACGATCACGGTGCAGGTCCTCTTTGCGCAAGAGGTGCTGGGCCTCGGGCCCTCGCAGTACGGGCTGGTGCTGTCGGCGGGCGCGGTGGGCGCGATCTGCGGCAGCCTGCTGGCGCCGCGCGCGATGCGGTTGATCGGCACGCAGGCTTGCCTGTTCCTGTCGATCGCGGTCTGGGGAACGGGCTATGCCACCATCGGCCTGTCAAGCAACGGTTGGATCATGGGGCTGGCGCTGACCGCGATCATGGCGGCGGCGATGTTGTGGAACGTGATCACCGTATCCTGGCGGCAACGGCGCATCCCGCCCGCCATGCTGGGCCGCGTGAACAGCATCTATCGCTTCTTCGGTTGGGGCTCGATGCCGCTGGGGGCGCTGGCAGGCGGCGCGGTGGTGGCGCTGGCCGAACAGCAGATGAGCCGCGAACTGGCGCTGCGCGCGCCCTTCCTGTTGGCGGGCCTGTGCTGCCTGGCGTTGCTGGCCTATGCTCTGGCGCGACTGCGGCTGGAATGAAAAGGGCGGCCGCTGAGGGCCGCCCCGCTTCCGGTCAGGCGGTGGCCTTGGCCAGCGCCTGATCCAGATCGGCGATCAGGTCATCGGCATCCTCGATCCCGATCGAGACGCGCACCACGTTCGGCCCGGCGCCCGCCGCTTCCTGCTGCTCGGGTGTCAGCTGGCGGTGGGTGGTCGAGGCCGAATGGATGATCAGCGAGCGCGCGTCGCCCAAGTTGGCCACATGGCTGAAGATCTCGAGCGCATTGACCAGCTTGACGCAGGCCTCGTACCCGCCCTTGACCGCAAAGGTGAACAGCCCGCCAGCGCCCTTGGGATAGCAGCGCTCTGCCCGCTCGGCATAGGGCGAGGAGGGCAGGCCGGCATAGGTGACATAATCGACGCGCGGATCGGCCTCGAGCCAGGCGGCGACCTTCTTGGCGTTCTCGACATGGCGCTGCATCCGCAGGCTCAGCGTCTCGATCCCCATCAGCGTGTAATGGGCGGCCTGCGGGTTCATGGTCATGCCGAGGTCGCGCAGCCCGATAGCAATGCCATGGAACGTATAGGCGAGCGGGCCAAAGGTCTCGTGGAACTTGAGCCCGTGATAGGCCGGTTCCGGCGCGCTGAGCGAGGGGAACTTGTCACTGGCCGACCAGTCGAAGCGACCGGAATCGACAACGCAGCCGCCGGTGACGGTGCCGTTGCCGGTCAGGTATTTGGTGGTGGAATGCACCACCAGCGAGGCACCATGTTCGAACGGGCGGCACAGATAGGGGGTGGCGCTGGTATTGTCGATGATCAGAGGCACGCCGGCGGCATCGGCCACATCGGCCACCGCGCGGATATCGGTGACATAGCCGCCCGGATTGGCGATGGATTCGCCGAACACCGCGCGGGTATTGTCGTCGATGGCATCGCGCAGCGCGTCGAGATCGTCGAAATCGACGAACTTGGCCGACCAGCCGAACCGTTTGATGGTCTGGCTGAACTGGGTGACGGTGCCGCCATAAAGCCGGGTCGAGGCCACCACGTTGCAGCCCGGCTGCATCAGCGGGAACAGCGCCATGATCTGTGCCGCGTGGCCCGAGGAACAGCAGACCGCACCGACACCGCCCTCGAGCGTTGCGATACGCTCCTGAAGCACGGCCACGGTGGGGTTGGTCAGGCGGGAATAGATGTAACCTACCTCTTGCAGGTTAAAGAGGGCTGCGGCGTGATCGGCATCGCGGAACACATAGGCCGTGGTCTGATAAATCGGCGTCTGCCGCGCGCCGGTGGCCGGGTCGGGCCTGCTGCCGGCGTGGATCTGCAAGGTGTCGAAGCCGTAGCTGGGGGTATCGGACATGGGTGATCTCTCCCTTTGAAACTCACTTGCACCGATCTCTAGGCGATAGATGAACGCCAGACAACATTAGCGCGCATGCGTCAGGCGCTTGGTCAAAGTGTCTTTCGACACTTTGGATCGTTGCCGTGCGCTCAGGTCTTTTCGGCGACGGGGCCATCCTGTTTCACCCATTCGGTGAAACCGCCTTCGAGATGCATGACCGGGGCAAGGCCCATCTCCTGCGCGGCCTGGGCCGCCAGCGCCGAACGCCAGGCGCTCGCGCAGTAGAACACGTAAGTCTTGTCCTGGTTGAAGACGGGTTTGTGATAGGGGCTGTCGGGGTCGATCCAGAATTCCAGCATGCCACGCGGGCAGGAAAAGGCACCCGGGATCATGCCGCTGCGCTGCACTTCGCGAATATCGCGCAGATCGATGAACACATGATCCGGATCGTCATAGAGCGCCTTGGCCTCGGCCACCGGCAGGGTTGCGACCCGCGCATTTGCCTCTGCCAGCAAGGTCTTGATTCCCTTTGTGATCTTCTGTGCCATTATCTGCCCCTCCGGTTGTCGCTCAGGCTGGCGCAAATGGTGACAAAGCTCAAGAGGGGTTGCCGCCGTGTGTCCCTCCGCTAGGGTCTGGCGCGGACAAGAGGGAGCCGAGACATGAAAACGAGACCGCTGGGCCGCACCGGCATCGAGGTAAGTACGCTGTGCCTGGGCACCATGACCTTTGGCAGCCAGACAAGCGAGGCCGACAGCCATGCCCAGATCGAGCGCGCCCTGGCCGCCGGGATCACCTTTGTCGACACCGCCGAGATGTATCCGGTGAACCCGGTCCGCAAGGAGACGGTGGGCCGCAGCGAAGAGATCATCGGCAGCTGGAACCGCGCCAACCCGGCCCGGCGCGGCGACTATGTACTTGCGACCAAGCATTCCGGCGCGGGTATGGCACATTGCCGCGATGGCGCGCCGATCTCGGGTCAGACCATTGCCGGGGCGGTCGAGGGCTCGTTGAAACGGTTGGGGACCGATCATATCGACCTTTATCAATTCCACTGGCCCAATCGCGGCAGCTACATGTTTCGGCAGAACTGGCGCTATGACCCGTCGGGGCAGGATGCGGGTTCGGTGCTGGAGAACATGACCGATTGCCTTGAGGCGCTGCAACGCGAGGTCGATCGCGGCACCATCCGCGCCTTTGGTCTGTCGAACGAAAGCGCCTGGGGGACCGCGCAATGGCTGCGGTTGGCCGAGGCCGGGCAAGGGCCCCGGGTGGCGTCGGTGCAGAACGAGTACTCGCTGCTTTGCCGCCTTTACGACACCGACATGGCAGAGCTGAGCGTGAACGAGGATGTGGGGCTGATGGCCTTTTCACCGCTTGCGGCGGGGTTCCTGACCGGCAAGTATCAGCGCGGTGCGGTGCCCGAGGGCTCGCGCATGTCGCTGGTGCCCGAGATGGGCGGACGCAAATCCGAGCGGGTGTTCGATGCGGTTGACGCCTATCTGGACATTGCCCGCCGGCACGGGTTGAACCCGGTACATATGGCGCTGGCCTGGTGCCAGACCCGGCCCTTCATGATGTCGGCGATCTTTGGAGCCACCACGCTGGGGCAGCTCGATCACGTGTTGGCCGGTGCCGATCTGACCCTGTCGGATGAGGTGCTGGACGAGATCGCGCGCGCCCACAAGGCGCATCCGATGCCCTATTGAGCGGGGCGGGGGCGCTGCCCCCGGCCTACAAAATTCGTCGAATTTTGTAGGCTCCCCCGGAGTATTTTTTGCGAAATGAAGATCAGGGTGCGGCGGGTTGGGTTCGGGCCTGCCGCAGGTCGCGGGCGGATTGGCCGTTCTGGGTGCGAAAGGCACGGGCAAAGCTCGATTGCGAGGTAAAGCCGGTGGCCTGTGCCACTTCCATCAGCGGCATGTCGGTGTCGGTCACCAGCCGTCGTGCCTCGGCCAGGCGCAGTTGCAGGTAATGGTCCTGCGGCGTGGTCCCCAACCTCAGGCGGAACTGTTGTTGCAGGGTGCGCGGGCTGGTGCCCAGCGTCTCGGCGATTTCGGCCAGCGACAGCGGCTCGTCCAGTGCCGCCTCCATCAGCGCATTGGCCCGCGCGGTCAGCTTGTTGTGGCGGTGCGGGGCGCCGGTGCGGCGCTGCGGGGTGCCGGGTTGGGGGGCGCCCTCGTAAAGGAACAGCCCGGCCACCCGCGCGGCAAAGCCCGCACCGTGGCGCGCGGCGATGATATGCAGCATCATCTCGATCGCGGGCATCGCTCCGCCCGAGGTGAGCCGGTTGCCCGAGACGGCAAAGCGGTCGTGGCGCACGTCGATGGCCGGAAAGCGGCTGGCGAAATTGTCCAGATCCTCCCAATGGGTGGTGGCGGCGTGACCGTCGAGCAGGCCTGCCTCGGCCAAGAGCCACGGGCCGCCGTCGATCCCGGCCAGCGTGGCGCCGCTCGCCGCGATCCGGCGCAGCCCGGCGAGCAGGCTGGGCGTGGCGTGGCGTGCCAGCTGGAACCCTGCCACCACGATCAGCAGATCGCAGGTTTCGAGCCGCGCCAGCGGCAGGCCCGGCACCATCAGACCGCAGGTGAGTCGCGCAGGCGCGTCGGTGGCGGTGACATAATCCCAGTCGAAGGCATGGCGGTCGGCCAGCCGGTTGGCGGCGCGCATCGGGTCCACCGCGGCGGCAAAGCTGAGCGTGTTGCAATCGTCCAGCACCAGAAGCGCGCATTTTAGCGCGCGGTGTTCCGGCTGGAGAATGTTTTTTGCGGATTTCATCAAGTTCGATTCGCATTCTGGCAAGTGGTCGCCGCAAGGCTGCGCCAGAGTCGAACACAACGCAAATCGGAATCCGGGGACAAATCTGGGGACAACCCCGGGGAGAAACCGGTAAAAACAAGGGAAAACCGACATGCCTCTGGAAATGAACCGCGAGGTCTTTATCACCTGCGCCGTCACTGGTTCGGGCGGCACCCAGGATCGCAGCCCGCATGTGCCGCGCAGCCCCAAGCAGATCGCCGGGAGCGCGATTGCGGCGGCCAAGGCGGGGGCGGCGGTGGTGCATTGCCATGTGCGCGACCCCGAGACGGGGGCGCCCTCGCGCCGGCTGGACCTGTATCGCGAGGTGACCGACCGCATCCGCGACGCCGAGGTCGATGTGGTACTGAACCTGACCGCCGGCATGGGCGGTGACATGATATTCGGCGATGTCGAAAACCCGCTGCCGCTGCGTGAAAACGGCACCGACATGGTCGGCGCCACCGAGCGCGTGGCGCATGTGGCCGAATGCCTGCCCGAGATCTGCACGCTCGACTGCGGCACCATGAACTTTGCCGAGGCCGATTACGTGATGACCAACACGCCCGGCATGCTGACCGCCATGGGCCGGATGATGACCGAACTGGGCGTCAAGCCCGAGATCGAGGCGTTTGACACCGGCCACCTGTGGTATGCCAAGCAACTGGTCAAGGATGGCGTGCTGGACGGGCCGGCTCTGGTGCAGCTCTGCATGGGGGTGCCATGGGGCGCGCCCGATGACCTCAATACCTTCATGGCGATGGTCAACAACGTGCCCGACGACTGGACCTTCAGCGCCTTCTCTTTGGGGCGCAACCAGATGGCCTATGCCGCGGCGTCGGTGCTGGCGGGGGGCAACGTGCGCGTCGGGCTCGAGGATAACCTCTGGCTCGACAAGGGCGTGCTGGCCGAGAACTGGCAACTGGTTGAACGGGCGGCAGGCATCGTGTCGAACATGGGCGCTCGGGTGATCGGGCCGCAGGAGGTGCGCGAAAAGCTGGGCCTGGTGAAACGCGCGCCAGTGGCGAAGTAAGTCTTTTTCGGAGAGGCGGGGGCGCTGCCCCCAGACCCCCGGAGTATTTCCGGCGAAATGAAGAGCCGGGTAGCGACAAGGAAAATCGGGAATGACAACGGCTGCAATCATCGGTGGCGGCGTGATCGGCGGCGGCTGGGCCGCGCGCTTTCTGCTCAACGGCTGGGATGTTCGGGTGTTCGACCCCGACCCGCAAGCCGAACGCAAGATCGGCGAGGTGCTGGCCAATGCCCGCCGTTCGCTGCCCGGTCTCAGCGACATGCCGCTGCCGCCCGAGGGCAAGCTCAGCTTTCACACCGATCTGGCTGAGGCGGTGGCAGGGGCCGCGTGGATCCAGGAGAGCGTGCCCGAGCGGCTGGACCTCAAGCTCAAGGTCTATCGTTCGATCCAGGAGGCCTGCGATCCGGATGCGATCCTTGGCTCCTCGACCTCTGGCTTCAAGCCTAGCGAATTGCAGGAGGGCGCGCTGCGCCCCGGTCAGATCGTGGTGACGCACCCGTTCAACCCGGTCTACCTGCTGCCGCTGATCGAACTGGTGACGACGCCGGAAAACAGCCCCGAGATGATCGAGCGCGCCAAGGAGATCATGCGCGGACTGGGTCAGTTCCCGCTGCATGTGCGCAAGGAGATCGACGCCCATATCGCCGACCGCTTTCTGGAGGCCGTCTGGCGCGAGGCGCTGTGGCTGGTCAAGGACGGCATCGCCACCACCGAAGAGATCGACGAGGCGATCCGCATGGGCTTTGGTATCCGCTGGGCGCAGATGGGCCTCTTTGAGACCTATCGCGTCGCGGGCGGCGAGGCAGGCATGAAGCATTTCATGGCGCAGTTCGGCCCCTGCCTCAGCTGGCCTTGGACCAAGCTGATGGATGTGCCCGAATTCACCGATGAGCTGGTCGACCTGATCGCGGGCCAGTCGGATGCCCAATCGGGGCACCATACGATCCGCGAACTGGAACGCATCCGCGACAACAACCTCGTCGGCATGATGCGGGCGCTCAAGGCGCAGAACTGGGGTGCGGGTGCGGTGCTGAACACGCATGACGCGGCGTTGAAGCCCAAGGCGCTGCCCGATCTGGAGACCGCCGACCTGAGCCAGCCGATCCTGACCTTGTCGCGTGCGGTGCCGCTCGACTGGACCGATTACAACGGCCACATGACCGAGTCGAAATACCTGGAGGCCTTTGCCAATTCCACCGACCGGTTCATGGAGATCATTGGCTGCGATGCCGACTATATCGCCAATGGCGGCAGCTATTTCACCGCAGAAACCCATATCCGCCATCTGGACGAGACTCACGCAGGCGCGCGGATTCGGGTCGAGACCCAGATGCTGCTGGGACAAGGCAAGAAGCTGCATCTGTTCCATCGCATGTACGAGGGCGACAAGCTCTTGGCCACCGGCGAAAGCTTCCTGCTGCATGTGAGCCTGGAAACCCGCAAACCCTGCGCCCCTTCGTCCGAGATCGAGGCCGCCATGGCCCGCATCGCAGAGGCGCAGGCGGGCCTGCCTTACCCCGAAGGCGCGGGCAGCGCGATCCGGAAACCGGCATGAGCGCGCGCGTTCTGATCACCGCTGGTGCCGGCGGCATCGGCCACGCCATGGCCGAGGCCTTTGACGCGGCGGGGGCGCGGGTCTGGATCGCGGATGTGGACAAGGCGGCGCTGGCCGCCTGTCCCGCCCACTGGCGGCAGAGTGTGGTCGATGTGGCGGATGAGGCCTCGGTTGCGGCGCTCTTTGCCGACATCGAGGCCGACTGGGGCGGGCTTGATACGCTCTGTTCCAATGCGGGCATCGCCGGGCCGACCGCGCTGGTCGAGGATATGCCGCTCGACGGCTGGCGCGCCTGCATCGCGGTCAATCTCGACGGTGCGTTTCTCTGTGCCAAATACGCCGCCCCGCTGCTGAAACGGCAGGGCGCGGGCAGTATCGTCATCACGTCGTCCACCGCCGGGCAATACGGTTTTCCCTATCGCGGGCCCTATGCGGCGGCGAAATGGGGGGTGATTGGGCTGGCCAAGACGCTGGCGATGGAGCTGGGACCGCACGGGATCCGCTGCAACGTGATCTGTCCCGGTTCGGTCGAAGGACCGCGGATGGAGGGTGTGCTGGCGCGCGAAGCAGCGGCCAAGGGCATGACCCGCGATCAGGTCTATGCCGGTTACGCCTCGGGCACCTCGATGGGCCGGTTCGTCGAAGCGGCGGACATCGCCAACATGGCGGTGTTTCTGGGGTCTGAGGCGGCGCGGCTGGTGTCGGGGCAGGTGATTGCGGTCGATGGCCATACGGTGAACCCCGACCCCAAGGTCTGACCGGGGCGCACCGGCACAACCGCGCGGGGACAAGGTTTGGTACAAACCTTGTGGACACGATTTCTTTGAAATCGTGCGACCGTCGCGCCTTGCGGACAGGCCATCGGGTACAAGGACCACTGTTGTTCCCATGGCTATCCCAGAGGGTCGGCGCCGTGCTTCAGGATGATCGGTACGATCAGGTCCTCTTCATCCTCAAGATGGCGGCCGATCATCCGCTCCAGATCGCCTAACCCAGTCAGCAGCGCCCCGGCGCTGGTGCGGGCGTCTGGGCCATTGGCCGCCTGGATCGCCCCATTGGCCTGTTCGACAAACCGGTTCAGCAGCCCGTCCAGCGCATGGTGGTCCGCGTCCAACAGGTCGAACCCCGTCTCGATACGGCGGTCCTTGGTCCTGAGCAGGGGAAAATAGTGCTGGTCCTCGATCTGGTGATGCCCATGCAACTGGTTCACGAACATGCCGCCATAACGCGCGATGCCCTGCGCGAACCGTGCCGCGTCCCGCTCGGCATCCAGGAAGGCGCGCGTCTCGGCCTGCATATGCGCCATGATCTGGCGGAACATCATGTGGCGCTCCAGCCAGAAACTGACCAGACCGTGAAAGTTGGGATCGGCCTGCCAACTCTCGCGCGGATGCGCCTCAAGCAGCACCCGCAGCGCCTCGGGGAGGCCTGTCCTGTTATCGAAATGAAAACTGTTCATGTCGGCCGATATAGACCATCTGCCGAAAGCCGGTAGCCTTTCGACGGATTCGCGACCGAGAAATAATCAGGTCTAGCTCTGGTTGGCGCCGCGCATCTGGCGGATCGCACGGCGTACCGCCTGCCAGCTCTGCGCCTCGTCCTGATTGCCCAGGGCCTTGCAGTGCTGCTCTTTCTGTGCTGCTTCGGCCTCGGCCTTGTCACCATGCGCGGCATAGAGCGCACGGGCATATTCTGCGGTCTGGATGGTGTCCATTCGGGGCTCCTCCATAAGCGGTTACGATTACCTCGGACGATCAGTATAGCACAAAACCCGGTCCTGCGCAGGACACGCCTGCGGTTCAGCCCGGAATCGCCGCCCTGAGCCGACGCAGATGGGCTGGCAGGTCGCGCGCGGTCAGATCCGCCTCGCGCACCAGCGTGTCGAACTGGCGGGTAAAGACCTCGATCCGGTCGCGGTCGCGAAAGGCCATGTAGTGGCTGCCCGCGTAGAACACGCAGAGCAGAGGGCCGAATATGGTCATCGGCGCAGAATAAAGCCGCTTGGCGTCGTAGAGATAGATGCGCAGCCGGGGATAGAGCTGTTCGCAAAGCGCCAGCAGATGGTCGATCTGTTCTCGCCGCACCGCCGGGTCGAGGCCTCGGTAATAGCCCGCGCCCTGGGCAAAGCTCTCCAGCTCGAACAGGGGCATGGCGATCTCGTAATCCGACTGGGCGCTGCGCATCCAGGCCAGCCGGTCCTCTGACGCGCCGATGGCCTGATCGGCCGTCCGGCCCAGATGCGGCGCATATTCCCATTCCAGCACCGCGCGGGTCTTGAGCATGTCGGGCAGGGCGGCGGGCACATAACGGATCTTGTAGCCTGCCGCCTCGCGGTGCCATTCATAGATGCGCTCGTCAACCAGCGCGCGCGGCGCCTCGGTCATGGTCAGCGAACTGGCCAGCAGTTCCGCCGCGCTTTCCGGTCGGTCCGACAAACCCAGCAGCCAATCCGTAGATACCCCAAGCGCCGAGGCACAGGCGCCCACCACATGGCCATTGGGCAGCCGCGCGCCGCTATCGGTCAGCAGTTGCGAAATCGTGGACCGGTCCACCCCCACATCGCGAGCCAATGCGCTTTGCGTGATCTGGCGCAGTTCCATCGCGCGGATCAGGCGCTGGCGGAACTGGGCGGCGCGATCTCGTTTGTCCATACTATCCAACATGTGTTTATAAATATCACATTCGATGAATTTTGTTAATCATATTCAGAATTCTCACGCTGCGCGCCACCGGATAACAAATTCGTGAACGTGACAATGGAGGACATATGGACACGCGGCAGAGATCGGTGGTCAAGGCAGTGGTCTGGAACCTGCTGGGGCTGGTCACCATGACGCTGGTGGGGTTGGTGGCGACCGGATCGGTGGCGTTGGGCGGTACGCTGGCACTGGTGAACACGGCACTGGGTTTCACCCTCTACCTGGTCTACGAGCGTGTCTGGGCCGGCATCCGCTGGGGCCGCCATGTCTGAGCCGCGCCTGCCCGACCGCGCCGAATGGGGCACTTTCGCGCTGATCCTCGCCTGCTATGCGGCCTGGCTGCTGGTGATCTTTGGTTTGGCAGGTCTGTCGCTCTGGCTCGCCATCCCCGCGATGGGGCTGGTCGCGGCGCTGCATTCCTCGCTGACGCATGAGGCGCTGCATGGCCACCCGTTCCGCTATCGCTGGCTGAACGAGGCGCTGATGGCGCTGCCGCTGACGCTGTGCATCCCCTATAACCGGTTCCGCGACCTGCATCTGGCCCATCACCTGGACGCGAACCTGACCGACCCCTATGACGACCCTGAGAGCAACTATCTCGACCCCGCAATCTGGTCGCGCCTGCCGGGCTGGCAGCAGCGCCTCTATGCGCTCAACAACACGCTGGCGGGGCGCATGGTGCTGGGTCCGCTGATCGGCACCGCCTGTTTCCTGCGTGACGAGGCGCGCGGCGCGCTGCGCGGCGACCGCGCGATCCTCTTGGCCTGGGCGCTGCACCTGCCCGGCATGGCTGTGGTGCTCTGGGTCGTTTCCCTGTCGCTGATGCCGGTCTGGGCCTTTGCGCTGTCGGCCTATATCGGTCTGGGCCTGCTCAAGATCCGCACCTTTCTGGAACATCGCGCGCATGAGAAATCGCGCGCCCGCACCGTGGTGATCGAGGATCGGGGGCTGTTGGCGTTCCTTTTCCTCAACAACAATTACCACGTGGTGCATCACATGAACCCGGGCGCCCCCTGGTATGCGCTGCCCGCGCTCTATCGGGCGGGCAAGGAGCGGTATCTCAGTTGCAACGAGGGCTACAGCTACGCCTCTTATGCCGAGGTGTTCCGCCGCTATTTCTGGCGCGCCAAGGATCCGGTGCCGCATCCGCTCTGGCCAAAGCCCTGATTTGAGGCCACAAGAGGCGCATGAGCCTCTGGATCCCCGTCACCCTCGCCGCCGCGCTGTTTCAGACCGTGCGGTTCATGCTGCAGAAATCGCTGGCGACGGTGAAACTGTCGGCCTCCGGCGCCACCTTTGCCCGCTTCCTTTATTCCGCACCGCTGGCACTGGCGGGGCTCTTGATTGCCACCACCGCCGGTGGTTTTGATCTGCCGGAGCTGGGACCACGGTTCTGGCTGTTTGTCGCCATTGGCGGCACCGCCCAGATCCTTGCCACCATCTGCGTGGTGGCGCTGTTCAAGCAACGCAACTTTGCCGTGGGCATCACCTTCAAGAAGACCGAGGTGATCCAGACCGCGATCGTCGGTTTTGTCATTCTGGGAGAGGGCGTCTCCTTTGGCGCGCTGGGCGCGATCCTGCTGGGGCTGGCGGCGGTGCTGCTCTTGTCGAAAACACCCGGAGGATCCGGCGCCTGGTGGCGCCACCTGACCAACCGCGCCTCGCAACTGGGGCTGGGCTCGGGCGTTCTGTTTGCCTTTTCGGCAGTCAGCTACCGGGCCGCCTCGCTGGAACTGGGCGATCTCACGCCCTGGTTCCGGGCGCTGGTGACGCTGGCTGCGGTGGTGTCGTTCCAGCTGGTGTCGATGGCGCTCTGGCTCTGGTGGCGCGACCGGGCGCAGCTGGCGGCGGTCTGGGCCACGCGGAACACCGGCGCCTTTGTCGGGCTGACCAGCCTGGGCGGGTCGTTCTGCTGGTTTCTCGCCTTCACGCTTCAGAACGCGGCCTATGTCAAGGCGCTGGGGCAGGTGGAGCTGATCTTCAGCCTGATGGCCTCGACCCTGTTTTTCCGGGAAAAGATCACTGGGCGCGAGATTGCGGGCATCGCGCTGCTCGGCCTGTCGATCCTGGCATTGGTGCTGGCGATCTGACCCGAGAGCGGGGCGCTCCCGCCCCCGGCCTGGTGCTCTCTGCGAGAGCCCGGTCCGGCGTTGGGCCGGGCCGCGCGTGCCGCGCGGCGGTTTCTTGCGAGGCGCTGCCTCGCGCTCCGGAGTATTTCAGACCAGAAAGAAGCCCGATCTGTCCAAGCCTCTTCATTTCGCCAAAAATACTCCGGGGGAGTCCGAAGGACGGGGGCAGCGCCCCCTTGTGCCCGCTCAGCTGGCGCGCCGCTCCTCGAAACTGAGCGCGATGAAGCTGGGCAGGTGATCTCCCATCCCAACCACCTTGGCGCCGCGGTCATCCTTGCGGTCGCGGCGGTCGTCGCCCTTGCGGCTGCGCGGCTCACGCTTGTCGGCTTCGGGCTTGTCGGCCTCGCTGCGCCTGGGCTTGTCGGCCTTCGCGGGTTTTTCCTCGCGGCGGGGTTTGGCTTCGGGCTTTTCCGCCGTTTTGGCCGGGTTCTCGAGACGCGGGATTTCCTTCTGGATCAGCTTCTCGATGGCATCGAGCGCCTTTTCGTCACGCGGGATGCAGAGCGTGATCGCCTTGCCGTCGCGACCCGCCCGGCCGGTGCGGCCGATCCGGTGCACGTAATCCTCGGGGTGGCCGGGGACGTCGAAGTTGAACACATGGCTCACCGAGGGCACATCCAGCCCGCGTGCGGCCACGTCCGAGGCCACCAGCAGGCGCAGTTTGCCTTCGCGGAACCCGTCCAGCGTCCGGGTGCGCTGGCTCTGATCCAGGTCGCCGTGGATCGGCGCCGCATCATAGCCGTATTTCTGCAGCGATTTCGCGACGATATCCACATCCGTCTTGCGGTTGCAGAAGATGATCGCGTTGGTGCATTTCTCGCCCTCGGCGTCGATCAGCGCCCGCAGAACGGCGCGTTTTTCGCTCGCTTCGCGGTCGCGGCGCGAGCCCTTGAACAGCACCACGCCCTGTTCGATGGTTTCGGATGCCGTGGCCTGGCGGGCGACCTCGATCCGTGCGGGGGCGCTGAGGAACGTGTTGGTGATCCGCTCGATCTCGGGCGCCATGGTGGCCGAGAAGAACAGCGTCTGACGGGTAAAGGGGGTCAGGCTGAAGATACGCTCGATATCGGGGATGAATCCCATGTCGAGCATCCGGTCGGCCTCGTCCACCACCATGATCTGCACGCCGGTCAAGAGCAGTTTGCCGCGTTCGAAATGATCGAGCAGCCGGCCCGGCGTGGCGATCAGCACGTCGACACCCCGGTCGATCAGCGCATCCTGCTCCTTGAAGCTGACACCGCCAATGAGCAGCGCCTTGGTCAGTTTCAGGTGCTTGGTATAGGTATCGAAATTCTCGGCCACCTGGGCGGCCAGTTCCCGTGTCGGACACAGCACCAGGCTGCGCGGCATCCGCGCCCGGGCGCGGCCACGGGCCAGAAGGGTGATCATCGGCAGGGTGAAACTGGCGGTCTTGCCGGTGCCTGTCT
The DNA here is from genome assembly GCF_022321465.1 of Ruegeria alba. NCBI lineage: Bacteria > Pseudomonadati > Pseudomonadota > Alphaproteobacteria > Rhodobacterales > Roseobacteraceae > Ruegeria > Ruegeria alba. The sequence continues at coordinate 19,741 of NZ_JAKOEM010000023.1, read as the reverse complement.
GGGCGATGCCCAGCACGTCGCGGCCTTCGAGCGCGGGCGGGATAGCGCCTGCCTGGATCGGAGTCGGCGTTTCATAGCCGGCCTCTTCAATGGCCTTAAGAACTTTGGGATTGAGGTTCAGTTCAGAAAATTTTGTCATGAGTGTCCGATGTTTGCGGACACTATTCGGGCCCGCACGTCTGTCGTATCGCCGGGTCCGTGCGACCTGATTGCGCGTTTTTCGCGTAACGGCTAGGCGGGGCATAGCAAAAAGCCCAGTCAGCGTCAAATGGTGCGCGCGCAGCAGCGGATTTGGCGGTATTTGTTTCTTTTTTGGAAACTATGGGGTGTTAGTTGGGAAACTGTTTGCGTATCGCCCCGTCGAGGTCGAGCGGGCGGTGCTTCAGCATCCCCGCGGCCCGCAACCGCGCCCGGCTTTCGGGGGTGGTTGCGTTCAACTCGTCGAAGAAGGCGCGCAAACCGGCTTCGCCTTCCTCTTCCTCGATACCGCTCAGCAGTTCGTGCATGCTCAGTCCGCCCGCCTCGTGCGGGACATTGGGGGCCAGGTCGGGGCGATAGGACCCTTTGGCGATGCGATAGCGATAGGCGGCGATCCAGTGAACCCAATCGGCGCCGTGCCGGTGGCACAGGTCGACCGTGTCCAACTCCACCTGGTGCGGGTTCATTTCCTTGTTGCGAAAGATGTTGTGGATGCGGAAGTCGACCTTTTCCATGCCGGTACGGGCAAAGACCTTGCCGGCCACATGGCTCATGAAGCCGCCTTTTACAAAGGCGCCGAAGGTGGGGTAGAGGCGGCGCACGATTCCGTCTCGGGCCGGACCGCCGGGGATGAACGCCTTGTAGAGCGCATCCTCGCCCGCAAGAGCCTCGATCGGGCGCATCCGGGCGCAAAGCGTGTCGTCGGGCAAGGTGGACAGGATCGTCGCAATCGGCGTTTCGGACCAGATGAATTCATCCACATCAATATGGGCCAGCCAGTCCACATCGGCGCGGTTATAGGCATGGCGGGCATTCATCGTCTGGCGGGCCTGGTGCTTGACAGGGCGGGTCAGTTTGCGCCGCTGCCAGTAACTCTCGTCGCAGGCAAAGACCCGGATGCGCGGGTGTGACTTGAGCCGCGAGAATACCGCCGGGTCGGGATCGTCAAGATAGAGGAACAGCCGATGTGCCCCCTGTTCCAGATGCCAGGCGGCAAAGCGCAGGATCTCGTGTTCGGGTGCCTTGACGGTGGCCACCACGCCCCAGGTCGGTGATGTGTTCATTCGGTCATTGGTGACCGCTGCGCCGGGCCTTGGCAAGGTTGGAATTTCGGGACCGTATCAAATCTGAAGCGACCCGACACTGGCCCCGCCGCAGACATAGAGCGTCTGCCCGGTGACAAAGCTGTTTTCGGGATCGCAAAAGAACAGAAAGGCGCGGGTGACGTCATCGACGCGGCCCAGGCGGCCCATGGGAATGCGCTTGGCCAGCGCCTCTTGCTGGGGGCTGTCCTTTTCCACGATGCCCCAGAAATTGTCAGTCAGGATCGGGCCGGGCGCCACCACGTTGACGGTGATGCCATGGGGGGCCAGCTCCAGCGCCCAGGTGCGCGCCATGCCGATCATGCCGGCCTTGGTGGCGCCATAGGCGGTGCGTGTGGGTGCGCCAAGGGCGGCGCGTGAGCCGTTGAACATCACCCGCCCGAACTGGCGCGTCTTCATCGCGGGCAGAAACGCCTTGAGCAGGGTCAGGGCGGACCCCAGATGCAGTTGCGCCAGCCCGGTGATGTCCGAGGGCTCGGCCTCTTCGATCAGGTTGGGCCAGATCAGGCCCGCATTGTGGATCAGGTGGGTAACCTCGTGGTTGGTCGCGACTTCAGCGGCGGCTTCGGCCACCGCCTGCGGGTCCAGGAGATCGGCCTCGACCGAGTGGAGGCGCGGGTGGGTGACCTCGGGCGCGTGGCGCGAGATCGACACGACCGTGTAGTCGCGCGCCAGGAGCGCCTGCGCCAGATCGGCGCCGATGCCCTTGTTGCCCCCGGTGATAACGGCGGTATGGGTCATGTCTCCTCCACCAGCGCCAGTACCCTGAGCGGGCTGCCGGTGCCGTTCTTGATCTTGAGGGGGGCGGCGATCAGCACCGCGCCGGTGGGCGGCAGCTGGTCGAGGTCCGACAGGCATTGCAGCCCGAACCGCCCCGCGCCGTGCAAGTAGTAATGCGCCGGATAGGGCGGGGTATAGTGGCTGCCCTGACCGGCATCGGTGCCCACGGTTTCGACGCCGAACCCGCGAATGTCGCGCTGGTCGATCAGGAAGCTGATCGCTTCTGGCGTCGGTCCGGGCGAATGCGGTCCGTCCTCGCGCATGTTGAGGTATGCGGCACCACGCCGTTTCGACCAGTCGGTACGCATCAGAACCCAGGCCCCGGCGGGGATGCGGCCATGGGCGGCCTCCCAGCCTTCGATCAGGGGTACGGTCAGTTCGAAATCTTCGTCCTGCGCGGCACCTTGAGAACAGTCGATGACACAGACCGGGCCGATGAAATCGGCCGGGTCGATCTCGTCCACCGCCGCGCGCGGCAGGTCACGGCCCGAGATCCAGTGCGCGGGCGCGTCGAAATGGGTGCCGGTGTGTTCGGACATCGAGATATTGTGCCATTTCCATGCCGGGCCGCGATGGTCATAGGCGCTGATCTCTTCCATCCGAAAGCGGGCGCATTGGCCGAATTCGGGCGGCAGGATGATGACCGGGAAATCGGGGTCGAGCGTGTGGGTCAGGTCGACAACCCGGATCTCTCCGCTGGCGATGCGGGTGGCAAGATTGGCCAGAGTGCTCATGCGCCTTCTCCTCCCAGCGTCATTTCGCGTTCCAGCACCTTGGGGTCGCGGCGGAAGCGGTCGCGCAGGTCCTGGGCGATGTCGCCGCACCAGACGTCTTCCAATCCCCGTTGCAGCCCGTCGACGACCGAGCGGGCCAAGGCGGAGGCTGTCACGCGCGGCGGTGGCAGCGGCTGATACCAGTCGTCCTCTTCGGTGGGGCCAAAGAACACGTTCATCACCCTGAGCCCCGAGGGCCGGAATTCGGCGCGCAGCGATTGGCTGAGGGAATAGGCCCCCGCCTGGCTGGCGGAATAGGCGCCGAAAGGGCGCGCATTACTCAGCGCGCCGACGCTGAGCAGGTTGACCCAGGCGGCGGCGGCATTCACGCCGTCCGAGGCACGCGCGCACATGCCGGGGCCGAATGCCTGCGCCAGCCGCATCAGGCCAAGGTAATTCACCTCCAGCTCGTCGCGGGCAAAGCCGGTATCGCCCCGGTCCAGCACCCCGCCGGGGCGCAGGAACCGGGCGGTGTTGATCAGGATGTCGGTCTTGCCGCCGATCTCGCCCGCCAGTTTCTGCACCGATGCGGTGTCGGTCACATCCATCGGCAGGATCTGGACCCCCAAAGCCTCCAGTTCGGCGCGTTGCGGATAAGGTCGCCAGCTTTCCGGCTCGCCTGCGAAGATGATCGTCGCACCCGCCTTTTGAAGGGCGCGGGCCAGCGCAGAGGCCTGGGTACTGCGGGCATCGGTGATCAGCACACGGCGGTGTTTGGGATCGGCAGAGAGGGCACGCATCAGCGGATCGTCCTCCATGTTCGGGGTATCGGTTTCGGGCAGGCCGACCAGCACGCCCTGGCCTGCCTGATCAAGTCGGACGGTGACACGCACGCGGGCGTGGCGTTTTACGTCGCCATGGATATGGGCCAGCACAGTGGGACCGGCATCGAGCTGCACGGTGCCCGCGCGCCATGGCATCCGCTCGCGAAAGTACAGGCGCGGCGAGGTCTGGACCGTGGTTTCGGCGATCAGTGTGCCGCCCGGCGCCATGTCCTGCCATGGCAGGTCTGTGCTCAGGCAGGCCGAACAGGCATCGCGCGGCGGGTATTGCACCTTGCCGCAGTCGGCGCAGCGTTGCAGGGCAAACCGCCCCTCGGCGGCGGCGGCGGTCAGGTGGAGCGCCGCGCGCGAACGCACTTCGGGCGGGCGCGTCGGCGAGACCGAGCGTTTCTGCGGGTTTTTCTTGGGCGGCGGGGACAGGGGATGGGTCATGCGCGCGCTCCGGTCGTGAGGACCGCGGCGCTGGAACACAGGCCACGGTCGAAGTTGATCATGCCAAAGCCCGACACCAGCGCTTGTTCCGCATCCGGCACCTGCGTGCCGCCCGCCTGTCCGGTGACCTGGCGGATCGCCTCGACCATGCCGATGAAGCCGCCCGCTGCCCCGGCCTGACCGCCGGAAAGCTGCCCGCCCGAAGTATTGTGCGGGAAATCGCCCGCAACGGTCAGATCCTTGTCGCGCAGAAACGCAGGGGCCTCGCCCTTGGCGCAGAAGCCCAGATCCTCGATCTGCATCATCGAAATCACCGGATAGTCGTCATAGGTCTGCACCAGATCCATCTCCTGCGGTGCCATTCCGGCCTGATCCCAGAGCACATCCACATCCATCGTCCAGCCGCCGCGCAGCTGGATCGGGTCGTCGGCATGGGCATTGTGCCGCTCGATCGCGGCCGCCAGCCGGGCATAGGGCAGGTTCAGCGCCCGCGCCCGGTCCTCGGACATGACCAGAAACGCCTCGGCCCCGGCGCAGGGCATCACGCAGTCAAAGAGCGCAATCGGGTCGGCGATGGGGCGGGCACCCAGGTATTGCTCCATCGTCAGCGGTTTCTTCATCACCGCGTTCGGGTTTTTCAGCGCATTGGTACGCTGGGCCACGCAGAGGTGCCCGAAATCCTCGCGAGTGGCGCCGTATTCCGTCATGTAGCGGTCGGTCAGCAGGGCAAAGCTCGCATTCGGGCCGCCATAGCCATAGGGATAGCTGGCATCCATGGCAAAGCGTGAAAAACTCGACAGCAGTTGCCGGAAACTGTCGATATGGTTGGTGTCGCCCGCGACGCAGGCGATGATTTCGGCGTCACCCGCCTGTATCGCGCGCGCCGCGCGGCGCAGCGCCACCCCGGCCGAGGCGCCGCCCATCGGGATATGGTCGAGCCAGCGCGGGCAGAGGCCCAGATGCTGGGTCAGCCCCACGGCGGTATCGGGGAAGAGCGTGAAGGACGCGACCTGGAAGCCATCGAGATCGCCGGGCTTCAGCCCCGCCGCCCGCAAGGAGCCGCGCAGGGCGGTGGCGATCCAGTGATGCGCGGTGTCGATGGAATAGCGCTGATAGGGCGTCGAGAAGGGCGCCACCAGCGCCACGCCCGCATAGCTGGCAGGCCGCGCCATCACGCCACCTGCCGTTTCTTGAGATGGGTCAGCGTCACCGTGGCCGGATCCGAGAGCAGCGCCTCGGCCATCTCCTTCAGCGCCTTGCGCTGGATCTTCTGGGTCGGGGTCATCGGCAGGTTGTCCACAAAGGCAATATATCCGGGAACCTTGTAATAGGCCATCTGGGTCAGCGCCCATTGGGCAATCTGATGGGCTAGATCGGGCGAGGGGGCATCGACGGAGAGGCAGGCAAACACCTCGTCCCCGCGTATCGGGTCGGGCACGGCGGCCACGCCCGCCGCGCGGATGGACGGGTGGCGCATCAGTACGCTTTCCACCTCGACCGCGGCGATATTCTCGCCCGAGCGGCGGATCACGTTCTTCTTGCGGTCGACGAAGAAGAACCGGCCCTGCGCGTCGCGGCGCACGATGTCGCCGGTGTGGAACCAGCCGCCTTCCCAGGCCTCGGCGGTGGCCTCGGGGTTCTTGTCGTAATGCGAGAAGAAGCCGTAGCGCGGGTCGGGTCCGGCATTGCGGACGAGGAGTTCGCCGGGCTCGTCCGGGGCGGCGTCCTGGCCGGTATCGGTGACCACGCGGGCCGCGACCCAGCCTTCGGCCCGGCCCAGACAGGATTGGCCGATCAACCGGTCATGCGTATGGGCGGCGATCACCGCGCCCGCGCCTGTTTCGGTCATCGCCCAAGCCTCGATCAGGGGAAAGCCGAACCGCGCCTCGAACCCGGCCTGCAATTTCGGGTCGATGCCCGCGCCAAAGCCGAAGCGCACCTGATGGGCGCGGTCCTGCGGTCCCTCGGGCAGGGACATCAGGATCGAGGGCATGACGCCGAGGTAATGCAGGCAGGTGGCGCGCGCCTCGGCCACATCAGCCCACCAGCTGGACGGGTGGAACCGGTCGAGCGCGATCAGGCAGCCGCCCACGGTAACCATCGCCATGAAGGAATAGGCCATGGCATTCATGTGAAAGATCGGCAGGGGCGTGATCATCCGCTCGCCCGTTTCGGTAAGGGACGCGACCCCGCCCAGATCGGCATACCAGCGCCCGGCCAGCAGGAAATAGGCATTGGGCAGCACGCAGCCCTTGGGGTTGCCGGTGGTGCCCGAGGTATAGAGCAGTGCCGCCTCGCGCGCCTCGCCCATGCGTGGCTCGGTCACGGTGGCATTTGCGCGGGGTGGAGGTGGCGTGTCTTCGGCCCCGATGACCGGGGCTGTGACACCCGCCGCTGTGGCCGCCGCGCGCAACTCGTCCGCACGGGCGGGCAGGGCGACGATCAGCGCCGGTTGCGCATGGCCGATCAGGTATTCCAGTTCGGCGGCGCGCAGGTCGGGGTTGATCGGCACGATCGAGGCGCCGATGCGGTTGAGCGCGGCAAAGAGTTCAAAGAACACGGGCCGGTTTTCGAGCAACACCGCCACCCGCATTCCCGCGCCATACCCCGCCTGTTTCAGCGCCTCGGCCCGCGCATCGACGTGCGCAAGGAAGGCGCCATAGCTGACCGGCCCGGCCGCGATGTCATAGGCCGCCGCCGTGCCGGGTAGCATGTCAAGCAGCGGGCGGTCCGGCCAGCGCGCCGCCGTGGCCGCGATGGCGGCGTAAACCGTCTCGGCGCTCACGGCAGCAGCTGGATATTGCCAAAGGCGGCGTCGCAATTGAGCAACTCGACCTTCTTGCCCGCGATGCGGAATGCGCCGTCCACCAGTGCCAGGTCATGGGTCACGGTGAGGGCCAAAAGCTGCTGTTCGTCCAGCCGCGTCTCGACATAATGCATGTTGGTCACGGTCTGGAACTTGCCCGCCTCGGGGTCGAACACATCGACAAAGGGCCGCTGGATCACGTGGTTGCAGCGCGATTTGGGTTTCTGCGAAAAGGTCCGCTCGCCGTTCAGCCGCTCGACCCTGAGGCGCAGCATGAAATTGTCCTCGTAAAGGAACGAGGTGGCGTTGACCGGATCGGCCTGCTTGTAGTCGAGCGGCATCCAGTAGACCGCATCAGGCAGCCAGAGGTCGAGCCATTCGGAGTAGCGGCCTTCGTCCAGCATCCGGGTTTCGGCATAGATGAAGTCGATCACGTCGTCGCGGGTGATCATTGCTGCATTCCCCTCGATCATTGGGCGGCGACGCCAGCGGCGTCCTCCATGGACATGGTCATGAACTTGGCCCAGGCGTGGAACTGGTTGCGCATCTGCCGTTCGGTGGTGCCGTTTTCGACCGCTTCGGTCTCGAAATCCTCAGGCCCGGTGTGCAACCGCCGGATATCGACCCATTGCATGCCCTCGGCATGCAGCCCCTCCTGCGCGCGCTCGTACATTTCCAGATCGTCATGGCCCACGATCGAAGTGGGGGCGTTGATCATCCGGTTATACATGGCAGACATGGCGGTCAGCTGCTCGGGCGCGCCGACCAGCCGGTAGACATAGCTTTCCACCAGCGTCCGGTCCGCCCCCAGCGGAATGAAGTTGCGCAGCTGCGTCAGCGGCGCCTTGACCATGACATTGGGGAAATAGACGGTATTGTGCCGGTTCTCATCCAGTATCGCCTTGGCACGTTCCTCGCCGTAACTCTCGACCATGGCCTCGAAATAGCCGGGGATGGCGTCATAGTTCGAATGGATCGACATGTTGACGCCGGTATGGCCGTGGCCATTGGGCCAGGTGCGGATGCCCATATCCTCGAAGAACTCATAAGGGCTCATGAACGGCGCGATGATCTGCATCGCGGGGGGGCGCGGTTCGGGGTTGCCCATCTGTTCATAGATCTTCACCGCCGTCCCGGCCGAGCTTTCATGCGCCACCATCGGATGACAGGTGTCGGTCTGGTTCTCGACCAGCATCTTCCAGTTGCACTTGTGCATGTAGCGCAGCGGCGGGCCGGAAATTTCCACGCGGCCTTCAGGCGCGCGGTCGACCATATTGTCGATGGAACTGAGAGAACCGCCAAAGAAGTCGTCGAACCCGATGCCTTCCTCGGCCAGCCGGGCAAAGACAAAGCCGCGATAGTTGTGCACCGCGCCCACCGCCTGCATCCCCTTGCCGTTCTGCGACTCGGACAGGCCGGTGCCCTCGTATCCCTTCTTCAGCGGGATGGCGAGCAGGCAGCCGTCGGTCTTGAAGCTCCAGGCGTGATAGGGGCAGCGAAAGAACTTGCCCGTGTTGCCGGCCCGGTCGATGGCGATCTTGGTGCCCTTGTGCGGGCAGCGGTTGTAAAGAACCTTCACCTCGCCATCGCTGTGGCGCACCATGATCACCGGCTGGTCACCGACCTGGGTGGTGATGTAATCGCCCTTGTTCGGGGTCTGGCTGTCATGGCCGACAAAGACCCAGGCATTGGTGAACAGGTGGCGCATTTCCAGCTGATAGACCGCATCGCTGATATAGACATCGCGATGGACCTGGCCGGGCTGGATCATCGCCCTGATATCGTCCGCGTTCATGCCTTCCTCCCTTACAGATCCAGCACGAGGCGCGCGCTGAGCGCCCGGCTGACACAGATTTGCATGACCTTGCCGCTGTCGCGTTCGGCCTGGCTGAGCACCACGTCGCGGTGATCGGGGGTGCCCGCGATCACGTCGGTCTGGCAGATGCCGCAATCGCCGCGTTGACAATCATAAAGCGGGTCGAGGCCCGCGGCCTCGAGCGCCTCGATGATGGTCTGGTCGGGTGCGACGGTGATGACCTGGCCCGACGAGGCGATCTCGATCTCGAAGGCGCTGTCGCCCGCGCTGGGCGCGGCATTGGTGAACAGCTCCACATGGATCTCGGCGATACCCGCCGCCTCGGCGGCGGCGCGGGCGGCGTCGATCATGCCCTTGGGTCCGCAGATGTAGAGGGCGTGATCGGTCAGATCCGCCATCAGCGTGTTCAGGTCCAAGGGCGCGGTATCGTCGTAATGGGGATGGTAGCGGTCGCCAAAAGCAGCGGCCAGGCGGTCGACATAGGCAATGTCGCCTGCGCTGCGGCCCGCATGATGAAAGGTGAACACGCGCTCTGAGGCGGCCAGTTCCGTCGCCATCGAGATCAGCGGCGTCACCCCGATCCCGCCTGCCAGCAGGGTGACAGGCTTGTCTCCGGGATGCAGTTCGAAATCGTTTTTGGGGGCGGTCGCCGTGATCGTGTCGCCCTCGGAAAGGGCATGCATGGCACGGCTGCCGCCATCGCCCTCGTCCTCGCGCTGAACCGCGATCTGCCAGGCGCCGGGCTGTCGCTCGGGCCAGTCGATCAGCGAATAGGCGCGCGGCCCGGCTGCTGTCTGCACCTCGATATGGGCGCCGGCACGATGGTCGGGCAGGGGGTCACCTTCGGCCGCGACCAGGGTAAAGGCCGAAATCCGCTTGGTCACGGCCTGTTTCTGCGCAATTCTCAGCGTGAGCATGTTTCGGCGCCTCCCTGTCAGAAATATGAAAAATCATATAAATCGAGTCAAGACAAATTCAGGACCCATGACCGAAACGCGCGACGACACCTTTGTTTCCGGCTATCTGCTGTACCTTCTGGCTGCCTCCAGCGAGGAGGCCAGCGCCCAGTTTCACGACCATATCCGCGCGCAGGGGCTGCGGGTACCCGAATGGCGGGTGCTGGCCTGTTTGGTGGACAATGACGCGATGATGATCACCCGGCTGGCCAAACTGTCGCTGATGGAACAGTCGAGGATGACCCGGATCGTTGATCAGATGGACGCGCGCGGTCTGGTGACACGGGTGGCCGATGCCAAGGACAAGCGCCGCGTGCGGGTGCGGCTGACCGATGCAGGCCGGGCTTTGGCCGAGAGCCTTGTCACCGATGCACGCACGCACGAGGCGCGGCTGCTCTCGGCGCTGGCCGATACCGATGCCGCCCGGATCAAGGGGGTTTTGCGCACCTTGCTGGATGTGCTGGACCGCCCGGCCGAGGGGGCATGATCCGGGATACATGCAATTTCATATTTCTTGACAAGAGGTAAAGCAGGGTGTGATGCTGGCCGGTGAACGGGTGCCCGGATGCTCTGGCGCACCGATTCACGAGGGAGGAAGACATGAAGCATTTTGCACGGCTGGCCGCCGCCGCGATCCTGGCCGCCAGCACCGGCGCCGCCGCCTGGGCCGCCGATACCACCTTGCGCATTTCCACCTGGCTGCCGCCCACCCATGGGATCAATACCGAGATTTTCGCGGGGCTGATCGGGATGATGGAAGAGGCCACCGACGGGCAGGTCAGCGGCGAGCTGGTCTTTGGCCTGGCGCCGCCGCCGGCGCAGATGGACCTGATCCAGGACGGCGCTGCCGACATGGCGATCATCTTTCATGGCTACCAGCCGGGCCGGTTCATCGGCACCAAGCTGATCGAATTGCCGGGATACGAGGGCAATGCCGAGGCCGCCTCGGTCGCCTATTGGCGGGTGCATACCCAGCATCTGGGCAAGCTGGGCGAACATCGCGGCGTCAAGCTGGTGGCGCTCAACACCCATGGTCCGGGCCAGATCCACACCAGCAAGGACGTGGCCACGCTGGCCGACCTGAACGGGCTGAAAACCCGGATCGGCGGCGGTGTCGCCGGCGATGTCGGCGCGGCGCTGGGCCTTGTGGGCATCAACGTGCCCGCGCCCAAGGTCTATGAGACGCTGGAATCGGGTGCTGCCGACGCGGTGGCGATGAACGTGGGCGAGCGGGTGGGCTTCAAGCTCAACGAAGTGGCCAAGAACCTCTATGACATGCCCGGCGGGCTTTATCGCGGCTCATTCGCCATCATCATGAGCCAGGAGACCTTTGACAGCCTACCCGCCGACGTGCAGGCGGCGCTGGATGAAAAGGTGTTCGGCGAACCGGCCAGCCGCATGGCGGGCGCTGCTTGGGACAAGTCCGACATGATCGCCTATGAGGCGACGCGCGGTACCGAGGGCGCCAAGATCGTCGAGGCCTCGGCCGAGGATCAGGCGGCATTCGCCGCCATCGCCGCCGAGGTGACCGCCAAGGTGCTGGCCGAGCTTGATGCCGCTGGCGTCGATGCCCAGGCCGCCTATGACATGGTCAAGGCCGAAATGGCCGCCAACTGAGCGGCAGGACCGGCGCCGCGCGGGTGCGGCGCCGGGTCTGATAATATGACATCATGATGAAACGCGTTCTTTCTCTTTCGGTCTGGCTGCCGGGGCTGCTGGCCTCGGCGGCGCTGTTCGTGCTGATGGTGATGACCTTTGCCGATGTGCTGCTGCGCTCGATCTTCAACGCGCCCATCGAGGTGGCCGCCGATCTGACGCGGCTGTTGATGGCGGTCATGGTGTTTTCGGTGATGCCGGTGCTGTCGGGCCGGAACGCCCATGTCAGCGTCGATCTGCTGGACGGCCCGTTCCACCGCCTGCGCCTGTCGCGCTGGCGCGACGCGGCGGTCTGCCTGTTCTGCGGCATCATCCTGTTCTGGCCCGCCAGCCGGGTCTATGACCTGGCCGAACGGTCGCGATCCTATGGGGATGTGATGGAATATCTGCGCTTGCCGCTGCATTATGTCGGCTGGTTCATTGCCTTGCTGACCCTGGTCACGGCGGTGGTGCTGGTGGTGCGGGGCGTGCTGCTGCTGGTGGCGCCACGCCTTGCGGGAAGCGCCTCATGACCGCATCCCTGATCGGCTTTGGCGCGGTTCTGGCGCTGATCTTGCTGCGTGTTCCGATCGCCTTTGCCATGGGCTTTGTCGGCATGGTCGGCTTCATGACCGAGACCAGCTTTCGCGCCTCGATCTCGATGGTGGCGCGGCTGATCATCGACACCAGTCAGGACTATGGCCTGTCGGTGGTGCCGCTGTTCATCCTGATGGGCCTGTTCGTGAACAAGGGCGGCATCAGCCGCGAGCTATACGCCGCTTCGAACGCCTTTCTGGGCCATCTGCGCGGCGGTCTGGCGATGGCGACCATCGTGGCCTGTGGCGGCTTTGCCGCCATTTCCGGCTCGTCGCTGGCGACGGCGGCCACCATGGCCAAGGTGGCCATGCCCGAAATGCGCCGGTTCGGCTATTCCGACTCGCTGTCGACCGCCTCGATCGCGGCGGGGGGGACGCTGGGCATCCTGATCCCGCCCTCGGTCATTCTGGTGATCTACGGGCTGTTGACCGAGACCTCGATCGGCAAGCTGTTTGTCGCCGGTATCGTGCCGGGGATGCTGGGCATCCTGCTGTACCTCTGCGCGGTGCGCTGGACGGTCTGGCGCAATCCGGCGGCGGGCCCCGCGGGCGAGCGGGTGCCGCTGCGCGGGCGGTTGGCCGCCCTGCGCGAGGTCTGGGCGGTCATGCTGTTGTTCTTCCTGGTGATCGGCGGGCTTTACGGCCTGTTCGACGTCCCGCCGCTCAACATCAACTTTTCCCCGACCGAGGCGGCAGGGATGGGGGCGATGGGTGCCTTCCTGATCGCGCTGGCGCGGCGCCGGCTCACCCTCAAGGATACGCTTGAGGTGCTGCTGGAAACCTCGATCACGGCGGCCAGCCTGTTCGCGGTGCTGATCGGCGCCTGGATATTCTCCAACTTCGTCAATATCGCCGGGCTTCCAACGGCGCTGAGCGATCTCATCACCACCTATGAGTTGCGCCCCTGGCAGGTGATGGCGGTGATTCTGGCGATCTATATTGCGCTGGGTTGCGTGTTTGAATCGCTGTCGATGCTGCTGCTCACCGTGCCGATCTTCTTTCCGCTGGTGACCGGGCTGGGCTATGACCCGATCTGGTTCGGCATCGTCGTGGTGGTGGTGACCGAGATCAGCCTGATCACCCCGCCCGTGGGGCTGAATGTCTTTGTCCTCAAGGGCGTGGTCGGCGACGTGACCACCGGCACCATCTTTCGCGGGGTGACCCCGTTCTGGATGGTCGACATCATCCGCCTGGCGCTGTTGCTGGCGGTGCCGGCGCTGGCGCTCTACCTGCCCGGGCAGATGTAGGATCAGAACCCGAGTTCATCGGCAGACGTAAGCCGCGCCTCCAGCGCCGCGCGCATCGCGTCGGGCCATGGGATCGAGGTGTGCTTGTCCAGATCACTGGCGGCCAGCACCTGGGTCGAGGACCAGCGGACCTCGTCACCACAGCTGATCCGGTGCCGGACGGTGACAGACGAACGACCCACTTTGACCACTCCCAGTTCGAACCGCAGCATTTCGCCAAAGAATGAGGGTTTCGAGAAATCGCAGCTCAGATGCACGGTGGGCGTGCCCCAGCGTTCGTTCCAGATGATGTCGTGCCAGGCAAAGCCGAGGCTCGCCCAGAATTCCTCGTTCACGCCGTTCAGGATATCCAGATAGGACGGGAAATAGGCGGTCCCTGAAATGTCGCAGTCGCCAAAACGAAGCTCGCGTTCGGTGATGAAGGTCTTGTCCATATCGTGGGTCTGTCCTCTCTCTGGTCGTGTTGTTGCCTGCCCGTGATTGCCGGGTCGGGGGGATTTGACAAGCCCGAAGCTCCAAAACCGGCGGGTTGCGCCGCCGAGGGATCGAGTTTACTTGCATTTGCATATAATTTCGGGAACTCTGAAGGCAGCAACGACCGAAAGACCCAGATGGCCGAATCGACCGATCAAACCGAACAACTCAGGGAATTGGCCGAAATCGGCCTTGAAGGCTATGCGCCATACCTGATGAACCGGATCATGGGGCGCTACAACGCCAACCTGCGCAAGGAGATGACCGCGCTGGGGCTGAGCACCGCCAAGATGCGGGCGCTGGCGATCCTGTCGGCCAAGGATGGTTTGCCCATCGGAACGCTTGGCATCTACGCTGTGGTCGAGCAATCAACCTTGTCACGGGCGCTCGATGGTTTGCAGGCCGATGGGCTGGTGCGTCGCGAGGTGGATAGCGACGATCAGAGGTCCAGCCGCGTCTACCTGACACCTGAAGGGCGGGCGGTCTATGACCGTCTCTGGCCGCATATGCGAGCCAGCCATGACCGGATGTTCAAGGGCATCTCCTCGGCTGAGAGGCATGCCTTGCTGGCGACATTGAACAAGATGCTCACCAATATCCGCATCCACGAGATCTGACGTACGATGGCGGAACGATCCTTCAAACGAGAGGTTCAAGACCTCAAGCTCGGTGCCGGCGAGACCTTCACCGGCGAAGGCATCCTGGCCATCACAAAGGCGTTGCTGGAATCCGGCGTCGGCTATGTGGGGGGCTATCAGGGCGCGCCGATCAGCCACCTGATGGATGTGCTGGCCGATGCGCAGGACCTGCTGGGCGAGCTGGGTGTGCGGTACGAGGCGAATGCGTCCGAGGCCGCGGCAGCGGCCATGCTGGCGGCTTCGGTCCATTACCCGATCCGGGGCGCGGTCACCTTCAAGGGCGCGGTCGGGGTCAACGTGGCCTCGGACGCGCTGGCCAATCTGGCCTCGTCGGGGGTGACCGGCGGCGCGCTGGTTATCGTGGGCGAGGATTATGGCGAGGGCTCCTCGATCATGCAGGAACGCAGCCATGCCTTTGCGATGAAATCGCAATTCTGGCTGCTCGACCCGCGCCCGAACCTGCCTTCGATCGTGCAGGCGGTGAAACAAGGGTTTGAACTGTCCGAGGCGTCGAACACGCCGGTCATGTTGATGGTGCGGATCCGGTCCTGCCACGTCACGGGGCAGTTCGCATGTGCCGACAATCAGCGCCCGCCACTCAGCGTGCGCGACGCGCTGTCAGAGCCGCGCCGCGATTTCGCCCGCGTGGTGCTGCCGCCGATGTCCTATCAGCATGAGCGCGACAAGGTGGAAAACCGCTGGCCTGCGGCCGAGCGGTTCATCACCGAACAGGGGCTGAACGAGATGTTCGGCCCCGACACTGCGCCCGTGGGGTTGGTGGTGCAGGGCGGCATGTATAACGGCGTGATCCGTGCACTCCAGCGTCTGGGTCTTGCCGATATCGAGGGGCGTTCGGCCATCCCGCTCTATGTGTTGAACGTGACCTATCCGCTGGTGAAGGATGAGTTTCTGGCGTTTGCCAAGGGCAAGGGGGAGCTGCTGGTCGTTGAAGAGGGGCAGCCCGAGTTCATCGAACAGGGGCTGGCCGCGATGCTGCACCGGGCCGGGTCGCCGGTGCGCCTTCATGGCAAGGGCCTTTTCCCCATGGCGGGCGAATATACCGGCCAGATCATGCTCGACGGGATCGCGGGTTTCCTCAAGGACACCGCGCCGCAGCTGTTGCCGGGGCAGGTGATTGCCCCCAATGCGCCGCCGCCCGAGATGCCCGACCTGTCGCAGACCGTACCGATCCGGCCGCCGGGCTTCTGCACCGGCTGCCCGGAACGGCCCATCTTTGCCGCGATGAAGCTGGTCGAGCAGGAGCTGGGCAAGCACCAGATCACCGGCGATATCGGCTGTCACCTCTTTGCCGCCCTGCCGCCCTTCGAGATCGGCGGCTCGACCATGGGATACGGGCTTGGCCCGGCCTCGAACGCGGCGTTTGACGGCGGCGGCGCGCGGCGGGCGGTCTCGTTCATCGGCGATGGCGGGTTCTGGCATAACGGGCTCAGCTCCTCGATAGGCAACATGGTGTTCAACCGCTCGGACAGCGTGGCCATCGTGGTGGACAATTACTATTCGGCGGCCACCGGCGGGCAGGATGTGCTGTCCTCGCGGGCCAAGAACCCCTCTAAGGCGACCGGCAACCCGATTTCCAAGGCGCTGGAAGGGGTGGGGGTGAAATGGGTGCGCCAGATCGACCGCACCTATGACGTGGGCCATATGCGCGACACCATTCGCGAGGCGCTGACCACCGATTATGACGGGCCGAAACTGATCGTGGCCTCGTCGGAATGCATGCTGAACCGGCAGCGGCGCGAGAAACCGTTACGGGCACAGGCGATCCGCGAGGGGCGCCGGGTCGAGGCGCCGCGCTTTGGCGTGGATGCCGACATCTGCACCGGCGATCACGCCTGTATTCGCCTTTCGGGCTGTCCCTCGCTGTCGCTCAAGGTGCTGGACGACCCGCTGCGTGACGATCCGGTGGCCAGTATCGACCAGACCTGCGTCGGTTGCGGCAATTGTGGCGAGGTGGCGGATGCCGCCGTTCTGTGCCCTTCGTTCTATCGCGCGGACCTGGTGCACAATCCGCGACCTTGGGAGCGGCTGTTGGCAGGCTGGCGCAGTCGCATCATCACATGGCTGCAAGCGCGCCGTGCCCGGCGGGTGCTTGATTTCGGAGAGGTGTCATGACCCGGATGGACAGCGTGATGGTACCGCAGGGCGCCGACAGCGCCCGTGCGATCACCAAGCTGGTGGTCATGGCTGTGGGCGGGCAGGGCGGCGGCGTGCTGACCGGCTGGATCGAGGCGGTGGCCCGCGCCGCTGGCCGGGCGGTACAGGCGACCTCGGTCGCGGGCGTGGCCCAGCGCACCGGCGCCACCATCTATTACATCGAAATCGCGCCAGAGGGTGTGGCGGCGCCGGTCTTTTCCCTGGCCCCCGCCGCCGGAGATGTCGACATCCTGATCGCCGCCGAGATGATGGAGGCGGGCCGGGCGATCCAGCGCGGCTTTGTCACCCCGGATCGTACCGTGCTGATCGCCTCGGAACACCGGGCGCTGGCGGTGTCGGAAAAGATGGTGCCGGGCAACGGGATCGCGCAGGCCGACGAGGTGATGGCCGCCGCAGAGATCGCCGCGCAGCGGTTTCTGAGTGCCGATATGGAGCGGCTGGCGGTCGCCAAGGGGTCGGTCATCTCGGCCAGCCTGTTTGGCGCGCTGGCGGGATCGGGCGCCCTGCCTTTTCCACGCGAGGCGTTTGAGGCCGCGATCCGCAATTCGGGCAAGGGGGTCGAGGCCAGCCTTGCCGCCTTTGCCGCCGGGTTCGAAGCGGTCTCGGCCGGTCCCACCCAGCCAGAGATGTCAGTCGCGGTGGAAACGCATGCAGAGCCTGCCGTCCAAGGGCCAGCGGCACAGCTGACGGCTTGGACGGCCTTGACCGTGCGGATCGAGGACCTGCCTGCCGCCGTACGCGAGATGGCCCGTGCCGGGCTGCGCAAGGTCGTCGACTTTCAGGATTGCGCCTATGGCGATGAATATCTCGACCGGCTGTTTGCACTGGTCCGGATGGACGATCCCGCGCGGGGTCATGAACTGACCCGCGAGGCGGCCAAATACATCGCCAATGCGATGGCCTATGACGATGTGATCCGGGTGGCAGGTCGCAAGACGCGTGCTGCCCGGCGCAATCGCATCGATGCTGAAATGGGTCGGGGGCCCCGGCAGGGGATGCAGGTGACCGAGTTCCTGCACCCGCGCGCCGAGGAGATATCCTCGATGCTGCCGGCAGGTCTGGGTGCTCGGGTGGCGGCTTCTCCGCGCTGGATGGCGCGGCTGGACCGCTGGTTCGGCCATGGCCGCCGTATCCGCAGCGACCGGGTGAGTGGTTTTCTTCAGCTTTACGTGCTGGCCGGGCTGCGCGGCTATCGCCGCCGCACCCTACGCCACGCACAGGAGCAGGCGCATCTGGAGGCATGGCTAGACCGCGTGGCCATGGCGCGGCGGACCGATTATGATCTGGCGGTGGAACTGTTGCGATGCCGCAGGCTGATCAAGGGGTATTCGGACACCCATGCGCGCGGCCTGTCCAAATTCGATCATGTGCTCGCAGGGGCCGAACTGGTTGCCGGGCGGGCCGATGCCGCCGACTGGGTGCGCCGCCTGCGCGAGGCGGCTTTGCAGGATGAAGAGGGCAGGGCGCTGGACGGGGCGCTTCAGACGATCTGGTCCTTTGCGGGGTGATGTCTTGCGAGGCTCCGCCTCGCGCTCCGGAGTATTTTGAACCAGAAAGAAGCAGGTGCACACGCAAAGCTTGCACCGATGCGGGTCAGGGAGGAAGGCGATGAAACTCTGGTATCAGAGCTATGTGGATTACGAGAACGGGGCGGAATACTGGGACATGCTGGGGCCGCATCTGGAAGCGGTGTCGGCGCCGGGCACGCAGGTCGACATCCGGGGGATCACGCCGTTTGACAGCTATGCCCATCCGTTGGTGGAGTTCCGCTGCGCACGCGAGATGATCTGTAACGCGATCCGGGCCGAGCGCGAGGGCTATGACGCCTTCATTGTCGGCCATTTCCAGGATGCGGGCCTCTATGAGGCGCGCTCGGTTGTGGATATCCCGGTGATTGGCCTCGGCGAGGCGACCATGCTGTGGTGCTGCCAGATGGGCCAGCGGCTGGGGATCGTCACCATCAACCCGCGCTTCATCCCGTGGTTCCATCACCAGATCGGTAAATACGGGCTGCGCGAGCGGGTCTCTGGCGTTCATGCGATGACCTTCGAGCCGGGGCAGATCCTCGGCGCCTATGGCAATGCGGACAAGGCCGCCGAAGTCAAGCGCCTGTTCGAGGAACAGGGCTGGCCGCTGGTGGCGGCGGGCACCGATGTGCTGATCCCCGGCGGCGGCATCCCGATGCTGCTGTTCTCGCAGTTCCACGACCATCAGATCGACGGGGCACCGGTGGTCAATGGCATCCCGATCGCGGTGAAGATGGCCGAGATGGCCGTGAACCTGAAACGGCTGACCGGTCAGGGGGTGAGCCGGGTGGGCGACTATACCAAGGCGCCGGATCACATCATCGAAGAGTTCCTGACCCATCCCAAGGGGCTGTGAGGCTGCGGGGGGCTTGCGGAAAGCAAATGTCTATAGGGCCGCCTCCGCAATAGTTCCCCGGCCCTTTGTGTTTCTTGACCTCTGGCGCGATTAAGGTCGGCGTCGAGCCAATTCTGTTGAAAAACTCCGGCTTGATCGAGGCGTCGGTCGCTGATTCAATGCCTCGGAAGGGTGGGAGGAGAGGCAATGATGGGACCGAGACAAGAAGCGCAGGCGGCAGCCTTATGCGATGCTTTGTTTGATTGAAGGAGAGTCGCATGAATTGGTTCACCAACAAGCTCTTTGGTGTAAAGAAATCCCGCAACGAAGAACTTGCAGAGAACATGTATTCGGCGCTTGTTTTGGATGGAGGTCCGTCTTCTGGTTCACCAAATCGGATAGATGCAACGGAGCTAGAGATACCGATCGGAAAACTGGAACGTTTCGCCCACAAACGGCTTATTTCGCTAGAAGCAATGTTGTTTGTAGCATCTCAGATTGAGACAGCGGAGCGAAGTCAGAAGTTACAACGAGTGTTTGGTGATGGGCAGCTTCATCCGTTTGCAATGGAGATGGGGCGGCTCATAGCTGCCAAGTGGAATCAGCGAGGCATTGATATGGAAAAATTTGACGTCGGCGAACGCTGCTTTGATGAAATAGAAGATTTCTTAGAGAAGCCTTTCAGATGGGCACGGGCTTGGCTTGATGAGTTTTATGATGATTCAGAGAAGTCAGGCGAGCATTACATCATGTGGACAGAGCAGTGGTTAAAGGAGTTTGAGGTAATGAGAAACATGGTAAAAGAATATGCCTAGACTGAGCTCATGCAGTCAACATGTTGGTCGCCCGTAGCGACCGTTCGATTTAGGAGTGTCAACGGTAGCTCTGTCCGGATGCTGTTGAAAAAGTCGATGTGTAAGCGCGGCGAAAATAGCGGCTGAAGTCTTCCTGCTCGGCTCTTCACGCCGA